>NZ_CP092827.1:2183214-2487857 GCF_022533585.1 Pseudomonas sp. LS.1a
CATGTTCGGCGCAAAGCTGGACAGTGGCCGCGGTACAAGCGGCTCCGAACTGCTGCCGGTGCATGATGAGGGGCGCGCGGCTGACGACTATGGGCGCGCCGGGTTGGCGGCGAAGCTGCGCATTTCGGCCACCGAGTTGAAGGTAGGTGAACTGCTGCCGGACATTCCATTGCTGCGCTACGACGATGGCCGTCTGTTGCCGCAGACCTTCCGCGGCGCAATGTTCGACTCACGCGAAATCGAAGGTCTGAGCTTGCAGGCTGGCCAGTACCGTGAGGTTAGCCTGCGCAACTCGTCGGACATGCAGGATCTTTCTGCCTGGGCTGCGCCAGGGGTGACTGCGGACGGTTTCAACTACGCCGGTGCCGAGTACCGTTTCAACCAGCAGCGTACGCTGATCGGCGTCTGGCATTCGCAACTGGAGGACATCTACCAGCAGAGCTACTTCAACCTGCTGCATAGTCAGCGAGTAGGGTATTGGACGCTGGGTGCCAACCTCGGTTACTTCATCGACCGGGACGATGGCCAGGCGCGCATCGGCGGTATCCAGAGCCGTACAGGCTACACCTTGCTGTCTGCCGCGCGCAGTGGCCACACGTTGTACCTAGGGCTGCAGAAGGTGAGTGGTGATAGCCAGTGGATGTCGGTGTACGGCAGTAGCGGACGGACCTTGGGCAACGACATGTTCAACGGCAACTTCAGCAATGCTGACGAGCGCTCATGGCAAGTGCGTTACGACTACAACTTTGTCGCGTTGGGCGTGCCAGGCCTGCTGGCCATGGTGCGTTACGGGCACGGCGAGAACGCGACCACGGCGGCAGGCAGCAATGGCAAGGAGTGGGAGCGCGATACCGAGGTCAACTACACCTTCCAGAGCGGGACATTGAAGGACCTCAACATCCGGCTTAACAACGCGACCAACCGGCGTAGATTCAATGGTGACTTTGATCAGACACGGTTGATCATCACCTATCCGCTGACGTTGTAAGCGCGTCGTATCCTTGAGGTTGCGGTGGGGGACAAAACCGGTCGCATGCTCCGCGTCGTCCACTTTGCGGCCAAACCCGCTCCTGCATCTAAAGCGCATGGCTTGAGGCGGGGGCGCTGTCATGCAACCCGTCAGCCCGAACAGGTCAGCAACAACCTCTCGGCTTGCGCTAAGATACCCGCTCATGTCTCTGGAAGTTGCCTGGATGAGCAAACCCGGTCAAATGGTGCTTGTCGCGTTGCGCAAGATGATCGCCTCGGGCGAGCTGGCGGCCGGCGAGCGCTTGATGGAAGTCCCCACCGCAGAATTGTTCGGTGTCTCACGCATGCCGGTGCGCATTGCGTTCCGTACCCTCGAGCAGGAAGGCTTGCTGGTACGCTTTGGTGGCCGAGGGTTCCAGGTGCGTTCTGTCAGCGCCGATGAGATCGCCGGAGCTGTCGAGGTGCGAGGCGTGCTGGAAGGATTGGCTGCGCGCCAGGCCGCCGAACGTGGCTTGTCCGCGCAAGCTTGCGCGGCCTTGCAACAATGCCTGGTTGATGGCGACCAGCTGTTCGACAAGGGCTTCGTGACCGAAGCAGACCTGCAGGCCTACCACGATCTCAACATGCGCTTTCACCAGGTGATCACCGAGGCCAGCCACAACCCGGCCATTGCCGTAGCACTGGCGCGTAACGATCACCTGCCGTTCGCTTCGGTCACCGCGCTGGCTGTGGACCGCCATAACCTGGCCCGCGAATACCGGCGCTTCAACTTCGCCCACATGCAGCACCATGCGGTGTTCGATGCCTTGATCAACCGCCAGGGTGCCCGCGCCGAAGCGATCATGCGCGAGCATGCCAATGCCACCCTTCGTTACGCCGAGACCTTCGGCGGCGCTGCTCCAGACCCAGGCATGAAGGTCATCCTGCCGACTTCGTGAGCCGGCTCAGATATCCAGCACCAGCAACGGCGTTTTCGACCGCGAGCAACAAGGCGTGAACTGATCGTTCAGGGCTTGCTCCTCCTCGGTGAGGAACATGTCGCGATGGTCGGGCGTACCCTGTAGCACACGGGTCAGGCAGGTACCGCAAATACCTTGCTCGCACGACATCGCGATCTCGATGCCGTTCTGTTCAAGCACCTGCACCACGGTCTGGTCGGCCGGCACCTCGAACACTTGCCCGGTACTGTTGACCTGCACCGAGAAACTACCGTCGTTACTGGCATCCACTGGCGCAGCTGCAAAGTACTCGCGGTGCAGGTTGGCTTCCTGCCAGCCCAGCTCCTTGGCATTCTTGAGCACATGCTGCATGAAGCCACCTGGCCCGCACACATACAGGTGCATATCGCCTTGTGGGTTACCCAGCACTCGAGCAATGTCCAAAGCGGTTTCCGGCTGCTCGTCAAAATGCATGACCAGCCTATCGGCAAACGGCGCATTGCGAATACGCTCGACAAACGCCGCACGCTCGCTGGAGCGGGCGCAGTAGTGCAGTTCGAAATCATGGCCATTGTGGGACAACTGCTCGGCCATGCACAGGATCGGGGTAATGCCGATGCCTCCGGCAAACAGCAAACTGCGCCGTGCATCCTCGGCCAGCGGGAACAGGTTGCGCGGCGCGCTGATACGCAGCCGGGCACCGGCCTGCACCTGCTCGTGCAGGCTGCGTGACCCGCCCCGCGAGGCCGGGTCATTGAGCACGCCGATCAGGTAGCGGTGGCGCTCTTCGGGGTGATTGCACAGCGAATACTGGCGCACCAGCCCATCGGGCAGGTGCACATCGATGTGCGCGCCAGCGCTGAACGCCGGCAGCAGGCTGCCATCTGCCGCCGCCAGCTCGAAACTGCAGATACCCTGCGCTTCATCGTTACGGGATACCACTACGGCATCGATCATGTTGGCAGTTCCTCAGGCAGGGGTGGCGCTGGTAGCGATCAGTTGCGGCTGGGGTGCACGTTCTTTGGCGATGAGCCGCTCCAGCACCTTGCGCGACTGCACGCCGCCGGCATCAATGTTCAGCTTCAGAAGGTTGCGCTCGGGGTTGGCCAGCAGGTTCTGTTGCTGGCGTTCGAGCATCTCCAGGTCTTCGCTGAAAATCTTGCCCTGGCCCTCGCGAATGTTGTCTGTTAGGGTCTGGTCGTGTGCCGCGAAATTGCGCGCCATGCCCCAGAAGTACCAGATCGAGGTATCGCTTTCCGGGGTGATGAAGTCGACCACGATGCTCGACGCCTTGTGCTGCGCCTCGGCGTGGTAGCCACCTTTGCCAGCATGCGCCACGCCGACTTCGATCAGCACATGGCTGGGCGGGGTGAAACGGCAAATCTGCCAGCGGTCCACTGGCACATCGTCGGCCAGGCCGTTGCCGCGCAGGGCCATGCGCCAGAAGGGCGGGGCCATGATGTTTTCCATGTGTCGGGCGGTGACTACTTCGTCGCCGGTGACGGTGGTGACCGGTGGCGCCTCGTCGATTTCTTTCTGGCCGATGCTGGAGGCGTGCACGTAGGTTTCGTGGGTCAGGTCCATCAGGTTGTCGATCATCAGGCGGTAGTCGCAGCCGATGTGGAAAAGCCCACCTCCATAGGCCCACTCATCACTCACCGCCCACTCCAGGTGCGGGATCAGCGCCGGGTCGGCTTGCGCCTGATCGCCCGGCCAGACCCAGATGAAGCCATAGCGCTCGACTGCAGCAAAGGTCTTGTTGCAGGGGAAGCCCCGTACCCGCTGGCCCGGCATCGACACGGTCTTGCCGTCGCAACCCATGACCAGGCCGTGGTAGCCACATACCAGATTGCCGTCCTCGACATAGCCCAGCGACAACGGCGCGCCGCGGTGCGGACAGAAGTCCTCGACGGCCGCTACGCGGTTCTCGCGGGCACGGTAGAACACGATCTTCTCCCCGCAGATCTGTCGGCCCAGGGGCTTGGTGGCGATTTCGTCGGGTGTGCAGGCAACGTACCAAGTGTTCTTGGGGTACATGGGTAGGCTCTCCGGGGTTTTGTTTTTATTTAATGGATCCATTAGAGCCGTACGAGTACGCATGGTCAATATAAAGAGCCCGTTATTTAAGGGTTTTGTGCGGTTATCGGATTATTAGTGGATCCATTTGTGGTGAATATAGGTACTTTCATGCTCCAGCAGCGCTTGACCTGCTATTACTAAACAGACCTCACCCACCAAGGCCTCTCGATGCTGGTCATCGAAAACCTCTACAAATCATTCCCTACGCCCCAAGGCCCAATCCCGGTTTTGCAGGGCGTCGACCTGCGCCTGGCCCGCGGCAGCAGCCTGGCGCTGATGGGGGAGTCGGGCAGCGGCAAGAGCACCTTGCTGCACCTGGTGGCCGGCCTGGACCGTGCCGACAGTGGCCGCATCCTGATCGACGACGCACCGCTCGACAGCCGTTCCGAGGCGTCGCTGGCGCTGTGGCGGCGGGAGGGCATTGGCCTGGTGTTCCAGCAGTACAACCTGATCAGCAGCCTGGACGTGGGGGCAAACCTTGCGTTCCAGGCCCGGCTGGCCGGTCGGCATGATCCCCTTTGGCTGGCCTACCTGGCGCAGTGCCTGGGTTTGGCGGATTTGCTGGCGCGTTACCCGGAGCAACTGTCTGGCGGCCAGCAACAGCGGGTCGCCATCGGCCGCGCCCTGGCCGGGCGCCCGGCCTGGTTGCTGGCCGACGAACCCACCGGCAGCCTCGACGAAGCCAGCAGCGATGAAGTGCTGAGCCTGCTGTTGCAACTGGTCGCCGAGG
The DNA here is from genome assembly GCF_022533585.1 of Pseudomonas sp. LS.1a. Taxonomy (NCBI): domain Bacteria; kingdom Pseudomonadati; phylum Pseudomonadota; class Gammaproteobacteria; order Pseudomonadales; family Pseudomonadaceae; genus Pseudomonas; species Pseudomonas sp. LS.1a. The sequence continues at coordinate 2,187,931 of NZ_CP092827.1, forward strand.
CGGGCAGTGGGGTGCTGATGGTGACCCACAGCCCGCGGCTGGCGGCGCGCTTGCAGCAGCGTTGTTACCTGCAAGCCGGCCGTGTGCGGCCTGAGCAGGGCGGATGAGGCTTCTATTGCTAGCCCTGCTGGCGCTGCTCAGCCACTGGCGGCGCCATCGCGTGCAGTTTGTCAGCATCTTCACCGGCCTGTGGCTGGCCACGGCGCTGTGGACTGGCGTGCAGGCGCTGAACAGCCAGGCACGCAGCGACTATGCCCGGGCCAGCGCGGTGCTGGCCGGGCCGCTGCAGGCGCAACTGGTGCCACGCCGTGGCGAGCGCTTCGACCAGGCGCTGTATGTGCAGTTGCGCAGGCTGGGCTGGGCGGTAACGCCGGTACTGGAAGGGCGCTTGCGCTTGCCCGGGGAGCCGGGGCGCAGCGTGCGGTTGGTCGGCATCGAGCCGTTGAGCCTGCCGCCGGCCAGCAGCATCGCGGGTGTGCAGCCTCGAACGTTCGATCTGCAAGCCTTCATCGGCATGCCCGGGCAAGCCTGGGTTGGGCCAGACACCTTGCGTCAGCTGAATGCAGGCCCCGGGGCGTCAGTCCGTGGCAGTGAAGGGCAACTGCTGCCGCCGTTGGTTCTGCAACCAGCGCTGGCGCCGGGGGTGATCGTGGTCGATATCGGCCATGCCCAGGCGTTGCTGCACGCGCCCGGGCAGTTGTCGCGCTTGCTGGTGGCCGCCACGCCGGGACCGTTACCGGCGGATATCGCGCCTTACCTTGAGCTGCAACCCCAGCAGGATGATGGCGGTTTGCAGCGGCTGACCGACAGTTTCCACCTCAACCTGAGCGCCCTCGGCCTGCTGGCGTTCGTCGTCGGCCTGTTCATTGCCCATGCCGCAATCGGTTTGGCACTGGAACAGCGGCGCGGCCTGATCCGCAACCTGCGCGCCTGTGGCATCGGCCTGCAAACTCTGCTGTGCGCCTTGGTGCTGGAACTGGGGCTGTTAGCGGTGCTGGGCGGTCTGGCCGGCGTGGCCAGTGGTTACGGGCTGGCTGCGTGGTTGTTGCCCGATGTGGCCGCCAGCTTGCGTGGCCTGTATGGCGCGCAAGTCGCCGGGACGCTGAGCCTGCCCGCAGGGTGGTGGCTGATGGGCGTGCTGGTGAGCGTACTGGGGGCACTGCTGGCGGGCTTGGGCAGCGTAATGCGTGCGGCTCGGTTACCGTTGCTGGCGCTGGCGCAACCTCAGGCGTGGCGGTTGGCGCAGGGGCCGTGGTTGCGGCGTCAGGCCCTGGTGGCCGGCCTGTTGCTGTTGCTGGCACTGGGCTGTGGTGTGCTGGGCGACAGCTTGCCCAGCGCGTTCGGCCTGCTGGCAGCCTTGCTGTTGGCGGCGGCGCTGCTGCTGCCGGCCTTGCTCGACCGGGTGCTGGCCTGGTTGGCGCGCCGTTGCCGGCGGCCTTTGTCGCAATGGTTCGTCGCCGACAGCCGCCAGCAACTGCCGGCCCTGAGCCTGGCGTTGATGGCACTGTTGCTGGCGCTGGCCGCCAGTATTGGCGTGGGCAGCATGACCGAGGGCTTTCGCAAGACCTTTGTCGGCTGGCTTGACCTGCGCCTGTCCGCCGACCTGTATGTCAGCCCAAGGGACACCGCCCAGGGCTTGCAGATAGCCGAGTGGCTCGGGCAGCAGCCTCCAGTTGGTGTGGTGTTGCCCGGCTGGCGTGTGGAAACGCAGCTGCAGGGTTGGCCGGTGCAGGTTCAGGGCATCGTCGATGATCCCGTCTATCGCACACGCTGGCCGCTGCTGGCGCAGCAAGAGCAGGCCTGGCAGCAACTGGCCAGTGGGCAGGCGGTGATGCTCAGTGAACAGCTGGCCAGGCGACTGAAGCTGCAACTGGGCGATCACCTGAGGCAACCCGCAGACACTTCGCCAGCCCTGAGGGTTGTGGGGATCTACGCCGATTACGGCAACCCCAAAGGGCACATGCTGGTCAATGCCGACTGGCTGCGCGGGCACTGGCCACAGGCAACCCTGACCGGGTTGAGTGTCAATCTGGCGGTCGAGCAGGTGTCGGCGCTCAAGGCCGCCTTGCAACAGCGCTTTGCCCTGGATGATAGCCGCGTGGTCGAGCAGGCACGTCTCAAGCGCTGGTCGACCGACGTGTTCAACCGCACCTTCGCCGCCACCGCCGCGCTCAACAGCCTTACCCTTGGCGTGGCTGGTGTAGCACTGTTCATCAACCTGCTGACCCTGGGCCAGACCCGCCTGGGCCAGTTGGCACCGCTGTGGGCACTGGGCGTGCGGCGCACGCATCTGGTGTGGCTAAGCCTTGGGCAGACATTGCTGCTGAGCAGCCTTACCGTGCTGCTGGCGATCCCGCTGGGCATCCTGCTGGCCTGGTGCCTGGTCGCGGTGGTGAACGTGCAGGCATTCGGCTGGCGTTTGCCGCTCTACGTGTTCCCTGCGCAACTGCTGCACCTGGCCGTGCTGGGCATGCTTACCAGCCTGTTGGCCAGCGCCTGGCCACTGTGGCAGCTGGCGCGTCGCCAGCCGCGTGAACTGTTGAGGCCGTTTGCCGATGAAACGTAACGCCTGGCTGTTGCTGTGTGGGTTGCTGGGCGGCTGTGATCAGCCGGCCGAACAAAGCTATGCCGGGCTCGGGCAGCAGGCGGGCGAATTCAGCCAGGTAAGCCGCGGCCATCGCCTGGAATTTCCGCGTGACCACGGTGCCCATGATGGCTTTCGCATCGAGTGGTGGTATGTCACCGCCAACCTCCAGGACGCCCAAGGGCGGGACTGGGGCGCGCAGTGGACGCTGTTTCGCTCGGCCCTGCGCCCCGGCCCCGAGACTGCCGGCTGGAACAGCCCGAACCTGTGGATGGGGCACGCGGCGCTGACCGGGCCGGGTGCTCATCAGTCTGCCGAAACCCTGGCGCGTGGGGGGATCGGCCAGGCGGGCGTGCAGGCCCGGCCGTTCCGGGCGTGGATCAATGACTGGTCGTTGCAGGGCAGCAGTGGCATCGAGGATCTGCAAATGGTTGCCGGTGGTGAAGGCTTTCGCTATGACCTGCAACTGCACAGTGATCGGCCCTTGGTGCTGCACGGGGATCAGGGTTACAGCGAGAAGTCCGGCAAGGGGCAGGCTTCGTACTATTACAGTCAACCGTTTTATCGGGTGAGCGGGGAAGTGCAGCGTGACGGCCAGTGCATCGCTGTCACCGGCCAGGCCTGGCTGGACCGGGAATGGAGCAGCCAGCCGCTGGCTGCCGGGCAGACGGGGTGGGACTGGTTTTCGCTGCACCTGGGCAGTGGTGCCAGGCTGATGCTGTTCCAGGTGCGCGAGGTGCAAGGGGAGGCCTATCGCGCCGGGACCTGGGTTGGCCCGCAGGGTGAGGTGGTGGCGCTGCAGGGGGCGCAGATCCAGTTGCAGGCGCTGGCCTGGGCCCGGCAGAAGAACGGCAAGCAAGTGCCGACGCGATGGCGGGTGCAGGTACCGGGGCATGGGGTGGATGTGCAGGTCGACGCGGTGGAGCCGCAGGCCTGGATGGAGACGCGGTTCCCGTATTGGGAGGGGCCGGTGCGCTTGAGCGGGAGTGCGGGTGGGCGTGGGTATCTGGAGATGACCGGCTATTAGCACCTCATAGCCCATCCATGACGCGGTCCCTGTGGGAGCGGCCTTGTGTCGCGAAAGGGCCGCAAAGCGGCCCCGGCAATTTTGCGGTGATGCGAAGATCCTGGGGGCGCTTCGCACCCCTTTCGCGACACAAGGCCGCTCCCACAGGAGACAGCGTCAACCCAGTCAGTCCTTGATCAATCCCCGCAGCACCGCCCGCGCTTCTTCAGTGCGCAGGCACTCGATGAACAACCGGCTTTCCCGCGCCACTGTCGCCTCCAGTTCGGCCCGTTGGCTGTCCTTGAGCAGCCGCTTGCTGATGCGCAGTGCCGCCTGTGGGTAGCCTTGCAGTTGCCGCGCCAGTCGCCTTGCAGCGGCAAGGCACTGTTCACCGTCTTCATGCAGTTCATTCGCCAGCCCCCACGCCACCATCCGTTCGCCGTCGAGCAACTCGTTTGCCAGCAGCAGGCGAGCCGCTCGGGCATGGCCTAGCAGGCGTGGCAGCAGCAGGCTGGAGCCAAACTCCGGGCACACCCCCAACGGCGCGAAGGGGACGCGCAGCTTGGTCGTACGGCTGACCAGTACCTGGTCGCAATGCAACAGCAAGGTGGCACCAATACCTATCGCCGCGCCACTGACCGCGGCAATCAGCGGCTTCTCCAGGCCCATCACCACCCGCATCAGGCGAAACACCGGGCTGTCCAGGTCGGCGGGCGGGTTGTCGAGGAAGTCGCGCAAGTCATTGCCGGCAGTAAAGCAGTGCGGCCCTCCGGTGATGATGATGGCTTCGACATCAGGGTCTTCACCTGCCGCCAGTAGCAGGTCGCCCAGCTGTTGGTACATGGCAGTGTTCAAGGCGTTGAGCTTGTCGGGGCGGTTGAAGGCCAGGGTCAGCAGGCCCTGGTCCAGGTCACGTGTGATCAGGTCGTTCATGGCAGCCGCTTTTGTTGTTGTGGGCATCGGTGCCAAGGGTTTATCACGCAGTCCGGCTTGTTGTACAGTCGTTCAGTCCAGCCCCTAGCCCGAGAGCCGTCGATGAACCAGGAAGCCCGCTACCACCGCATGCTGCCGGAATTGCGCAAAGCCAACCTGGTCGAGGCGACCCTGGTATGCCTCAAGCGCCATGGCTTCCAGGGCGCGTCGATCCGCAAGATTTCGGCCGAGGCCGGGGTTTCGGTCGGGTTGATCAGCCATCACTACGCCGGCAAGGATGAACTGGTGGCCGAAGCCTACATGGCGGTCACCGGCCGGGTGATGGGCCTGCTGCGCGAGGCCATGGCCCAGGCCGCGCCCAATGCCCGCGAGCGGTTGTCGGCGTTTTTCCGCGCCTCGTTCTGCGCCGAGTTGCTCGACCCGCAATTGCTCGACGCCTGGCTGGCGTTCTGGGGCGCGGTGAAGACCGCCGATGCGATCAACCAGGTGCATGACCATTCCTATGGCGAATACCGCAATGAACTGAGCGGGCTGCTGGCCACGCTGGCCGGGGAGGAGGGCTGGCAGGGCTTCGATGCCGACCTCGCGGCCATCAGCCTGAGTGCCTTGCTCGACGGCCTGTGGCTGGAGTCGGGGCTCAACCCCGGTACCTTCACCCCCGAACAGGGCGTGCTGATCTGCGAGGCCTGGGTCGATGGCCTGCAGGCCGGTGGCCGGCGCCGCTTCAGCCCGCCGGAGGGCTGTTGATCGCCTGTTCAGTAACGAGTACGCTGCTGTCGCGAGTGTGTAGAACAACACCAATAATAAAAGAGACGACACGCAATGACGCCTCGGGTATTGATCGTCGATGACGATCCGCTTATTCGTGACTTGCTGCAGGCCTATCTGTCCCAGGAAGGCTATGACGTGCACTGCGCCGACACCGCGGAAAAGGCCGAAGCCCTGCTCGGCAGCCAGGATGTCGACCTGGTGTTGCTGGACATCCGCCTGCCCGGCAAGGACGGCCTCACCCTGACCCGCGAGCTGCGGGTACGTTCGGAGGTGGGCATCATCCTCATCACGGGGCGCAACGACGACATCGACCGCATCGTCGGCCTGGAATGCGGCGCCGACGACTACGTGATCAAACCGCTCAACCCTCGCGAGCTGGTATCCCGTGCCAAGAACCTGATCCGCCGCGTGCGCCATGCCCGCGAGGTGCACCCGGCGCCGGCCTGCGCGCAATCGCTGAAGCAGTTCGCCGACTGGGCACTGGACACCGACCGCCGGCGCCTGATCGACGCCCGTGGCGGGCAAACCCTGCTGACCCATGGCGAGTTCCAACTGCTCAGCGTGTTCCTGCGCAACAGCGGCCACACCCTGAGCCGCGACCAGCTGATGGACCAGATCCGCAATCGCGAATGGGTGCCCAACGACCGCTCCATCGACGTGCTGGTCGGCCGCCTGCGGCGCAAGCTGCACGACGACCCGGCCGAGCCCCAGCTGATCATCACCATCCACGGCACCGGCTACCTGTTCACCGCCAGCGTGGCGGCATGACCCGCAGCGCCTGGGTGCTGGCCTTGGCATTGTTCGCCGTGCAAGCCCGCGCAGGGCAACCGGTGCGCTATTGCGACTACCCGGTGTACCCGCCGATTTCCTGGAGTGACGGCCACCAGGTGCGCGGCCTGGCACCCACCGTGGTGCGAGAGCTGTTCGGGCGCATGGGTCATGAGGTGCAGACCGTGGTGCTGGGCAACTGGAAGCGCTGCCTGATGGACGCCGCCGCCGGGCGGGTGGACGTGGTGCTGGCCTACAACAGCGACCAGCGTGACCAGCGCATGCGCTTTTCCACGGTGCCGGTGGTGCGCGAGGAAGTGGCGGTGTTCTACAACCGCCTGCGGCCGGTACAGTTCCAGCGCCTGGAGGACCTGGCGGGCTACCGCGGCGGCCTGCTGTACGGCGAAAGCTACGGCGCCGAGTTCGACCGTTTCGTCGCTCGCCACCAGAACATCGAACGGGTGTCGTCCAGCCAGCAGAACTTCGGCAAGCTGATCCGTGGGCGCATCGACTACGTGATCCAGGAGCGGCGCACCGGTCAGCTGTTCATCGAAAACCTGCCCGGGGCGCAGGACATCCGTGTATTGCCCACGGCCCTGAGCGTGGACTACCTGCGCGTTGCGGTATCACGGCTATCGCCCCTGAGCCAGCATATGGACGAAATCGACGCGCAGCTGCTGCGCATGAACCAGGCCGGCGAGATCGAGCGCTGGCTGGAGCAGAGCGAAGTGACCTACCGCGACATGGTCAACCTGCCGGCGGACACTCGATGATCCGCCTGCGCACCGATGGCCTGCTGCGCCGCCTGCTGCTGTTCATCCTGCTGTTCAGCCTGTGCTTCACCGTGCTGGCCAGCTCGGTGCAGCTGTACTTCGAATACCGTCGCGAAATGCGCGATATCGAGGCGCGCATGGCATTGATCCGCGCCGGCTACCTGGCCAGCCTGGAGCGCAGCCTGTGGGACCTGGACGAGGCACAGCTGGATACGCAACTGCGCGGCCTGGTGGACTTTTCCGATGTCGCCCGGGTGCGCTTGCTCAGCGACGACTTCCAGCTGCTGCGCGGTGCCGCCGAGCCCAAGGGGCCGCTGCGCATCGAACGCTTCCCTCTCGATTACCAGCCGCCCTCGGGGCCGGCCAGGCACCTGGGCGAGCTGGAAGTGAGCATCGACCTGGGCGCGGTGCACCGGCGGCTGTATGCCACGGGCCTTGCCAGCCTGCTGTGGATGGGCGTGTTCCTGTGTGGCCTGGCGGTGGCGTTGTCGGGGCTGTTCTACCGCCTGGTCACCCGTCACCTGCAAGTGATGGCCGAGTTCGCCCGGCGTATTGGCGCCGGCCAGTGGCAGGAACCGTTGCGCCTGGGGCGCCGCCCGTCGACACGCCCGGACGAGATCGACACCGTGGCCAATGCCCTGGATGACATGCGCCGCGCCATCCTCAGCGATATCGAGCGCCGCGAGCGCGACCGCCTGGCGCTGCAGGACAAGCGCGACGAGCTGCAGGCCATGGTCGAGCGGCGCACCGCCAGCCTGGCCCGGGCCAAGGACGAGGCCGAAGCCGCCAACCTGGCCAAGTCACGCTTCCTGGCGACCATGAGCCATGAGCTGCGCACACCGCTCAACGGCATTCTCGGCATGGCCGAGCTGCTGCGCGGCGGCCGGCTGGAGGCGGCCGACCGCCTGCGCGTCGAGGCCTTGTACAAGGCCGGCGAAGGGCTGTTGGCGATTCTCAATGAAGTGCTGTATTTCGCCCGGCTCGAAGAGGGCGAGAGCCGCGCCGAGCTGGTCGGTTTCTCGCTACGCCAGTTGTGCCAGGAAGTGCTGGCGCTGCTCGAACCCATGGCCAGGGACAACGGCGACGCACTGCAGCTGGACATCGACGAGCAATTGGCCGAGTACCAGCACGGTGCCGAACAGTACCTGCGCCAGGTGCTCAGCAACCTGCTGGCCAATGCCATCAAGTTCACCGAACACGGCCAGGTGCGGCTTGCGGTGCAGGTACTGGCCAGTGACCAGGGCTCGCAGCGAGTGCGGGTGTCGGTCAGTGACAATGGCATCGGCATCGAGCCGGCGGTACAGGCCAGGGTCTTCGACCGCTTCGTCCAGGCCAGCGAGGCGGTGGCCCGGCGCTACGGCGGCACCGGCCTGGGCCTGGCGATCTGCAAGCACCTGGTGGAAAAGCTGGGGGGCTGCATTGGCCTGGACAGCGTGCAAGGGCAGGGCAGTTGCTTCTGGTTCGAGCTCGACATGGCCAGCGGGCAGCCAGTGCTGGCCAGTGCACCAGCCCCTTCGCCCCTGGCCAGCCTGGATATCCTGGTGGTCGAGGATGTGGCGTTGAACCGCGAGGTGGCCGGTGGGCTGCTGCTGCGCGATGGCCACCGGGTGAGCTTTGCCGAAGACGCCGGGCAGGCCCTGCTGGCCTGCGCACAGCGGCGCTTCGACCTGATCCTGCTCGACGTGCACCTGCCCGGCATGAGCGGGGTGGAACTGTGCCGGCAGATTCGTGCCACCCCCGGGCCGAACCGCCACAGCCGGATCCTGGCGCTGACGGCCGGCGTGCAACCGGGGCAAGTGCCGGGTTACCTGGCCGCCGGCATGCAGGGAGTGCTGGCCAAGCCCCTGCGGCTGGACAACCTGCGCCAGGCGCTGGCCGAAGCGGCGCCCACTGAAGTGGCTGGCGCCGACGCGACAATGGACTGGTCATTGCTGGACACTCACCGCTCGCTGCTGGGTGAACAGAAGCTGCAAGGCCTGTTGAAGGTGCTGCGCCAGTCGCTGGAGCAGCACGCCACGGCGTTGGCCGAGGCGCTGCCGGCCCAGGACTTTACCGAAGTGCTGCACCTGGCCCACCGGCTGGCCGGCAGTTGCGATTCCCTGGGCTTTTCTGGCCTGGCTGCGCTGCTCCGACGCCTTGAGGGCGCTGCCCGGCAGCATGACGAACAGGCATTGAAAGCGCTCTGCGAGCCGTTGGCCACCGAGCTTGCCCAGGCCCGCGCCACCCTGGAACAGCTGATCCAGAGCTGACGTACAAAAAACTTACGACTTTTTACATCTTCGATCCGTTCGTACAACGGCACCTTACATCCGTTTCCAATAATCCATGGCAACCGTGTTGCACGCGGTCCATGAGGCTTATTGGAGACAAGAATAATGACATGCCGTAGCGCTCAGCCCCTCCTTCCTACCACCCCGCGCGGCACCCCCGCGTGGCCAGGCACCGGCCGCCAAGGCGAGGTGCGCCATGACTGACATCCGCGAAAAGATCCAGCTCACCCGCGCGCTGAAAAGCCGGCACATCTTCATGCTGTCGCTGGGCGGGGTGATCGGCACCGGGCTGTTCATGGGCTCGGGCGTGACCATCAACCAGGGCGGCCCGGTCGGCGCGATCCTGGCCTACCTGGTCGCAGGTTTGCTGATGTACCTGGTGATGGTCTGCCTGGGTGAGCTGTCGGTGCAGATGCCGGTGTCCGGCTCGTTCCAGGCTCACGCCACCCAGTTCATCGGCCCGGCCACCGGCTTCATGATCGGCTGGGTGTACTGGATGAGCTGGGCCACCACTGTGGGCCTGGAGTTCACTGCCGCCGGCATGCTGATGACCCGCTGGTTCCCGGAGGTGCCGATCTGGTACTGGTCGGCGCTGTTCGTGGTCGTGCTGTTCGGCCTCAACGCCCTGGCCACCCGCGCCTTTGGTGAGGCGGAGTACTGGTTTTCGGGGATCAAGGTGGCGACCATCCTCGGCTTCATCATCATCGGCGTGCTGGTGATTTTCGGCGCCATCCCGCTGAGCAGCGGGGCGCCGGCACCGATGCTGGACAACCTGGTGGGCGAGTCGCTGTTTCCCCATGGCCTGTCGGCGGTGTTCGCGGTGATGATGACCGTGGTCTATGCCTTCCAGGGCTGCGAAATCATGGGGGTGGCGGCCGGCGAGACCGAGCACCCGGAAAAGAGCATCCCACGGGCCGTGCGCAACGTGGTGTTCCGTGTGCTGATCTTCTACGTGCTGGCGATTGCCGTGCTTTCGGCCATCGTGCCGTTCGAGCAGGCCGGGTTGATGGAGAGCCCGTTCGTGCAGGTGTTCGACATGGTCGGCATTCCCTTTGCCGCCGACCTGATGAACTTCGTCATCCTCACTGCCATCCTCTCGGTGGGCAACTCCGGGCTGTATGCCTCCACACGCATCCTCTGGGCCATGTCCAAGAGCGGCATGGCGCCGAAAAGCCTGTCGCCGCTGAGCAAGCGTGGCGTGCCGTTGCGGGCGCTGAGCATCACCCTGTGCTTTGCGCTGATCTCGCTGATGACCAGTTTCATTGCTGCCGACACCCTGTTCATGGTGCTGATGGCGGTGAGCGGCATGTCTGGCACCGTGACCTGGATCGTTATCGCCCTGGCGCAATACCGCTTCCGCAAGGCCTACCTGCGTGACGGTGGGCAACTGCAGGACCTGAAGTACAGGGCGCCGCTGTACCCGCTGGTGCCACTGCTGTGCATCACCCTGTGCAGTTCGCTGTTCGTGTTCCTGGCGCTGGATGAAACCCAGCGGCCGTCGTTGTACTGGGGCTTTGGCTTCATTGCCCTGTGCTATGCGGCGTACTTCTTCGTCAACCGCCGTCGGCAGGGGGCTTTCGAGCCTAGCGCGCCGGGGGTTTGATGCCGTGGTTCGTTGGTTGTAAGTGTTCGTCGAAGCATTTTTATTGCCTGTGAGATCGAGCGCCGCCCGCGCGGCGCTCGATCTCACGGGCAACGAAAATGCCATGCCGAAAGCAAACCGCGTAACAGCAAAAACCGAGTTGTGCGAAGTTGTAACAGCCCATCCCGCCTTGTTGAACACTCGTTTAGTATCTCCCTCATCAAGCCCTCCCAAAACCATCACAACAACACCGAGGCCCCCATGACCACCCCGTCGTCACTGCTGAGCAAGGTCGAAGCCGGCGTTGCCTGGATCACCCTCAACCGCCCCGAGCAGCGCAACGCGCTGGACATCCCCACCCTCAAGCAACTGCACGCCCTGCTGGAAGCCTGCAACACCGACCCGGCCGTGCGCGTGGTGGTGCTGACCGGCAGCGGCCGCAGCTTCTGCGCCGGTGCCGACCTGGCCGAATGGGCCGCGGCCGAGGCCCAGGGCACCCTGGAAAGCTACGGCTGGACCGAAACTGCCCACACCCTGATGTTACGCCTGCACAGCCTCGACAAGCCCACCATCGCTGCCATCAACGGCACCGCCGTGGGCGGTGGCATGGACCTCAGCCTGTGCTGCGACCTGCGCATCGCCGCGGCCTCGGCGCGCTTCAAGGCCGGTTACACCAGCATGGGCTACAGCCCCGATGCCGGCGCCAGCTGGCACCTGCCCCGACTGATCGGCAGCGAGCAGGCCAAGCGCCTGTTGTTCCTCGATGAGCTGTGGGGGGCCGAACGTGCCCTGGCGGCCGGGCTGGTCAGCGAAGTGTGCGCCGACGAGCAACTGCCCGCCGTGGCCGCCGAGCTGGCCGGGCGCCTGGCCAACGGCCCCACCTTCGCCTACGCGCAGACCAAGCGGCTGATCCGCGACGGCGCCCGGCGCACCCTGGCCGAGCAGCTTGAAGCCGAGCGCCAGGCCGGCCTGCTGTGCGGCCGCAGCCACGACGGTGCCGAGGCGCTGCAAGCCTCGGTGGAACGCCGCGCCCCCCGTTTCACCGGCCAGTAACCCGATAACCGACCCTCACCAGGACCTTCGCAGATGAATTTCCAACTGACCCAAGAACAAGAAATGTTGGTGGAAGCGGTACGCAGCTTTGTCGCCAAGGAGCTGCTGCCCCATGAGGAGGCGGTGGATCGCGCCGACGCCGTGTCGCCCGAACTGGCTGCGCAGATCCGCGGCAAGGCTATCGCCGCCGGGTTCTATGCCTTCAACATGCCCGAGGAAGTCGGCGGCGGTGGCCTGGACTACCTGTCACAGGCGCTGATCGAGCGCGAGCTGTCCAAAGTGTCCTGGGCCTTGCACGTGTTCGTTGCGCGGCCGTCGAAAATCCTCATGGCCTGCAAGGACGAGCAGGTCAACGACTACCTGTTGCCGTGCGTGCAGGGCGAAAAAATCGACTGCTTCGCCCTCACCGAGCCGGGCGCCGGCTCCGATGCCAACGCCATCAAGACCCGCGCCGTGCGCCAGGGTGACGACTTCGTCATCAACGGCAGCAAGCACTTCATCAGCCATGCCGGCCACGCCGATTTCGCCATCGTCTTTGCCGTCACCGATACCTACGAGCACAACGGGCGCAAGCGCAATGCGGTAACCGCCTTGCTGGTCGACCGTGGCACCCCGGGCATGACCATTCGCCGCGGCCCCAAGTGTGTGAGCAACCGTGGCTACCACACCTACGAGCTGTTCTTCGACGACTGCCGGGTACCGGCCAGCAAGGTGCTGGGCGAGGTCGGCAAGGGCTGGGAGGTGGCCAACGCCTGGCTCACCGCCGGCCGGGTGATGGTCGCCGCCAACTGCGTGGGCCAGGCCCAGCGTGCCCTCGACCTGTCGCTGCAATGGGCCGCCGATCGCAAGCAGTTCGGCCAGGCCATCGGTAGCTACCAGGGCGTGTCGTTCAAGCTGGCCGACATGGCCACGCAGATTCGCGCTGCGGAAATGCTCACCCTGCACACCGCCTGGAAGATGGACCAGGGCAGCATGACCGATGGCGAGGCCGGCATGGCCAAGCTGTTCGCCAGTGAGGTGCTGGGCAAGGTCGCCGACGAAGCCGTGCAGATCTTCGGCGGCATGGGCCTGATGGACGAAGGGCCGGTCGAGCGCATCTGGCGCAATGCACGCATCGAGCGCATCTGGGAGGGCACCTCGGAAATCCAGCGGCACATCATCGCCCGCGAACTGCTGCGCCCGCTGCTGCGCTGAGCGCCAGGAGAACACCCATGTCGCATACGATTCGTGACAACCTCAAGCGCCTGCTGGCACCCCGGCACCTGGCCTTCGTCGGCGGGCGCAGCATGGCGCGGGCGCTCAAGCGCTGTGCTGAAGGTGGCTTTGGCGGCGAGCTGTGGCTGGTCAACCCGCAGCATGACAGCCTTGAAGGCATCCCCTGTGTGGCGCGGGTGGCCGACTTGCCCTATGCCCCGGACGCGGTGTTCATCGCCACCAACCGTGAGCTGACCTTGCAGTGCGTTGCCGAGCTGGCCGCACGCGGCGCAGGCGGTGTCATCTGCTACGCCTCGGGCTTTGCCGAAAGCGGCGAGGAAGGCCGCCAGCTGCAGCAACGCCTGCTCGCTGCCGCTGGCAACATGGCCTTGCTCGGCCCCAACTGCTACGGCCTGCTCGACTACCTGCACGGTGCTGCCCTGTGGCCGGTGGCCCATGGTGGCCAGCAGGTGGAGAAGGGCGTGGCGATCCTCACCCAGAGCGGCAACTTTGCCTACAACCTGTCCATGAGCGACCGCTCGCTGCCGGTGGCCTACATGGCCTCGGTCGGCAATCAGGCACAACTGGGCGTGGCCGAGCTGATGGACGTGCTGCTCGACGACCCCCGGGTGACCGCCATCGGCCTGCACCTGGAAGGCCTGAAGAACGTGCCCGGCTTCGCCCGGGCCGCCTGCAAGGCGTTGCAGCAGGGCACGCCGATCATTGCCTTGAAGACCGGCGTGTCGCAGATTGGCGCCGAACTGGCGCTCAGCCACACCAGCTCGTTGTCCGGCTCCGATGCCTTGTACGACAGCCTGTTCCAGCGCCTGGGCGTGATCCGCGTCAGTGGCCCGGTGAGCTTCGTTGAAACCCTCAAGGCCGCCGCCTGTGGCCGCCTGCCGGTGAATGGCGAGCTGATCGCCCTGGCCTGTTCCGGTGGCGATGCCGGCTTGATCGCCGACTATGCAGAGCGCAACCAGCTGGTTCTGCCGAAGCTTGAACAAGGGCAGGTGGCGCAGTTGGCCGAGGTACTGCCGGCCTATGCCAACCTGGTCAACCCGCTGGATTTCACCACGGCCATCTGGGGTGATGCAGCGGCCCTGCAACGTATGCTCGACAGCACCCTGAGCGGCGCTGCCGACGCGGCCATGCTGGTGCTGGACTACCCGGCGGCGTTCACCGGCGAACGCAAGGAATGCGACCTGCTGCTGGCGCTGTACTGCGATGCGCTGGAACGCCACGGCAAGATCGGCTTCGTCACTTCGGCGTTCCCGGAACTGTTGCCCGCCTGCGCGCGCGAGCGCTTGCACGCACGTGGCATCGCCGCCCTGCAGGGCGTGGAGGATGGCCTGGCAGCCTGGGGCCGCATCGTCGCCTACCAGCGCAACCGCCAGCGGCTGCTGGAACAGGGTGAGGCCACGCGGGTGCCGCTGTGCCCACAGGCTTACGCGGGCGAGAGTCGCCTGTTGGACGAATGGCAATCCAAGCAAGCCCTGCGTGCCTTTGGCCTGCCGGTACCGGCCGGGGTGCTGAGCACACCCGAACGCGCCGTGGCAGACGCCGCCCGCGTCGGTTATCCGCTGGTACTGAAGGCGGTCAGCGCGCAGTTGCCGCACAAGACCGAAGCCGGTGCGGTGGCGCTGAACCTGCGTGATGCCGCTGCCCTCGAGATCGCGCTGGTGCAGATGCGCCAGCGCATCGCCGCCTACGCCCCCCAGGTAGCGTTCGACCAGGTGCTGCTCGAACCCATGGCCGAGCCGCCGCTGGCCGAGCTGATCGTCGGCATCAAGCGCGAGCACGACTTCGCCCTGGCCCTGGTGATCGGCGCCGGTGGCGTGCTGGTCGAGTTGCTCAAGGACAGCGTCAGCCTGTTGCTACCGACCACTGACAACGCCATCCGCGCCGCGCTGCTCAGCCTGCGCAGCGCCAGCCTGCTGCAAGGCTTTCGTGGCCGCCCGGCCGCCGACCTCGACGCGCTGGTCGCAGCCATCCGTGCGGTGGCCGACTACGCCTGCGAGAACGCCGGGCAACTGCTGGAGCTGGATGTGAACCCATTGATGGTCGGTGCCCATGGCACCACCGCGGTCGACGCGCTGATCCGCCTCGGCCAGGCGCAAGGAGAACGACATGAATAAGCACACCCGGACTGCCGGCCAGGCGTTAGTGCGCCTGCTGGCCAACTACGGCGTGGAAACGGTATTCGGCATCCCTGGCGTGCACACCCTGGAGCTGTATCGTGGGCTGCCGGGCAGCGGCATCCGCCATGTACTGACCCGCCACGAGCAGGGCGCCGGCTTCATGGCCGACGGCTATGCCCGGGTCAGTGGCAAACCGGGGGTGTGCTTCGTCATCACCGGCCCGGGCGTGACCAATGCCGCCACTGCCATCGGCCAGGCCTATGCCGACTCCATCCCGATGCTGGTGATTTCCAGCGTCAACCACACCGCCAGCCTGGGCAAGGGCTGGGGCTGCCTGCACGAAACCCAGGACCAGCGCGCCATGACCGCGCCGATTACCGCCTTCTCTGCCGTGGCCCTGCGCGGCGACGACCTGCCCGAACTGATTGCCCGCGCCTGGGCCGTGTTCGACAGCGAACGGCCGCGCCCGGTGCATATCTCGGTGCCGCTGGACGTGCTGGCCGCACCGGTCAGCCGTGACTGGAGCGATGAGGTGGTGCGCCGCCCCGGGCGTGGCCAGCCGTGCCGCGACATCCTCGACCAGGCTGCCGTGAAGCTGGCAGCCGCCAAGCGCCCGATGATCATTGCCGGCGGTGGGGCATTGCACGCGGCCGAGCAGCTGCAGGAGCTGAGCACCCGGCTGGCAGCCCCACTGTTCACCAGCGTGGCTGGCAAGGGCCTGCTGCCAGCGGATGCGCCACTGAATGCCGGCGCCAGCCTGTGCGTCGAACCCGGCTGGCAGCTGATCAGCCAGGCCGATGTGGTGCTGGCCGTGGGGACCGAAATGGCCGACACCGACTTCTGGCGCGAGCGCCTGCCGATCACTGGCCAGCTGCTGCGCGTGGACATCGACCCGCGCAAGTTCAACGACTTCTACCCCTGTGCCATGGCCCTGCACGGCGATGCCCGGCAAACCCTGGCCGGCCTGCTCGAACACCTGCCAGTGCTGCACCGTGACCCGGCCCAGGCCAGCGAAGCAGTGGCCAACCTGCGCCAGGCCATTCGCAGCGGGCATGCGCCATTGCAGGCCGTGCACCAGGCAATCCTCGACCGCATTGCCGCCGTGCTGCCCGACGATGCCTTCATCAGCAGTGACATGACCCAATTGGCCTACACCGGCAACTACGCTTTCGCCAGCCGGGCGCCGCGCAGCTGGCTGCACCCCACCGGCTACGGCACCCTCGGCTACGGCCTGCCGGCCGGCATCGGCGGCATGTTCGCCAGCGACCACCGCCCAGGCCTGGTGCTGGTGGGCGACGGCGGCTTCCTCTACACCGCCCAGGAGCTGGCCACGGCAGTCGAGGAACTGGAGCGACCGTTGGTCGTGTTGTTGTGGAACAATGACGCCCTTGGCCAGATCCGCGACGACATGCTCGGGCTGGATATCGAGCCGGTCGGCGTTCTGCCGCGCAACCCGGATTTCATCGGTCTGGCCCGTGCCTTCGGTTGCACGGTGCGCCAGCCGCGTGACCTGGACGCGCTGCAGGCCGATCTGGCCAGCGGTTTCGCCACCCCCGGCGTCACCTTTATCGAACTTAAACACACCTGCGTCTGCTAAACCGCAGACACCACGAACAACAAGAGAAGACACCATGCCATTTCGCCGTACCCTCCTGGCTGCATCCCTGGCGCTGCTGATCACTGGCCAGGCCCCGCTGTATGCCGCACCGCCGCTGTCGATGGACAACGGCACCACGGCCCTGACCGTGCAGAACAGCAACGCCTGGGTCGAAATCAGTGCCGGCGCGCTGCAACACAACATCCGTACCTTGCAGGCCGAGCTGGGCGGCAAGTCCAAGCTGTGCGCCGTGCTCAAGGCCGACGCCTATGGCCACGGTGTCGGCCTGGTGATGCCTTCGATCATCGCCCAGGGCGTGCCCTGCGTGGCGGTGGCCAGCAACGAGGAGGCCCGCGTGGTCCGCGCCAGCGGCTTCACCGGGCAACTGGTACGGGTACGCCTGGCCAGCGTCAGCGAAGTGGAAGATGCCCTGCAGTACGACATGGAAGAGCTGGTCGGCAGCGCCGAGTTCGCCCGCCAACTCGATGCCCTCGCCGAACGCCACGGCAAGACCTTGCGCATTCATCTGGCGCTCAATTCCAGCGGCATGAGCCGCAACGGCGTGGAAATGGCCACCTGGTCCGGCCGTGGCGAAGCGCTGCAGATCACCGACCAGAAGCACCTCAAGCTGGTCGCGCTGATGACCCACTTCGCCGTGGAAGACAAGGACGATGTGCGCAAAGGCCTGGCAGCGTTCAACGAGCAGACCGACTGGCTGATCAAGCACGCGAAGCTTGATCGCAGCAAGCTCACCCTGCACGCCGCCAACTCCTTCGCTACGCTGGAAGTGCCGGAAGCGCGCCTGGACATGGTGCGCACCGGCGGCGCGCTGTTCGGCGACACCGTGCCGACGCATACCGAATACCAGCGTGTCATGCAGTTCAAGTCGCGCGTGGCGGCGGTGCACAGCTACCCGGCAGGCAACACTGTCGGCTACGACCGCACCTTCACCCTGGCGCGTGATTCGCGCCTGGCCAACATCACCGTCGGCTACTCCGATGGCTACCGCCGGGCGTTCACCAACAAGGGCCATGTGCTGATCAACGGCCACCGTGTGCCGGTGGTGGGCAAGGTGTCGATGAACACGTTGATGGTCGATGTCACCGACTTCCCCGATGTGAAGGGTGGCAACGAAGTGGTGCTGTTTGGCAAACAGGCCGGGGGTGAGATCACCCAGGCCGAGATGGAAGAAATCAACGGTGCGTTGCTCGCCGACTTGTACACCGTATGGGGCAGTTCCAACCCGAAGATTCTCGTCGACTGAAACCGCCAATGAAGGGAGATTGCCATGCGCTACGCCAAGCTCACTCAACGCATCGCCGGCGACGGGGCTGCAGCCTGGGACATCCACTACCGCGCCCTGGCGCTGCAGGCCGAGGGCAAGGATATCCTGCTGCTGTCGGTGGGTGACCCGGACTTCGACACCCCCGCGCCGATCGTCGAGGCGGCCATCGACAGCCTGCGTGCGGGCCACACCCATTACGCCGATGTGCGCGGCAAGCTGGCGCTGCGCCAGGCCATCGCCAATCGCCACCGCCAGCGCAGCGGCCAGGCCGTCAATGCCGACCAGGTGACGGTGCTGGCCGGGGCCCAGTGTGCGCTGTACTGCGTGGCCCAGTGCGTGCTCGACCCGGGTGACGAGGTGATTGTCGCCGAGCCCATGTACGTGACCTACGAGGCGGTGTTTGGTGCCTGTGGCGCCAAGGTGGTTCCGGTGCCGGTCAAGCCGGAGAACGGCTTTCGCGTGTGCCCGCGTGACGTGGCCGCGCGCATCACCCCGCGCACCCGCGCCCTGGCCCTGAACAGCCCGCACAACCCCTCGGGGGCGAGCCTGCCGCGCGCCACCTGGGAAGCGCTGGCCGAACTGTGCATCGCCCACGATTTGTGGCTGATCTCCGACGAGGTCTACAGCGAGCTGCTGTACGACGGCGAGCATGTCAGCCCCGGCAGCCTGCCGGGCATGGCCGAGCGCACCGCCACCCTCAACAGCCTGTCGAAGTCGCATGCCATGACCGGCTGGCGGGTGGGCTGGGTGGTGGGTTCGACCGAGCTGGCCGCTCACCTGGAAAACCTTGCCCTGTGCATGTTGTACGGTTCACCGGACTTCATCCAGGACGCCGCCGTGGTAGCACTGGAGCAGCAATTGCCCGAGCTCGATACCATGCGCGAGGCCTATCGCCAGCGCCGCGACCTGGTGTGCGAGCAGTTGTCCGGTTGCCCGGGCATCAAGGTGCTCAAGCCCGATGGCGGCATGTTCGTGATGGTCGATATCCGCGAGACCGGCCTCAGCGCCCAGGCCTTCGCCGATCGCCTGCTCGACAGCCAGGGTGTGTCGGTGCTCGCCGGCGAAGCCTTCGGCCCCAGCGCTGCCGGGCATATCCGCCTGGGCCTGGTACTGGGTAACGAGGCCTTGTCCGACGCTTGCCAGCGCATCGCCCGCTGCGCCGCCGCACTGATGCAGGGGCAGGCCCATGCGTGAGTATGCGCGGCTGTACATCGACGGCGCCTGGCAGGTATCGAGCGGGCAGGGCATGGCCGAGGTGATCGACCCGGCCACCGAACAGGCCATCGGCCGCGTGCCGTTGGGCGCCGAGGCCGATGTCGAACGGGCGGTGATGGCCGCGCGGCGGGCCTTTGATGGTTGGTCACGCACGCCGTCCAGCGTACGGGCCGGGTACATAACGGCGTTGGCCGCACAGCTGAAAAGCCGCGCGGCGGAAATGGCCTCGGTCATCACCGACGAGCTGGGCATGCCGGTGCAGTGGTGCCAGGCGGTGCAGGTAGAGGGCCCGATCGCCGGGCTGGAGCAGTACGCCGAACTGGCCGGGCTGATGGATGAGGTGCGCGAAGTCGGTAACTCACTGGTGTACCGCGAGGCCGTTGGCGTGTGCGCGTTCATCAACCCATGGAACTACCCGCTGCACCAGATGATCGGCAAGCTGGCGCCGGCCTTGGCCGCCGGCTGCACGGTGGTGGTCAAGCCCAGCCAGGAAACGCCGCTGCATGCGTTCATGCTGGCCGAGATGATCGAGGCCATCGGCCTGCCGGCCGGGGTGTTCAACCTGGTCAGCGGGCCGGGGGCCAAGGTCGGCGAGGCCCTGGCCCGGCACCCGCAGGTGGACATGGTGTCGTTCACCGGCTCCACCGGCGCCGGGGTGCGCGTGGCCCAGGCGGCCGCGCCCACGGTGAAGCGGGTGTGCCTGGAGCTGGGCGGCAAATCGCCGCTGCTGATTACCGCGGACGCCGACCTGCACGCGGCGGTGCGCCATGGCGTGCAGGACGTGATGATCAATTCGGGGCAGACCTGCACGGCCCTGACCCGCATGCTGCTACCGGCCAGCCGCTACGCCGAAGCGCTTGAGATTGCCGAGGCCGAGACCCGCGCGTTGGTCATGGGCGACCCGCGTGACCCGGCCAGCTTCCTCGGGCCGATGTGTTCGGCAGGCCAGCGGCGCACCGTGCTCGACTACATTCGCCTGGGGCAGGAGGAGGGGGCGCGCCTGCTGTGCGGCGGCGACACGCCAGCCGGCTTCGCACGCGGCTTCTACGTGGCGCCGACGTTGTTCGCTGACGTCGACAACCGCATGCGTATCGCCCAGGAGGAAATCTTCGGCCCGGTGCTGTGCCTGATCCCCTATGCCGACGAGGCCCAGGCGTTGGCCCTGGCCAATGATTCGCCGTTCGGCCTGTCCAGCGCGGTGTGGGCCGGCAGTCGCGAGCACGGCCTGGCCCTGGCGCGGCAGATACGCGCCGGGCAATGCTTCATCAACGGTGGCGGGTTCAACTACCAGGCACCGTTCGGTGGCTACAAGCAGTCGGGCAACGGGCGCGAGTGGGGCGAGGAAGGCCTGGCGGAGTTCGTCGAGGTGAAAGCGGTGCAGTGCTGAGCCACAGCTGGAAGACAACCTGTTTTGTGTGAGGAGAATGTTTGTGAATGTACTGATCGTCCACGCTCACCCCGAGCCGCAATCGTTCACTGCTGCCCTGCGTGACCAGGCCGTAGAAACCTTCCGCGCCCAGGGCCATCAGGTGCAAGTCAGCGACCTGTACGCCATGGGCTGGAACCCGGTGGCCAGTGCCGATGACTTCACCCAGCGCGAGAACCCCGAGTATCTGGTGTATGCCCTGGAGCAGCGCCAGGGGGTCAAGCGCGGCGCCATTGCCGCGGATATCCAGCAAGAGCTGGACAAGCTGCTGTGGGCCGACTTGCTGGTGTTGAACTTCCCGGTTTTCTGGTTCTCGGCGCCGGCCATGCTCAAGGGCTGGATCGACCGGGTGCTGGTGTCGGGGGTGTGCTATGGCGGCAAGCGCTTCTACGACCAGGGCGGGTTGGCGGGCAAGAAGGCGCTGGTGACCGTGACCCTGGGCGGGCGCGAGCACATGTTTGGCGACGGGGCGATCCACGGGCCGCTGGAGGACATGTTGCGGCCGATCTTGCGCGGCACGCTGGCCTATGTCGGGTTCGAGGTATTGCCACCGTTCGTGGCCTGGCATGTGCCGTACATCAGTGACGAGGCGCGGCAGGGCTTTCTACAGCAGTACCGGCAGCGCCTGGAGCAGCTTTCGGACGACCAGCCACTGGTGTTCCCGCGCCTGGAGCAGTTCGACGAGGCGCTTTACCCGCTGACCTGACCTTTCTCCTGTGCCAGCCACTGGGGCCGCGTTGCGGCCCTTTCGCGACACAAGGCCGCTCCCACAAGGACTGCGCAGCCTTCGAAGCTGGCAGTGAACCTGTGGGAGCGGCCTTGTGTCGCGAAAGGGCTGCAAAGCAGCCCCCAAAGATTCGGCAGGCTGTTGAGATCCACCTGCCAAAAAACGACCACCCACACATTCGGGGTATGTCCCCCTTCGGCAAATCCCTCGATAGTGCCCCCATCGGCTCGATCCCGAGCATTCACACGATGGAGTTGCCATGCGCAAGGTACTGAAGGTGATTGGCGGTCTGCTGCTGGCGTCTGGCGCCAGTCTGGCCCAGGCGGCAGAGGTGGACAGCGGTAACACGTTGCGGTTGTACAACTGGACCGACTACATCGGCGAAACCACCCTGGCCGACTTCGAGAAGGCCACCGGCATCAAGGTCATCTACGACACCTTCGATGGCTACGAAACAGTCCAGACCAAACTGCTCACCGGCCGCTCCGGCTACGACCTGGTCATGCTCAACGCTTCCCTGGTACCCCCGCTGATCAGCGCCGGTGTGTTCCAGGCGCTGGACAAGCAGCAATTGCCCAGCTGGCACAACCTCGACCAGCAGGTGGTGAACAACCTGCAAGGCTATGACCCCGGCCTGAAATACTCGGCGCCCTACACCTGGGGCAGCTCGGGGGTGACCTACAACGTCGACAAGA
The DNA here is from genome assembly GCF_022533585.1 of Pseudomonas sp. LS.1a. Taxonomy (NCBI): domain Bacteria; kingdom Pseudomonadati; phylum Pseudomonadota; class Gammaproteobacteria; order Pseudomonadales; family Pseudomonadaceae; genus Pseudomonas; species Pseudomonas sp. LS.1a. The sequence continues at coordinate 2,209,948 of NZ_CP092827.1, forward strand.
TCACCGCGCGCATGCCCGATGCCCCCATCGGCTCGCTGGCCATGCTGTTCGACCCTCAGATCGTCTCGCGCTTCGCCGACTGTGGCGTCACCCTGATGGACGCGCCGACCGAAGTCATCCCGCTGGCCCTGCAGTACCTGGGCAAGGACCCACGCAGTGCATCGCCGGCCGACCTCAAGGCGGCTGAACAACTGCTGCTGGGCATTCGCCCGTACATTCGCAAGTTCGACTCGGTCAACTACCTCACCAGCCTGCCCAACGGCGATGTCTGCCTGGCCCTGACCTGGTCCGGTGACTACGCCACCGCCCAGGCCCGCGCGGTGGAAGCGAAGAAGGACATCAAGCTGTCGTTCTTCATCCCCGAGGAAGGCTCGCTGATCTGGTTCGACAACCTGTACATCCCAAAGGATGCGCCGCACGCGGCCAACGCCCACCGCTTCATCGAGTTCCTGCTGCAGCCGCAGACCATGGCCAAGGTCACCGACTACATCCACTACGCCAACAGCAACGCCGCCGCCACTGCGCTGGTGCGCGACGAGATCCGCCATGACCCGGCCATCTACCCCGACGCGCAAACCCGCGAGCGCCTGTTCGCGCAGAAAACCCAGAGCCCGAAGGACATGCGCGCCATCACCCGGGTCTGGAGCACGGTCAAGACCGGTTTCTGAACACTGCCCAACGATCACTGCCAAGGAGCTGCCCATGGCCACCCCAAGCAAAGCATTCGCCATTGCCCACGACCCGCTGGTGGACGCCGACAAGGCCCACTACATGCACGGCTACCATGTGTTCGACGAGCACCGCGAGCAAGGTGCGCTGAACATCGTTGCCGGCGAGGGCGCCTACATCCGCGATACCCACGGCAACCGCTTCCTCGATGCCGTCGGCGGCATGTGGTGCACCAACATTGGCCTGGGCCGCGAGGAAATGGCCCTGGCCATCGCCGATCAGGTACGCCAGCTGGCCTATTCCAACCCGTTTTCCGACATGGCCAACGATGTGGCCATCGAGCTGTGCCAGAAGCTCGCGCAGCTGGCGCCGGGCGACCTGAACCATGTGTTCCTCACTACCGGCGGCTCGACCGCGGTCGACACCGCCTACCGGCTGATCCAGTACTACCAGAACTGCCGTGGCAAACCGCACAAGAAGCACATCATCGCCCGCTACAACGCCTACCACGGCTCCACCACCCTGACCATGTCGATCGGCAACAAGGCTGCTGACCGGGTGCCGGAGTTCGATTATCACCACGACCTGATCCACCACGTGTCCAACCCCAACCCGTATCGCGCCCCGCACGACATGGACGAGGCCGAGTTCCTCGACTTCCTGGTGGCCGAGTTCGAGGACAAGATCCTCTCGCTGGGGGCCGACAACGTGGCGGCGTTCTTCGCCGAGCCGATCATGGGCTCGGGCGGGGTGATCATTCCGCCCAAGGGCTACTTCCAGCGCATGTGGCAGCTGTGCCAGACCTACGACATCCTGTTCGTCGCCGACGAAGTGGTGACTTCGTTCGGGCGCCTGGGCACCTTCTTTGCCAGTGAGGAATTGTTCGGCGTCACCCCCGACATCATCACCACCGCCAAGGGCCTGACCTCGGCCTACCTGCCGCTGGGGGCGTGCATTTTCTCCGCACGCATCTGGCAGGTGATCGCCGAGCCGGGCAAGGGCCGCTGCTTCACCCACGGCTTCACCTACAGCGGGCACCCGGTGTGCTGCACTGCGGCCTTGAAGAACATCGAGATCATCGAGCGCGAGCAGTTGCTGGAGCACGTCAAGGACGTCGGCGGCTACCTGGAGCAACGCCTGCAAAGCCTGCGCGAGCTGCCGCTGGTGGGGGATGTGCGCTGCATGAAGCTGATGGCCTGCGTCGAGTTCGTTGCCGACAAGGCCAGCAAGGCGCTGTTCGCGGATGAGGTGAACATCGGTGAACGCATTCACAGCAAGGCCCAGGCCAAAGGGTTGCTGGTGCGGCCGATCATGCACCTGAACGTGATGTCGCCGCCGTTGATCATCACCCATGCGCAAGTGGACGAGATCGTCGAAACCCTGCGCCAGTGCATCATCGAAACTGCGCGCGAACTCACGGCGCTTGGCCTGTATCAGGGCCGATGAACCTGGCGCAAAGGGCTGTGCGTGGGCGTGCCTGGCAGGCTAGACTGCCGGGCATGACCCAGGCCTCTCCCGACACTCCGCTTACCCTTTCACTGGGCGCGCTGCAGCAATGGCATGCGGCGCTACAGCGCGCGCTGGCCCACAGCGAAACGCCCGAGGCGCTGGCGCATGTGGCGGCTGCCATCGGCCAGCTGGTGCAGGTGGAGTCGATGATGATCAGCCTCGAGTGCCAGGGGCGGGCGCCACAGCTGCTGTACCAGCAAGGCATCCCCGACCTGCACCGCGCCGCCGTGCTGGAGCGCTACTTCAGTGCCGGCTACCTGCTCGACCCGTTCTGCCTGGCCGTGCAGAGCGGCCTGGCCGAGGGCTTCTACCACCTGCAGGAAATCGCCCCGGACAACTTCTTCGACAGTGACTACTACAAGGCCTATTACCTGGGTACCGGTTGCAGTGAAGACAGCTACTACATCGTCGACCTCAGCGCTGGCCGCAAATTGTCGCTGAGCCTGTTCCAGGGCTGCAGCGGCACACGCCTGAGCGCCGGGCAGATCGACCTGCTGCGGGCGCTGGAGCCGATGGTGCGTGAACTGCTGGGGCGCTATGCCAGGCATCATCTGGAGCCCGACCCGGCACCGGCCGAGCGTGGCAGCCTGCAGGCGGCGTTCGACAGTTTCGGCTGCCAGGTGCTGACCGACCGTGAGCGGGAGGTGGCGCACATGATTTTGCGCGGGCATTCGGTGAAGTCCACCGCGCTGGAGCTGGGCATCTCGCCGGAAACCGTGCGCATGCACCGCAAGAATCTGTACCTGAAGCTGGAGATCAACTCGCAGTCGGAGTTGTTTGCGCGGTTCATCGATTGGCTGCGCGGCGATCACCTGCCGGCCTAGCAGCAAATGAGCAACAACCTTACTCAAATCTGAAAGCTGGCGCGATCCCTGTGGGAGCGAGTTCACCCGCGAAGCAGACACCGCGGTGGCTGGCACGGGCTTCGCCCGTGTTCGCGGGTGAACCCGCTCCCACAGGTACAGCGCTGCCCCCCAATAATTCTCAGCCCCTGCCTTTAGCCAGATAGGCCGCAAACTCCGCGTCCGGCACCATGCTGCCACCGGTCCCCCACACCAGATGCGTAGCCAGGTCCATGCGCCCGGCCGACAGGCCCATGCGTGCCAGGTACTCAGGCGATTCAAGCACCTTGGCCATGCCCGGCATCCCCGCCAGCGCCGAAGGTTCCAGGCGTGCATTCTCCTGGTCATGGGCCAGCACCAATAGCCGATACAGCGTCTCGTCGCTGACCGTGTAATAGCCATCGAGCAAACGCTGCATCGCCTTGCCGACAAAGCCGGAAGGGCGGCCCACTGCCAGGCCGTCGGCGGCGGTCAGGTTGTCGATGCCAAAATCCTGCACGCTGGTGGCGTCATGCAAACCGCTATACACCCCCAGGAACATGCAGGGCGAGTGGGTGGGCTCGGCGAAGATGCAGTGCACATGGTCGCCCCAGATCAGCTTCAGGCCGAACGCTACGCCACCCGGGCCACCGCCGACCCCGCAGGGCAGGTAGACGAACAACGGGTGCTCGGCATCCACCCTGATACCCGCGGCCTCGAACTGGCCCGCCAGCCGCTCGGCCGCCACGGCATAGCCGAGGAACAGGTGTGGCGAGTTCTCGTCGTCGACGAAGTAGCAGCTCGGGTCCGCCGCCGCCTGCTGTCGCCCTTGCTCCACTGCTACGCTGTAGTCGCTTTCGTACTCGACCACGCTCACGCCATGGGCGCGCAGCTTGTCCTTCTTCCACTGGCGGGCGTCGGCCGACATGTGCACGGTGGCCTGGAAGCCCAGCCTGGCGCTCATGATGCCGATCGACAGGCCGAGGTTGCCGGTCGAGCCGACCGCAACCTTGTACTGGCTGAAGAATTGCCGCGCCTGGTCGCTGGCCAGTACCCGGTAATCGCTGTCGAGGCTGATCAGGCCGGCCGCCAGGGCCAGGTCCTCGGCATGCTTGAGTACTTCATGAATACCGCCGCGGGCCTTGATCGAACCGGAGATCGGCAGCTCGCTGTCGGCCTTGAGCCAGAGCGAACCGCTGGCCGGCAGGCCCGCCGCCTGCAGCAAGGTGGCGTGCAGGGTGGGCAGCGGGCGCAATGGCGACTCGATGATGCCGCCGGCGGCGGCGGTATCCGGGAACACGCCGGCCAGGTACGGGGCAAAGCGTGTCAGCCGGGCACTGGCGGCACTGACGTCGGCGGCGCTCAGGCCGACATCGGCCAGGGCCTGGGCGGCAGGGGCGATGCTCGGGTTGAACCAGCGGGTTTCGCGCAAGGTCACCAGGTCATCGATCAGGGGGTGGGTGCTGCACCATGCTTGCAGTGTCTTGCCGTGAATCATGCTGGGTATTCCTGTTGGTTGATGATGGCCGGGGTGTGACACAAAAATGCGCCTACAGACAGACGCGGGCCCTGTGGGAGCGGGTTTACCCGCGAAGAATGCAACTCGGTGCATGGCACGGGCTTCGCCCGTGTTCGCGGGTGAACCCGCTCCCACAGGGTCAGGTGTTTAGCCAGACCGTTGATTCCAGGAGCGCGTGCTCATTCGGCCTGCTGCGCAATCAATGCCAGGCAACGCTGCACGATCGGGCTCACGTCGCCCTTGCGCCGGCTGAGGATGATCGGGCTGACGGCGCCACTGTCGAGCAGGCTGACATATTCGATATCGGTGCGGTGTTGCTGCTGCACCGACGCCGGCACCAGGGTCACGCCCACACCAACGGCCACCAGGCCAATGGCGGTCTGCAGTTCATTGGCCCACTGGCTGACGCGGATGCTCATGCCGTGGTGGGCGAACAGCGCCAGCACATGGTCGGCATAGCTGGGCCTTGGGTTGGCCGGGTAGAGGATGAACGCCTCGCCAGCCAGCTGGGCAAGCGTAAGCGGGCTGCTGGCCAGCGGGTGGCCCTTGGGCAGCACGGCCACCAGCGGGTCCTCGCGCAGCACTTGCTGATGTATGGCCGGGTCATCGATGCGAATGCGCCCGAAGGCGATGTCGATGCGCCCGCTTTTCAGCGCCTCCACCTGCTGCAGCGTGGTCATCTCGTTCAGGCCCAGTTCCAGTTCGCTGTCCTGGCGCAGCTCGCGGATCAGCTCCGGCAGCACCGTGTACAGGGTCGAGGGAGCGAAGCCGATCCCCAGCCACTGGCGCTGGCCCTGGCCGATGCGGCGGGTGTTGTCGCTGATGTTCTCCAGCTGCTGCAGCACGGTGCAGCTCTGTTCATAGAAAAAGCGACCCGCCTCGGTCAGCCGCAGCGGGCGCTCGCGCACCACCAGCAACGTGCCGAGCTGGTCTTCGAGTTGGCTGATCTGTCGGCTCAGCGGTGGCTGGGCAATGTGCAGCAGCTCGGCGGCGCGTGTGAAGTTCAGGGTTTCGGCCAGGACCTTGAAGTACCGCAGGTGGCGCAGCTCCATCAGACCTCCAGGGTATGGTGGGAGATTCATTCGATATTGGACGGCTATCAGGGTCTCGCGCAATGCTTGAACAAGCAAGTAAATGCACCACTCGGGCCTGCGGTTGGCAGCCCGATATAACGGGACCTGGCAACAATGACAAGCGCGCTGATTGAACGTATTGAGGCAATTATCGTCGACCTGCCGACGATTCGCCCGCACAAGCTGGCGATGCACACCATGCAGCAGCAGACCCTGGTGGTATTGCGTGTTCGCTGCAGCGATGGTGTGGAAGGCATCGGCGAAGCCACCACCATCGGCGGCCTGGCCTATGGCTACGAAAGCCCCGAGGGCATCAAGGCCAACATCGATGCGCACCTGGCGCCGGCGCTGATCGGCCAGCCGGCAGACAACATCAATGCCGCCATGCTCAAGCTGGACAAGCTGGCCAAGGGCAACACCTTTGCCAAGTCGGGTATCGAGAGTGCCTTGCTCGACGCCCAGGGCAAGCGCCTGGGCCTGCCGGTCAGCGAACTGCTGGGTGGCCGCGTGCGCGACAGCCTGGAAGTGGCCTGGACCCTGGCCAGCGGCGACACCGCCCGCGACATTGCCGAAGCCGTGCACATGTTGGAGATTCGCCGGCATCGGGTGTTCAAGCTGAAGATCGGCGCCAACCCGTTGCATCAGGACCTCAAGCACGTGGTCGCGATCAAGCGCGAGCTGGGCGACAGCGCCAGCGTGCGGGTAGACGTCAACCAGTACTGGGACGAGTCGCAGGCCATCCATGCCTGCCAGGTGCTCGGCGACAACGGTATCGATCTGATCGAGCAACCGATTTCGCGCATCAACCGCAGCGGCCAGGTGCGCCTGAACCAGCGCAGCCCGGCGCCGATCATGGCCGATGAATCGATCGAAAGCGTCGAAGACGCCTTCAGCCTGGCCGCCGACGGCGCGGCCAGCATCTTCGCCCTGAAAATAGCCAAGAACGGCGGCCCCCGCGCCGTATTGCGCACCGCGCAAATTGCCGAGGCTGCCGGCATCGCCCTGTATGGCGGGACCATGCTCGAAGGCTCGATCGGCACCCTGGCCTCGGCTCATGCCTTTCTTACGCTGCGTCAGCTTACCTGGGGCACCGAGCTGTTCGGGCCGCTGCTGCTGACCGAAGAAATCGTCAACGAGCCACCGCAGTACCACGATTTCCAGTTGCATGTTCCACGCACCCCGGGCCTGGGTCTGACCCTGGACGAACAGCGCCTGGCGCGCTTCGCCCGTCGCTGAATCGCGAGGGCTGAAAACACACACAACCCCTGTGGGAGCGGCTTTGGCCGCGAAGCAGGCGACGCGGTGGATGGCACGGGCTTCGCCCGTGTTCGCGGGCTCGCCCGCTCCCACAGTGTTCGCGCCAAATAAGAGAAAGGAGATACCAGCATGCTGTTCCACGTGAAGATGACCGTGAAACTGCCGGTCGACATGGACCCGGCCAAGGCCGCCAAGCTCAAAGCCGACGAAAAGGAACTGGCCCAGCGCCTGCAGCGCGAAGGCATCTGGCGCCACCTGTGGCGCATTGCCGGGCACTACGCCAACTACAGCGTGTTCGATGTACCCAGCGTCGAGGCGCTGCACGACACCCTGATGCAGCTGCCACTGTTCCCGTACATGGACATCGAGGTCAACGGCCTGTGCCGGCACCCCTCGTCGATCCACAGCGACGACCGCTGAGTCGCACCTGTCTACCTGACAAGAACAAGATGAGGTAAGCACGATGACCGTGAAAATTTCCCACACTGCCGATGTTCAGGCGTTCTTCAAGGAAGTGGCCGGCCTGGGCCATGCCGAAGGCAACCCACGCTTCAAGCAGATCGTCCTGCGTGTGCTGCAGGACACTGCGCGGTTGATCGAAGACCTGGAAATCACCGAGGATGAGTTCTGGCATGCCGTCGACTACCTCAACCGCCTGGGTGCCCGTAACGAAGCCGGCCTGCTGGCTGCGGGCCTGGGCATCGAGCACTTCCTCGACCTGCTGCAGGACGCCAAGGACGCCGAGGCCGGGCTGAGCGGCGGTACCCCGCGCACCATCGAAGGCCCGCTGTATGTGGCGGGGGCGCCGCTGGCGCAAGGCGAAGTGCGCATGGACGACGGCAGCGACCCGGGCGTGGTGATGTTCCTCCAGGGCCAGGTGTTCGACGCCGACGGCAAGCCGTTGGCCGGCGCCACTGTCGACCTGTGGCACGCCAACACCCAGGGCACCTATTCATACTTCGACTCGACCCAGTCCGAGTACAACCTGCGCCGGCGCATCATCACCGATGCCGAAGGGCGCTACCGCGCGCGTTCCATCGTGCCGTCGGGGTACGGCTGCGACCCGCAGGGGCCAACCCAGGAGTGCCTGGACCTGCTCGGCCGCCACGGCCAGCGCCCGGCGCACGTGCACTTCTTCATCTCGGCGCCGGGGCACCGCCATTTGACCACGCAGATCAACTTTGCCGGTGACCAGTACCTGTGGGATGACTTTGCCTATGCCACCCGTGACGGGCTGATCGGCGAGCTGCGCTTTGTCGAGGATGCTGCGGCGGCGCGTGATCGCGGCGTACAGGGCGAGCGCTTTGCCGAGCTGGCGTTCGACTTTCACCTGCAGGCGGCCAAGGCGCCGGACGCCGAGGCGCGCAGCCACCGCCCGCGTGCGTTGCAAAACAGCTGATCCCTTACCAATCGATGACGGGTTTTTGCCCGGGCCTTTCCGTGCGGGGAGGGCCCGGGCTTTTTGCTGCCAGGGGCTGGTAATCTAGAATCCGCCTTTTGCCCGAGCCCACCACCATGCTGCCCATCGAACTGCTGGCGACCACCGCCGACCAGGCTCCGCTGATTCGCAACCTCTACCAGTTCTACGCCTACGAGTCCTCCGACTGGGAACAGGAAGACGTGGAAGTGGACGGCCGCTTCTATATCCATGACGAACACCTGCAACGTTACTGGCAGGCCGATGGCTGGGGCGCGTACCTGGTGTTGGCAGATGGCTTCATCGCCGGCTTCGTACTGGTTGAACGCAGCGAGCTGCCGGGTATCGACGCGTTCGAACTGGCCGATCTGTTCATCCTGAAAAAGTACCGCCGCCAGGGCATCGGCCGGGCGGTGGCGTTGCAGCTGCTGGGCGGCGAGGGCGACTGGCTGTTGCGCTGTTACGCACAGGACGCGCCTGCCGTGGCCTTCTGCAAGGCCGTATTGGCCGGGCTATCGCGCCCGGCGCAGGCGATAGCCCTGGATGACGAACCGGCCTTGCTCAATTTCCTGGTGACGGGCGGGCGGCACCGGCGAACGAGCGGTTGAAGCAGGTCATGACGCCGGCATAACGGTTTGCGCGGGCCGCTCCCACAGAGATCGTGCCAGCTTTCAGATATTGAGCAGCGCTCAGCTGTTCCAGTCTGGCGCAAACGCCGGGCTCACCACCCGCTGGTCCTTCGGCAACCCGGCAATCGCCATGCGGTCCTCGTCATCCAGTTGCACGTTCAACGCCGCCAGGTTGGCCAGCTGGTTCTCGCGGCTGCCGGCCTTGGGGATCACCGCCACGCCGTCCTGGTCCAGCAACCACTTCAGCGCCACCTGGCTGGGCAGTACGCCATGTTTGCGGGCAATCGCCTGGATCACCGGCTGCGCCGCCGCCTGCCCACGGGCCAGCGGGGTGTAGGCGGTGAGCAGCAGGTCGTGGCGGCGGGCATAGTCCAGCAGCGGTTGCTGGCCGAGTAGCACGTGGTATTCCACCTGGATCGCCGACAATGGCGCGCCCAGGGTTTCCACCACCTGGCGCAGCAACCCCAGCGGGAAGTTGGCCACGCCGATGCTGCGCGCCTTGCCCTCGTCACGCAGTGCTACCAGGGTTTCGATGCTGCGGGCCAGGTCCCAGTCCTGGCCGGGCCAGTGGATGTAGAACAGGTCGACCTGCTCGGTCCCCAGCGCGCGCAGGCTGTCCTCCAGCGACTGGCGCATGGCCTTGGGCGCCAGGCGATCCCACCACACCTTGGTGGTCAGGTGAATCTGCTCGCGTGGCACGTCGCTGTCGCGCAGGGCCTGGCCGACGGCGGCTTCATTGTCATAGGCAGTGGCGGTGTCGATGTGCCGGTAACCCACTTCAAGCGCCTGGCGCACGGCCTGGGTGCACTCGCTGCCAGTCATTGGCCAGGTGCCCAGGCCGATCGCGGGCAGGTTCAGGCCGTTACGGGTGGTGAGCCTTTGCATGTAAATTCCTTGTAGGGTGTGCAGGGTTCGCACTTGATGGTCGGCGATCAGCACGGCACGGGCCATGCGCGTGGAGCGGAAAGTGGTCGATCAGCGAACAGAAACTGCAGCCGACCTGGACAAGCGGCAATTGAACTTCCTTATGCTTCGGTATCTCTTCTAGAATCCGATCTGATGCATCCGCCAGGCAACGCCTGCGCGGCCTTCCCTGGGCGCCGCATCCAGCCGCGCCGTCATCGAGAGTGCCATGAGTTCCAGCACACCGCTGTCCGGAGTCAACCAACCCCTGCGCGGCATCGCCCTGGTGGTGGTGGCGACGTTCCTGTTCGCCAGTCACGATGCCCTGTCCAAGTTCCTCGGCGGCCTGTACCCGATCATCATGGTGGTGTGGGCGCGGTATGTGGTGCACACGTTGCTGATGGCCAGCATTTTCCTGCCCAAGGCCGGGCTCAACGTGCTGCGCACCCGCCGGCCGTTGTTGCAGACGTTACGTGCCCTGAGCCTGCTGAGTACCAGCCTGCTGTTCACCACCGGTCTGCAGTACCTGCCGCTGGCCGAGGCCACGGCGGTCAACTTCCTCGCCCCGGTGCTGGTCACCGCGCTGTCGGCGCCGCTGCTGAAGGAGCGGGTGACGGTGGGGCAGTGGGTGGCGGTGGTGATGGGCTTCATCGGCGTGCTGGTGGTGGTGCACCCGGGCGGGGCGATGTTTACCCCAGCCATCCTGTATCCGTTCGGTTCGGCGCTGGGCTTCTGCTTCTATCAGTTGCTGACGCGGATCCTGGCTGCGCATGACAGTCCGACCACCAGCAACTTCTATGCGGGGTTGTGCAACACCCTGGCGATGAGTGCGCTGGTGCCGTTCTTCTGGGAGATGCCGCGTTGGGACCATGCGCTGCTGATGCTGGCGCTGGGTGGCTTTGGCATGACTGCGCACCTGCTGCTGACCCAGGCCTTCCGCCATGCGGCACCGGCGTTGCTGGCACCGTTCAGCTATTGCCAGATCGTGTTTGCCGGGTTGCTTGGGTTGGTTGTCTACAGCCAGGTGCCGGATACCCTGAGCCTGGTGGGCATCTCGGTGATCTGCCTGAGCGGGCTGGGGGCGGCGTGGATGCAGCGGGGCAAGTGACAACCTGTAATGGCCTCTTCGCGGGTAAACCCGCTCCCACAGGTCCAGCGCCCTGGCCGAGGGTTGCGATGTGCCTGGGGGAGCGGGTTTACCCGCGAAAGGGCCTTCAAACGCGCCTCTTCAATAGAGCCTGCAACGAATCGTCAAAGTCCCGCAGTGCATCCGCCTGTACCGCACGCTCATCCTCGACCACCCGTGCCACATCGCCCAGGCGCTTGCTAGCCCGCCCTTCAGCCCGGCCGATATAGGTCAGCTGGTCATCGAAAAAACGCGCCACCACCCGGCTTTCGATATCGGCACTGGCCAAACGGCTTTCGGTGTCCAGCAGCACGATCACATCCGGGTGGTCGCCCAGCAGCGTGTCGAGGTCGTCATAGAAAGTCACGTCGGCGAACTGCTGTGCCAGTGACCGCGCCAGCCAGTCATACGCCTGGCTCTCGCTGCTCAAGGTCGCCACCGGGACGCGCTTGCCCTGGGCCTTGGCGGCGGCCTGGGTGCGATGGCTATCGAGGTATTCGAGGGTCGCTGTGGTGTCACGCCCCAGCAGCACCGCCACCCGTTGGCCGGGGGCCAGGGCGACGCTGGAAATGGCCGTGGCCGAATAGAAGTGCCCATAGGGCAGCGTGTCGGTAGCGGCCGGGCTGGCACAACCGCCAAGGGCGGCCAGCAAGGCGAGCAGGGCAGCGATCATGCCGGTTTTCATGGGAGGCCTCATCAATCAGTGAATGCCGCCATCTTCCGCCCGGGCTGGCAGCAGCGGAACTTGATGGCATTCATGGTGGCTATCGATGAGGTCGATGCATCACCGCGTGGCCATGAACTGCAGGATGCGTTCGCGCAGCCAGCGCTCGGCCGGGTCGTTGTCCTGGGCGCCGCTCCAGACCATCGACAGTTCGGCTTCGGTGATCTCGAACGGTGCCGGGTCGGCGCGCAGGCTGCCGTCGTCGGCCAGGGCGCAGGCGGCGTAGTCCGGCACCGTGGCGATCATCTCGGTGTTGCGCAGCAGGGCGCGCAGGCTGCCGAACTGCGGCACCGCCAGCACCACCTTGCGGCAGCGGCCGATGCGCGCCAGGTCAAGGTCGATATTGCCGCTCATGTCGCCGGAGAACGACACCATCACATGCGGGCGGGCGCAGTATTCGTCGAGGGTCAGCGGGCCCGGGCGGTCATCGGCGCGCAGCACCCGCACGCCGATGTCGCGCAGCTTGCGGCGCTTGGCGGTGGCCGGCAGGTCTGTGGTGTAGCTCACGCCCACCGAGATCTCGCCGCTGGCCAGCAGCCCCGGCATCAGCAGGAAGTTGGCCCGGCGCACCACCACGCTGATGTTCGGGGCCTCTTCGCGCAGGGCCTGTAACAGGGCAGGGAACAGGCCGAATTCGGCATCGTCCGACAGGCCCAGGCGGAACACGTTGCAGCTGTTGGCCGGGTCGAACTCACGGGCGCGGCTGATGGCGGTGGAAATCACGTCCATCGCCGGCCCCAGCTCGGCGAAGATCTGCATGGCCCGTGGCGTGGGCTCCATGGCCCGGCCGTTGCGGATCAGCAGCGGGTCGTCGAACAGTTCGCGCAGGCGGGCGAGGGCGGCGCTGACGGTGGGCTGGGTGATGAACAGCTTTTCGCCGACCCGGGTCAGGTTGCGTTCGATCATCAGGGCTTCGAACAGTACCAGCAGGTTCATGTCGACGCGGCGCAGGTCGTTGCGGTTCATGAGGTGGCGGGTTCCGGAGTAGAGGGGGTGGCGGTGTATTGAAGCATGTGGGCAGCCTGATTGCCTTGTATGGATGTGCCGGCCTCCTCGCGGGTAAACCCGCTCCCACAGGATCACCACAGGTCTTGAGGGCTGTACAGTACCTGTGGGAGCGGGTTTACCCGCGAAGAGGCCGCCACAGGAAAGCTGACAGAGCCAGGCTATCACCCCTCAATAGCCACTCTATTAGAAGTCTGCCCAAGCTCGGCTAGTCTTTCCTCGGGCCCCGCGAATTCCGCGAACGGGCGGCATGTCAGCACTTGCGTGCAAGACCCCGCCAACCCCGTCGTGACAGCTTCGCAAGCCCCGTGTAGACCTTATGAGGGGTAGCACGAGCCCACGCGCTCGGCTGAAAGAACACCTGGCACAGACCGGAAATCTGGATAACCGACCCAAAGGTACCCGCAGATGTCGAACGAATCGAAATGCCCGTTCCATCAAACCGCAGGTGGCGGCACCACCAACCGTGACTGGTGGCCTGACCAGCTCAACCTGAGAATTCTTCACCAACATTCCTCCAAGTCCGACCCGATGGACCCGGGTTTCGACTATGCCAAGGCGTTCAAGAGCCTCGACTTCCAGGCCCTGAAGAAAGACCTGACCGCCTTGATGACCGACTCCCAGGACTGGTGGCCCGCCGACTTCGGCCACTACGGCCCGCTGTTCATCCGCATGGCCTGGCACAGCGCCGGGACCTACCGTATCGGCGATGGCCGGGGTGGTGCAGGCTCTGGCCAGCAGCGCTTCGCCCCACTCAACAGCTGGCCGGACAACGTCAGCCTGGACAAGGCCCGGCGCCTGCTGTGGCCGATCAAGCAGAAGTACGGCAACAAGATCTCCTGGGCCGACCTGATCGTGCTCACCGGCAACGTCGCACTCGAATCCATGGGCTTCAAGACCTTCGGCTTTTCCGGCGGGCGTGCCGATGTGTGGGAGCCGGACGAAGATGTGTACTGGGGTTCGGAAAAGGTCTGGCTGGGCGGTGACACCCGCTACGGCAAGGCCCAGCCGCCCGGCCAGGGCGACCTGGTGGCGGAGCCGGCCAAGCGTCCGGAGGAGCAAAGCCGGACCTTGCAGGGCGAGCGCAACCTGGAGAACCCGCTGGCTGCCGTGCAGATGGGCCTGATCTACGTGAACCCGGAAGGCCCGGAAGGTATCCCCGACCCGGTGGCTTCGGGCAAGGATATCCGTGACACCTTCGGCCGCATGGCGATGAACGATGAAGAAACCGTGGCGCTGATCGCTGGCGGCCACGCCTTCGGCAAGACCCACGGTGCCGGCCCTGCCGACAACGTCGGTCCCGAACCGGAAGCCGCAGGCCTGGAACTGCAGGGGCTGGGTTGGGCCAACAAGTTCGGCAGCGGCAAGGGTGGCGATACCATCACCAGTGGCCTGGAAGTGACCTGGACTTCGACCCCCACCCGGTGGAGCAACGAGTACCTCAATAACCTGTTCAACTTCGACTGGGAACTGACCAAGAGCCCGGCCGGTGCCCACCAGTGGCGGCCGAAAGAGGGCAAAGGGGCAGGCACCGTGCCGGATGCCCACGACCCGGCCAAGCGCCATGCGCCATCCATGCTCACGTCCGACCTGGCGCTGCGCTTCGACCCGATCTACGAGCCGATCGCCCGTCGCTTCAAGGACAACCCTGATCAGCTGGCCGACGCGTTCGCCCGTGCCTGGTACAAGCTGATCCACCGCGACATGGGCCCGCTGGCGCGCTACCTGGGCCCGGAAATGCCCAACGAAGAGTTGCTGTGGCAAGACCCGATCCCGAAAGTCGACCACCCGTTGGTGGGCGAGCAGGACATTGCCGCGCTCAAGGCCAAGGTGCTGGCGTCGGGCCTGAGCGTTGGCGAGCTGGTGGCCACTGCCTGGGCGGCGGCGTCGACCTTCCGCGGTTCGGACAAGCGTGGCGGGGCCAACGGTGGTCGCCTGCGCCTGGCGCCGCAGAAGGACTGGCCGGCGAACCAGGGCACGGGCAAGGTGCTGGCGGCCCTGGAGAAGATCCAGGCCGAGTTCAATGCCGGTGGCAAGAAAATCTCCCTGGCCGACCTGATCGTTCTCGCCGGCGCCGCCGCAGTGGAAAAGGCTGCCAAGGACGCCGGGCACGACGTCAGCGTGGCGTTCCGCCCGGGGCGTACCGATGCCTCTCAGGCGCAGACCGACGTCGAGTCGTTCGCCGTGCTGGAGCCGCTGGCCGATGGCTTCCGCAACTTCACCAAGGCCCGCTACAGCGTCAAGGCCGAGAAGCTGCTGCTGGACAAGGCCCAGTTGTTGACCCTCACCGCGCCTGAAATGACCGTGCTGATCGGCGGCCTGCGTGTGCTCGGCGCCAACCATGGCGGCAGCCAGCAGGGCGTGTTCACCGACAAGGTCGGTACCCTGAGCAACGACTTCTTCCGCAACCTGCTGGACATGGGCGTGGAATGGAAGCCGACCTCGGCGGATAACGAAACCTTCGAAGGCCGCGACCGCAAGACCGGGCAGGTGAAGTGGACCGGTAGCCGGGTTGACCTGGTGTTCGGTTCCCATGCCCAGTTGCGGGCGTTGAGCGAGGTGTATGGCAGCGCTGATGGCGCTGGCAAGTTCGTGCGGGACTTTGTGGCAGCCTGGCAGAAGGTAATGGAGCTGGACAGGTTTGATTTGAAGTAGCGGTGTTTTCGGGGGCGCTCTACCCAGGTACAGCGCAGGTTTTGAGTGCATGCTGTACCTGTGGTGGCAGCGCTCATTTACCATGGCGGCTGTTTTTAGCCATTGCCAAGGAAACCTGCCATGAGCGCCCCTCAGTTCCGCACCCCCACAACCGCCGACGCCGAACGTTGCTACGCCATCGAAATCGGTGCCTATGAAGGCGATGAGGCGGCCACGCTGGAGAAGATCCGTACCCGCATCGCGCAGTATCCGCAAGGCTTCCTGGTGTTGGAGAGCGCGGGCGAGATCGTCGGTTTCATCAACAGCGGCTGTGCCCACGACGTGGTGATGTCCGACGAGGCATTCAAGGAGCTGGTCGGGCATGACCCGGCAGCGCCAAACGTGGTGATCATGTCGGTGGTGGTGGACCCGGCGCACCAGGGCAAAGGCTACGCCAAGCGGTTGATGGATGAATTCATCGCCCGCATGAAGGCGGCGGGCAAGCTGACCATTCACCTGATGTGCAAGGAACAGCATGTGGCGTTGTACCAGAAGCTGGGGTATCAGTACGTGAGACCGTCGCCGTCGGACCACGGCGGTATGGCCTGGCATGAAATGGTCATGGTCCTCTGATTTCGCAAGATTGCCTGGCCCTTTGGGCTGCGCTGTCGCGTAGCGAATTGAATTCTGTGTGAGCCGGCTTGCCGGCGATGGGCCGCAAGGCGGCCCGAATGGCTGCTTATTCGCCGCTGACCAACTGGCGGGCCAGCTGGTTGTGACGCTCCAGCACCCGTGGCAGGTCGACCGTGGCCAGCTGGCCGTCCTTCACTACCACACGGCCATTGATGACGCTGGTGTGTACCTGGGTCGGGGTGCAGAACACCAATGCTGCCAGCGGGTCGTGGTGACCACCGGCATAGGCCACGTGGCCGAGGTCGAAGGCAACGAAGTCGGCCACCATGCCTGGGGCCAGGGCGCCGATGTCATTGCGGTTGAGCACCTTCGCGCCGCCGAGCGTTGCAATTTCCAGCGCCTCGCGTGCGGTCATCGCGTCGGGGCCGAAGCCCACCCGTTGCAGCAACAGGGCCTGGCGCACTTCACCGATCATGCTGGCGCCGTCGTTGGATGCCGAACCGTCGACCCCCAGGCCCACCGGGACTCCATGGTCGCGCATCTTGCGCACCGGGGCGATGCCCGAGGCCAGGCGCATGTTCGAGCAGGGGCAGTGGGCGACACCGGTGCCGGTGCGGGCGAACAGCTCGATGCCATGCTGGTCGAGCTGCACGCAGTGGGCGTGCCACACGTCGTGGCCGACCCAGCCGAGGTCTTCGGCATATTCGGCAGGGGTCATGCCGAATTTTTCGCGGCTGTAGGCGATGTCGTTGACGTTCTCGGCCAGGTGGGTGTGCAACGACACCCCATACTGGCGCGCCAGCATGGCTGCTTCGCGCATCAGGTCGCGGCTGACCGAGAACGGCGAGCAGGGCGCCACCACGATGCGGCGCATCGAGCCGTGGCTGGCATCGTGGTAGTCCTCGATCAGGCGCTGGGATTCCTTGAGGATGTCGGCTTCCTTCTCCACCACCGAATCAGGCGGCAGACCACCCTGGCTGCGGCCCACGCTCATGCTGCCGCGTGCGGCGTGGAAGCGCATGCCGATCTCGTCGGCGGCATGGATGCTGTCGTCGAGCTTGCAGCCGTTGGGGTAGATGTACAGGTGGTCGCTGGAGGTGGTGCAGCCGGACAGGATCAGTTCGGCCATGGCGGTCTGGGTCGACACCGCGATCATCTCGGGGGTCAGGCGCGCCCAGATCGGGTACAGGTTGGTCAGCCAGTTGAACAGCTCGCCATCCTGGGCCGCCGGCACCACGCGGGTGAGGCTCTGGTACATGTGGTGGTGGGTGTTGACCAGGCCAGGGATGACCACTTTGCCGGCCATGTCCAGCACCACGTCGGCGTGCTGCGGCAGGGTATCGCTGGGGCCGACCTGACGGATCAGGTTGCCTTCGATGAACATTCCGCCGTTCTTGATCTCGCGGCGTTCGCCGTCCATGGTGACCAGCAGTTCGGCGTTTTTGAGCAGTAACGTTTTTGGAGCATTTGTAGATGACATGGCTTAAGCCTGTCGCAATACGCATCGGCGATTACCGATGTCATAGGCGCAGGGCATTGTAAGCAAGGTATTTGCAGATTGTATACAGGGCTGGTGATCCTGTACTGGCCTCTTCGCGGGTAAACCCGCTCCCACAGCTACTGCACAGCTCATGAATTCTGTGTAGTACCTGTGGGAGCGGGCGTGCCCGCGAAGAGGCCGGTGCAGGTTACCTCAACAGCAGATCACGCCGCCCCGCGGCTGGCGACACCATCCACCAACCGCGCAATCCCCAGCGGGTTGGCACTTTTCAACGCATCCGGCAGCAGCGCATCCGGGTAGTTCTGGAAGCACACCGGGCGCAGGAAGCGGTCGATGGCCAAGGTGCCGACCGAAGTGCCACGGGCATCGGAGGTGGCCGGGTATGGCCCACCATGCACCATCGCGTCGGCTACCTCGACGCCGGTCGGGTAGCCGTTCAGCAGCAGGCGCCCGGCCTTGCGCTCCAGCAGCGGCACCAGCGTGGCAAAGGCGCGCAGGTCGTCTGGCTCGGCAATCAGGGTGGCGGTCAACTGGCCTTGCAGGTGGCGCAGCGCTTCGACCAGTTGCGGGGCATCGGCCACCTCCACCAGTACGGTGGTTGGGCCGAATACTTCTTCCTGCAGCAGCGGGTCGCTGTTCAGCAGCAGGCTCACGTCCGCCTTGAACAGTTGCGGTTGGGCCTGGTTGCCGGTTTGGGGCTGCCCGGCCAGGTGCTGGATGCCCGGGTGCGCCAGCAGGTGCTGCACACCGTTCTGGTAGCTGCGCAGGGTGCCGGCGTTGAGCATGGTCTGCGGCCCCTGGTCGGCCATGCGCGCCACCAGCGTGTGCACGAAGCGTTCGAACTGTGGCGACTTGATGCCCACCACCAGGCCCGGGTTGGTACAGAACTGCCCGCAACCCAGCACTACCGAGGCGGCCAGCTCGCCGGCTACTTGCTCGCCACGGGCTTGCAGGGCCTGGGGCAGGACGATTACCGGGTTGATGCTGCTCATTTCGGCGAACACCGGGATCGGCTGCGGGCGTGCAGCAGCCATGTCGCACAGGGCGCGGCCACCACGCAGCGAACCGGTGAAGCCGACCGCCTGGATGGCCGGGTGCTTGACCAGTGCCTCGCCCACGCCGGCGCCATAGATCATGTTGAACACGCCTGCTGGCATGCCGCTGCCGGCCACCGCGCGGTCAATCGCCGCGGCCACATGGGCGGCGGTCAGCATGTGCCCGCTGTGGGCCTTGAACACCACCGGACAGCCGGCGGCCAGCGCCGAGGCGGTGTCACCGCCGGCGGTGGAGAACGCCAGCGGGAAGTTGCTGGCGCCGAATACGGCCACCGGGCCGACGCCGATGCGATACTGGCGCAGGTCCGGGCGCGGCAGCGGGGTGCGCTCGGGCAGGGCACGGTCGATGCGCGCGCCGAGGAAGTCGCCACGGCGCACCACATTGGCGAACAGGCGCAGCTGGTTGCTGGTACGGGCGCGCTCACCGCGGATGCGTGCTTCGGGCAGCGCGGTTTCGCGCATCACATGCTGGACGAAGTCATCGCCCAGTGCGTCGAGTTCGTTGGCGATGGCGTCGAGGAAGGCGGCGCGCTGTGCCGGGCTGGTGCTGCGGTAGGCCGGGTAAGCGGCCTCGGCGGCCAGCACGGCGGCTTCGACTTCGTCGCCGGTCGCCTGATGGAAGGCGTATGGCAATGGCTCGCCGGTGTGGGCGTCGACGCTGTTCAGCAGCACGTCACCGTTGCCGCTGAGCTGGCCGGCGATGTGGTTCAGGCGATGTTCGATGGACATTTCGTTTCCCGTTGGCAATGACAGTCGTTGGGCTGGGACTGTAGGGGGCGAAATGCGTGCTGAATAATGATTAATGCGGATCAGGTGATAACGGATCGTTATCGCAACGGCCTTCTCCAAAAAGTTTCCATCGTATGCACGGCCCCCTGTGGGAGCGGGTTCACCCGCGAAGCAGGCGACTCGGTGTATGGCACCGGCTTCGCCGGTGTTCGCGGGTAAACCCGCTCCCACAGGGACCGCGCAAATGCTACAGCGCGTGTGTCACTCGGCCATCTGCAACTCCGGCAGCTTCACCCGGAACGCCCGGGTCAGCCCCAGCAGCACCACAAGGCCCATGCCCATCCAGCACAAACCGATGGTGAACGACAGGCTGGTCAGGCTGCTCCACAGCCACAGCGTGCTGAGGAAGCCCAGGCCGGGAATGGCGCCATACAGCAGGTAGTTGCGAGCACCACGCAGCTTGTGGTCGATCAGGTAGTGTTTGACCACGGCCAGGTTCACCGCCGAGAAGGCGAACAGCGCGCCAAAGCTGATCATGTTGGCCACCGTGTCGAGGGTGATCACCAGGGCAATCAGCGACAGCAGGCTGACCAGCAGGATGGCCGTGGCCGGGACGCGCTTTTTCGTCACCAGTTGGCCGAACGCACGGGGCAACGCACCGTCGCGCCCCATGGCAAACAGCACCCGCGACACGCTGGCCTGGGACACCATGGCCGAGGCGAAGCAGCCGGCCACATAGGTGGCGGTGAAGGCGGTCACCAGCAACTCGCCGCCAACCCGGCGCATCACGTCCACCGACGCCGAGTCCGGGTCGGCGAAGCTGCCCCAGTCAGGGAACACCATCTGTGCGCAGTACGACACCACCAGGAACAACATGCCGCCGATCAGCGACACGGCAAGGATCGCCACAGGAATGCGGTAGGTCGGGTTGCTGGTTTCCTCGGCCATGGTCGAGACCGCATCGAAGCCCAGGAACGACAGGCACAGTACGGCGGCGCCGGTCATGATCAACGGCACGCTGAAGCCTTCGTGGTGGAAGGGCGCCAGCAGCGACACCGGCTGCGCCTGGCCGCTGAGGTTGTGGATGGACAGGGCGACGAACACGATGATGAACACCAGTTGCACCACCACCAGGATCCAGTTGACCCGGGTAATCGACTCGATGCCGATCAGGTTGAGGAAGGTGACCAGGGCAATGGAGCCCGCCACCCACACCCAGGCGTGGATGGCCGGGAAGTATTCCGACATGTAGATGCCGATCAGCAGGTAGCTGAGCAGCGGCAGGAAGATGTAGTCGAGCAGCAGGGTCCAGCCGGCGATGAAGCCGATGTGGCTGCCGAAGGCCTTGCGTGTATAGGTGTAGACCGAGCCGGAGTAGGGGTGGGCCTGGACCATGCGTCCGTAGCTGTAGGCGGTCAGCAGCATGGCGGCGAGGGTCAGCAGGTAGGCGGTGGGCAGGTGCCCTTTGGTCATCTGGGTGACCAGTCCGTAGGTGGTGAATACTGCAAGGGGGACCATGTAGGCCAGGCCGAACAGCACCAGGGCGGTCATCCCCATGGACTTGCGGAAACGGCCGTTGCTGGCGGTGGGGTGCGACGGGGCATGCTCGGGGCTATTCGAAGGGCTATGTGCAGGGCTATGGGCTGTACTTGTTGTTGTATGCATTGCTAACTCCTGGAAAGGGATGCAGGACGCCGCGGTATGCGAGCGGGGCTCGATACCGGTGGGTGTTGTGCAAGGAGGTCGAGCGGTTGGCTCGCAGCGCTGGGGCGGGGTGATGCTCCCACACCCCGCAAGTAGCCGGAATCACCCTTTGGGGTGAGCCGGGAGGCGGCTGTACCTGCTCACCCCAAAGGGTGATTTCGGTGTTTGCAGTGCCATGGGAGTATCTGGCCAACAACGCACCGCACTGGCAGCGGAGCCTTTACTTGATACGGCAGGCCCACAGTGACTAATCAATTGCTTTCGCAACAGTGGTTCGAGCACCTGGCCAAGGTCACCGAGGCGATCGGCCGGCCGGGCTTTGCCGCCACCCTGTTTGCTGCACTTGGCGTGATCCGGCCGATACAGGCGACCACGGTGTACCTGTACCCGCACGACGGCATGCCGTGCGCGCTGTTCGAGCAGGACGACAAGGCGCCCTGGCAGCCCGAGGGCAATGTCAGCCGCTACCTGTCCGGCTTCTACCTGCTCGACCCGTTCTACGGTGCCTGTGTGGAGCAGGTCGAGTCCGGTTGCTACGGCCTGTTCGAGGTGGCCCCCGACCATTTCGAGGTCAGCGAGTACTACCAGTCGTTCTATCGGCACTCGCACCTGGAGGATGAGCTCAACTACATCCTGCAGGTCGCACCCGGGCAGAGCCTGGCGGTATCGCTGGCGTTCACTGACAAGCTCGATGGTCAAACCCGCGCGCTGTTCGGGCGTATCACACCCTGGGTGCTGGCGGTGCTCAGCAAGCACTTTGCCGGGCTGGACAGCCGCGCCGGGCGCTTCGAGAACATCCTCGAGCAGCGCATCCACGCGGCCCTGAACAACTTCGGCAGCTCGTTGCTGACCGAGCGTGAATGCCGTATCGCCCAGCTGATCCTGCGTGGCCACTCGACCAAGTCGCTGGCCGAGCGCCTGGGGGTGTCGGAGGACACCATCAAGTCTCACCGCAAGAACGTCTACGCCAAGCTCGACATCGGCACCCAGTCCGAGCTGTTCTCCCTGTTCATCGACGCGCTGGCCAATGCCCAAGGCGTGCTGGGCAAGGACCCGCTGGAAAGCTACATGGGCAAGCTGCGCTGAATGCCAGCAGCCCTGCAACCCACCGCAAAGGAAAACCAACAATGAATGCGCCTTTCGCCCCGCAACGCCAGACCCGCGACTATCAGGCCTCCGATGCCGCGCACCACATCCATGCCTTCCTCGACCAGAAGGCGCTGAACGCCGAAGGGCCGCGGGTGATCGTCGGTGGCGAACGCCTGCACCTGTGGGACAGCGAGGGCAAGCGCTACCTGGACGGCATGTCCGGCCTGTGGTGCACCCAGCTCGGCTACGGCCGCCGCGACCTGACCGCTGCCGCTGCCGCGCAGATGGACCAGCTGGCCTACTACAACATGTTCTTCCACACCACCCACCCGGCGGTGATCGAACTGTCCGAGCTGCTGTTCAGCCTGCTGCCGGGGCACTACAGCCACGCGATCTACACCAACTCCGGCTCCGAGGCCAACGAGGTGCTGATCCGTACCGTGCGCCGCTACTGGCAGGTGGTCGGCCAGCCGAGCAAGAAGGTCATGATCGGCCGCTGGAACGGTTACCACGGCTCGACCCTGGCGGCCACGGCGTTGGGTGGCATGAAGTTCATGCACGAAATGGGCGGGCTGATCCCGGATGTGGCGCACATCGACGAACCTTACTGGTACGCCGAGGGCGGTGAGTTGACCCCGGCCGAGTTCGGCCGCCGCTGCGCCCTGCAACTGGAGGAAAAGATCCTCGAACTGGGTGCCGAGAACGTCGCCGGCTTTATCGCCGAGCCGTTCCAGGGCGCGGGTGGCATGATCTTCCCGCCGGAAAGCTACTGGCCCGAGATCCAGCGCATCTGCCGCCAGTACGACGTGCTGCTGTGTGCCGATGAAGTGATCGGCGGCTTTGGCCGCACTGGCGAATGGTTCGCCCACGAATACTTCGGCTTCGAGCCCGACACCCTGTCGATCGCCAAGGGCCTGACCAGCGGCTACGTGCCCATGGGCGGGCTGGTGCTGAGCAAGCGCATTGCCGAGGCGCTGGTGGAGCGGGGCGGGGTGTTCGCCCACGGCCTGACCTATTCCGGCCACCCGGTGGCGGCGGCGGTGGCCATCGCCAACCTGAAGGCGCTGCGTGACGAAGGTATCGTGCGCCAGGTGAAGGACGACACCGGGCCGTACCTGCAGCGCATCCTGCGCGAGGTGTTCGCCGACCACCCGTTGATCGGCCAGGTGCAGGGCGCCGGGCTGGTGGCGGCGCTGCAGTTTGCCGAGCACAAGCCGACGCGCAAGCGCTTCGCCAACGAGAACGACCTGGCCTGGCAGTGCCGCACCTTCGGTTTCGAGGAAGGGGTGATCATTCGCTCCACCCTGGGCCGGATGATCATGGCGCCGGCGCTGATCGCCAACCACAGCGAGCTGGATGAGCTGGTGGAGAAGACCCGCATTGCCGTGGACCGCACGGCGCGCCTGGTCGGCAAACTCTGAACCGCCGACAAGGGTAACGCATTTCCCTGTGGGAGCGGGCACGCCCGCGAACACCGGCGAAGCCGGTGCCATCCACCGTGTCGCCTGATTCGCGGGCACGCGCTCCCACAGGAACCGCATAGCCCCTATGAAAATTGCTCCAACAGCCACCAGGAGTACAAATGTACACCCTCGAATTCTGGCAACAACGTACCTCGGACCTCTACCTCCCGGCCAATGCACTGATCGACGGCAAACCCGTCAACGCCCAGGACGGCGCCACCTTCGCCGCCATCAACCCCGCCACCAACGGCGTATTGGCCCAGGTCACCGCCTGCGGCCAGGCCGAGGTCGACCTGGCCGTCGCCAGCGCCCGCAAGGCCTTCGAGCATGGCCCGTGGCCGCGCATGACCCCGGGCGAGCGCAAGAAAGTGCTGCTGCGCCTGGCCGAGCTGATCATGGCCCATCGCGAAGAACTGGCCCTGCTGGACTCGCTGAACATGGGCAAGCCGGTCATGGATGCCTACAACATCGACGTGCCAGGCTCGGCGCAGGTGTTCGCCTGGTATGGCGAGGCACTGGACAAGTTGTACGACCAGGTGGCGCCCACCGCGCCCAACGCACTGGCCACCATCACCCGCGAAGCCCTGGGCGTGGTCGCCGCCGTAGTGCCGTGGAACTTCCCGCTCGACATGGCTGCCTGGAAGCTCGCCCCGGCGCTGGCTGCCGGCAACAGCGTGGTGCTCAAGCCCGCCGAGCAATCACCGTTCTCGGCCCTGCGCCTGGCCCAGCTGGCGCTGCAGGCCGGTGTGCCGGAAGGTGTGCTGAACGTGGTGCCGGGCCTGGGCGAGCAGGCCGGGCAGGCGTTGGGCCTGCACCCGGACGTGGATTGCCTGGTGTTCACCGGCTCCACCCAGGTGGGCAAGTACTTCATGCAGTACTCGGCACAGTCGAACCTCAAGCAGGTATGGCTGGAGTGTGGTGGCAAGAGCCCCAACCTGGTGTTCGAAAACTGCCAGGACCTGGACCTGGCTGCGGAAAAGGCGGCATTCGGCATCTTCTTCAACCAGGGCGAGGTGTGCTCGGCCAACTCACGGCTGTACGTGCAACGCTCCATCCATGACGAGTTCATCGAGCGCCTGCAGGCCAAGGCCCGCCAGTGGCTGCCAGGCAACCCGCTGGACCCGGCGAGCCGAGCCGGTGCGATTGTCGATGCCGGGCAGACTGGCCGGATCGAAGCCGCCATCGCCCGTGCCGGGCAGGACGGGGCGCGGTTGGTGTGTGGTGGTCGGCGCCTGACTATCGACGGTTCGGACAATTACATCGAGCCGACCATTTTCGCCGGTGTCGATGGCCGAATGAGCCTGGCGCAGGAGGAGGTGTTCGGGCCGGTGCTGGCGGTCAGCGCCTTCGATAGTGAAGAGCAGGCCGTGCGCCTGGCCAACGACAGTATCTATGGGCTGGCGGCATCGGTGTGGAGCGATGACTTCAACCAGGTGCACCGCGTGGCGCGGGCGTTGAAGGCCGGTACCGTGTCGGTGAACACGGTCGATGCGCTGGACGTCACGGTGCCGTTCGGCGGTGGCAGGCAGTCGGGGTTTGGCCGTGACCTGTCGCTGCATTCGTTCGACAAGTATTCGCAGCTCAAGACCACCTGGTACCAGTTGCGCGCCTGATACATCCGATCTTGTACCGCGTCGCCTGTTTCGCGGGCTTGCCCGCTCCCACAGGTACTGCACTGCCTCAGGTGCTGCGCGGTACCTGTGGGAGCGGGCAAGCCCGCGAAACAGGCGACGCGGTAGCCGGATCATTCATGGCGTTCCGTTAATTTTCTTCGCCAACCCGGCAGAACGCTCGGGCCCGCTCTACACTGCTGCCAAGATGGGGCAGGGCTATGCGCTACCCGGCGTCCCATCTTGCTGCCTGCGAATGGCTTCGGCCTGCATGATCGTCCTGGCTGCCCCGTCAAACCGCCATGCATGGAGTACCTGGAATGGGCTGCGTGTCGAATGGTCGTGCTGCTGGCAACGCCGGACGTGGCATTTCGCTGCAGTGGCTGGTGGCGCTGGCCATCGTGCTGGGCATGCTGCTGCTCGGTGCCGCCTTGGCCTGGCAGGGCTATCGCGGCATTCGCCAGACCCTGGTGGCTGCGGCGGGTGATTCTGCCCAGCAAATTGGCAAGACCATCGACGAGCGCGCCCGGCGCCTGATCGATCCGGTGCACAGCAGCATCCGCCTGCTCGCCCACAACCCGGCCGCGCAAACCCCCGCGCAGCGCCTGGAGCGGCTGCCGCAACTGGTCGAGACGCTAGATGCCAACCGCATGCTCAGCGCTGCCTACATGGGTTACCCCAACGGTGAGTTCCTGCTGGTGCGCCGCTTGCGCGAGCCGCAGTTGCTGCAACGCTTCGCCGCGCCGCCGGGCACGGCGTTCCTGGTGCAGAGCGTCAGCCGTGAGGGCGGTGCGGTGCAGGGTGAGTGGCGCTTCTATGACCGCGCGCTGAACCTGCTGCAGGTCCAGGCCAGACCCAAGTACCGCTACGATCCGCGCACACGCCCGTGGTTTATCGAGGCCAGCGCCCAGCCCACCACCGTGCTGACCCACCCCTATGTGTTCTTCACTACCCGTGAGATCGGCCTGACCATGGCCCAGCGCAGCGTTGACGGTGGGGCGGTGATCGGCATGGACGTTTCGGTCGACGACCTGGCCAGCGAGACCCAGGACCTGCGCATGACCCCCGGCACCGAGATCGTCGTGGTCGACGACCAGGGCAATGTGGTGGGCTACCCGGACCCGCAGCGGATGATCGTGCACGAAGGGCAGGCCGTGCGCCTGTCGCGCATCGACGAACTGGGCATTCCCAGCCTGGAGCACCTTTACGCTGACTTGCCGCAAGGCACCCGGCCGCAGCCTTATCAGGTGGACGGCCAGACCTGGTATGGCATGCGTGTGCAACTGACCAACCTGGCCGGGCAGGACCTGCAGGTGCTGATTGCCGTGCCAGGCCACGAATTGCTGAGCGGCGCGCGCAATGTACTGTTCGAGCAGCTGCTCTGGACCGCAGCGCTGATGGCCGTGCTGCTGGTGCTCGGTGGTGTGCTCGGGCGGCGTATCGGCCGCCCGCTGCGGCTGCTGGCCGAACAGGTGCAAGGTCTGGCCGGCTTTGATTTCAGCCGAGACGTCGGGGTGCGCTCGCGGGTGTCCGAGGTGCGTGAATTGAGCCGCGTATTGCGCCGAATGTCCGGCACCATCCACAGCTTCCAGGCGATTACCCTCACACTCAGCCGCGAGCGCAACCTGGAGCGCATGCTCGACAGTGTGCTGACCCATCTGGTGGAGGCTGCCGGGGTCAATGCCGGCGTGGTGTACCTGTTCGATGCCGAGCACGCCTTGCTGCGCCTGGCCGCTGCCTGCCGCGGCGAGCAGTACCCGGGCGAGCTAGCCGTGGATGAGACGGCCCGGCAGCAGTTGGCTGCGGCGGTGATTCAGACCCTTGGCCTGGACGAGCGCAGCCTGGCCGTGGTGTTGAATGACCGTAGCCAGGCGCTGTTGGGCATCCTGGTTCTGCAACTGGACGATGAATATGCAAACGAGCAGGTGGGCCAACCGTTCCGGCGCTTTGTCGAGGAACTGTCCGGGGCGGCGGCGGTGGCTATCGAGACGCGTCAGCTGGCCGAAGCCCAGCAACACCTGCTGGATGCCATGATCAAGCTGCTGGCCGACGCCATCGATGCCAAGAGCCCCTATACCGGCGGCCACTGCGAGCGGGTGCCACAACTGGCGCAGATGCTGCTGGACCAGGCGGTGGCGGCCGAAACCGGCCCGTACGCCAGCTTCAGCATGAGTGCGGCTGAACGCTACGAGTTCCGCGTGGCGGCCTGGCTACACGATTGTGGCAAGGTCACCAGCCCCGAGTATGTGGTGGACAAGGCGACCAAGCTGGAAACCTTGTACAACCGTATCCACGAGGTACGCATGCGCTTCGAAGTGCTGTGGCGCGATGCCGAGCTGGCCTATTGGCAAGGCCTGGCCAGCGGTGCCGACCCGCAGGCGCTGCAAGCCACCCTGGCGCGCAGCCAGGCTCGGTTGCAGGACGACTTTGCCTTCGTGGCCCAGGCCAACATCGGCGGCGAGTTCATGCAGGACGCCGACATCGAGCGCCTGCGGCAGATTGGCCAGCAACGCTGGCAGCGCCACTTCGACAACCGCCTGGGCATTTCCCGCAACGAGGCGGAGCGTTTTGCCGACCTGCCAGCGCCTGCGCTGCCGGTTGACGAACCACTGCTGGCGGACCGGCCTGAGCATTGCGTGCCCTGGGGCCCCCGCAAGCCACCGGTGGCCAAGGACGACCCACGCAACCGCTGGGGCTTCGACATGCGCCTGCCGGCCTACGCCAGCAATTACGGCGAGCTGTACAACCTGGCGATCCGTCGCGGCACGCTGAATGATGAGGAGCGCTTCAAGATCAACGAACACATCGTGCAGACCATCATCATGCTCAGTTCCTTGCCGTTCCCGCGCCAGCTCAAGCGGGTTCCGGACATCGCCGGCAACCACCACGAGAAAATGGACGGCAGCGGCTACCCGCGCCGGCTGGGCGAGCAGGACCTGGGCATTGCCGAACGGGTGATGGCGATTGCCGACATCTTCGAGGCGCTGACCGCGGCCGACCGGCCTTACAAGGCGCCGAAGACTTTGTCCGAGTCGGTGAAGATCCTGGTGGGCATGGCCCGCGACGGGCACATCGACGGGCAGCTGCTGCAGCTGTTTCTCAGCAGCGGGGTGTATCGCCAGTATGCCGAGCGGTTCCTGCGTGCCGAGCAGATCGACGAGGTGGATGTGGCCTACTGGTTGGAACAGATGCGTTGCCCGGCCTGAACGAAAAATCAGATTTAGCCCCTTCCTTGTAGGCCGTTTCCGGCCTCTTCGCGGGTGAACCCGCTCCTACAGGTTCATCACAAGCTTCAAGACTTGCACAGTACCTGTGGGAGCGGGCTTGCCGCGCGGGCGGCGCGCGGTCCTACAGGCGCTGCATTCCTTTCGGCATACAGGACCAATCACTCATACTCCCGCACCCCGGCAATATGCCGCCCGGCCACATAGCCAAAGGTCAGCGCCGGGCCCAGGTTGATGCCACCCGACGGGTACCAGCCGCCAAACACGCTGGCCATGTCGGTACCCGCCGCATACAGGCCAGCAATCGGCTGCCCGGCCTCATCCAGCACCCGGGCACTGCCGTCGGTGCGCAACCCGGCAAAGGTGCCAAAGCAACCGGGCTGTACCTTCACCGCATAGAACGGCCCATGCTCGATGGGCGCCACACAAGGGTTGGGCCCTTTGTGCTGCGGGTCGCCCTGCTTGCGGTTGAACGGTGTGGAGCCACGGCCAAACGCCGGGTCCTGGCCGTTGCGGGCATGGCTGTTGAAGTCGCTGATCGTGGCGCGCAACCCTACTGGGTCGATGCCGCAGGCCAAGGCCAGCTGTTCCAGGGTGGCGCCTTGCTTGAGATAGCCGCTGCGCACGTGCGGCCACACCGGCAGCGGCGCCGGGCGGGCATGGCCCAGGCCATAGCGACGCAGGAAACGATGGTCGCAGATCAGCCACGAGCACACCTCTTCATTCTGTGGCACCGCTGCGATCATGGCTGACACATAGTCGTAGTAGCCGTGTGCTTCGTTGACGAAACGCTTGCCGTTGGCCAATACACCGATGATGCCCGGTTTGCCGCGTTCGATGATGTGCGGAAAGTGGCCAACACTGCCGTCGCGGTGCGGCACTTGCGAAACCGGCGCCCAGGCCACCGGTGACTTCAGGTCGGTGGCGACCACGCCGCCGGCCGATTCGCCCAGGCGCAGGCCGTCGCCCGAACAGCCCTTGGGGGGCAGGGCCAGGTTGTCATGGCCGCTGGCATCACGCGGGAACAGTTGCCGGCGCCGGGCGTTGTCGTTGGGGAAGCCACCCGCCGCGAGCACCACGGCCTTGGCACGGATCAGTTGCTCGCCCTGCGGCGTTGCTACCAGTGCCCCACGTACCTGGCCATTGTCGAGCAGCAGGCGTTTGGCCGGCGCCGATTCCTGCAGGCGCACGCCCAGGTCCTGGGCCGATTTGGCCAGGCGGGCCACCAGCGCCACACCGTTGACCAGGTGCATCGCCCGGCCATACCGGGCCAGGTGGTACAAGTGGCGGCCAAAGCGTTTGCACACATGCAGCAGGGCCGCGGGCGAACGGGTCATGTTGAGGAAGGCGGCAAGGTCGGCACCGGCCATGATCGGCATACCCATGAACGAAGTTTCGCGCAGGGTCTTGCGCAGGCGTGGCAACAGTGCGCCGACCTCACGGGCATCATAGGGGGCGGCGATCACCTGATGCCCGCCCTCGGCAGCGCCCGGTGTGTCGCCATGCATGTCGGGAATGCCGTTGCCGTCGGCAAACTGCAGCGCCGTGTGCTTTTCGAAAAACGCCACCATGTGCGGGCACGCTTCGAGAAAGGCGTCGACGCGTTCGGCGTTGTAATAGGCCCCCAGTTCATTGCGCAGGTAGCTGCGCGGCTGGTCGATGTCTTCCTCGATGCCGGCCCGGCGTGCCAGCGGATTGCGCGGCACCCAGGCCCAACCGCCGGACCAGGCGGTGGCACCGCCGAACACTGGCTCCTTCTCCACCACGATCACCTTCTGCCCATGCCAGGCAGCCGTCACCGCAGCAGCCAGCCCGGCGGCACCAGAGCCTATGACCAGTACATCGCATTCGGTTTCGAAGGGAGCGGAAGGCATTGCGGGATTCCTGTATTGTTATTGGAACAAGGTTCCATATTCTTATTGGCAGCGAATCGTCCCGCAAGGGTGTGGCGACCACGCCGGGCAAGTAATGGGCGATAACCGGACAGTTCGCGAAGCTGAGGCTGCGGCGTCTATCGGCGATGTGGAATCATCTTCTAGAATTCGCAAAAAATTTTCAGGGACCTGTGTCATGGCTGGTAGTCAGATCGAACGCGCCTTCAGTCTTGTAGAAAGCCTTACCGGCGAGCCACAGGGGCTGCCGTTGCAAACCCTGGCCGAGCGCCTGGACATCCCCAAAAGCGCCGCCCATCGCATGCTCACCGAGCTGGTGCGGCTGGGCTATGTGCGGCAGAACCGTGACAACAACCGCTACCAGCTGTCGGCCAAGCTGGTGGCGCTGGGCTTTCGTTACCTGGCCAGCAGCGGTGCCGACATCATCCAGCCGATACTCGACCGCCTGGCCCAGGACAGCGGCGAACTGGTGCGCCTTGGCGTAATCGACGGTACCCGCCAGACCTGGATCGCCAAGTCCCAGGGCGCTCGCTCCGGTTTGCGCTACGACCCGGACATGGGCCGCGACGCACCGCTGTTCTATACCGCGTCCGGGCATGCCTGGCTGGCCAGCCTGGACGATGAGCAGGCGCTGCAGATGGTGTTGCGCCAGGGCATTGCCGACCCGGCGCAGTTCGGCCCGAATGCGCCACGCTCCACCGACGAGCTGCTCACTTACCTGCACCGCGCCCGCGAGCGCGGCTATGCCTGGGTCGAGGAAACCTCGGCCATTGGCACCTCGGCCTTGGCTGCGGTGGTGCGCCGCCCGCAAAGTGACGAGGTGATCGGTGTACTGAGCATCGCCGGGCCCAGTGCCCGCCTGGCGCAAACCCGTCTGGCAGAGCTGGCGCCGCTGTTGCTGGCGGCGGCAGAAGAGCTGTCGGCGGCCAGTCGGGCCAGCGAGCTGTTCGCCTGACGGTGCATTTCCGGTCGATTACCGCACAGTCTGTTCTGCCGGTTCTTCTGAAAAGCTGAACATGGTTCTAAATTGTCGAGTGTGGATTGTGGAACCTCGTTTCAGAATTCATATGACAACAATGACAAGAGGACAGGCTGTTGAACGCACCCCTTCGTATTGCCTTGATCGGCGCCGGCAACATGGGCCGCCAGCATTACCAGCATCTGCTCAATGTGCCGCAGGCCCAGTTGTGCGCCGTGGCCGACCCGGGCCCGCAGGCCGAGGCCTTCGCGGCCGAATGCGGCGTGCCCTGTTTTGCCGACCACCGCCAGATGCTGGAGCACGTGCGCCCCGAGGCAGTGATCGTCGCCAACCCGAACAACCTGCATGTCGCCACCGCCCTGGATTGCGTCGAGGCTGGCGTACCGGTGCTGGTCGAAAAACCGGTGGGCGTGCATCTGGATGAAGTCCGCGCGCTGGTGGAGGCCTCGCGACGCCGGGGGGTACCTGTGCTGGTTGGCCACCACCGTCGGCACAACCCGCTTATCGCCAAGGCCCACCAGGTGATTGCCGACGGCAAGCTGGGCCGGCTGATCAACGTCACCGCGCTCTGGCAGTTGCAAAAGCCCGACAGCTATTTCGAAACCCCCTGGCGCCGCGAGCCGGGCGCTGGCTTCTTGCTGACCAACCTGATCCATGACCTCGACCTGCTGCGCCACCTGTGCGGCGAAGTGGTGCAGGTGCAGGCGTTCACCCGCAACGATGTGCGCGGTTTTGCCAACGAAGACAGCGCAGCGGTGCTACTGCAATTCGCCAATGGTGCATTGGGCAGCCTGACTGGCTCCGACGCGGTGGCCGCACCGTGGAGCTGGGAGCTGGATTCCGGCGAAAGCCCGGTGTACCCACGCCAGGATGGCCAGCCGTGCTACCTGCTGGCCGGCACCCAAGGGGCGCTGAGCATTCCGCAACTCAAGCGCTGGCACTATGCCGAGGCCGGATCGGGCTGGCACACGCCGTTGTTGCAGAGCGAGGAAAGCATCCCTGTCGGCGAAGCATTGACCTTGCAGCTGCAACACTTCGTGCGGGTTGCCCGGGGTGAGCAGGCGCCGCTGATCGATGCCGCCGACGGTGGTCGTACCCTGGCGCTGATCGAGGCGATCCGCAAGGCAGCGGAAACTGGCCGGGCCTGTGCGCCCGAGCACATTGCTTAACGTGTTTGGTGACGATAATGACTGATCGAATTTTCTCCCTGGCAGCCCTGACGGTGCTCGAGCTGTCCCCGCCGGACATGGTCGAGGCAGCAGCCCGCGCCGGTTACAGCCATGTAGGCCTGCGCCTGGTGCCCGCCACCGAGCAGGAACAGCATTTCCCGCTGGTGGCCGATGCCGGCCTGCGCCGACAAACCCAGGCGCGCCTGCGCGACACCGGTATCAAGGTGCTCGACCTGGAAATCCTGCGGCTGAAGCCGGAAACCTGCGTGGCCGATTTCGAGCCGATTCTGGCGGTGGGTGCCGAGTTGGGCGGCACGGAGCTGCTGGTGGCTGGCAACGACCCGGATGAAGCGCGGCTGACCGAGCGCTTTGCCGCGTTGTGTGACCTGGCGATAGGGTTTGGCATTTATCCGCATCTGGAGTTCATGCCCTGGACCGAGGTGCGTGACCTGCGCCAGGCCATGCGGGTGGTGGCCAACGCCGACCGCGCCAATGGCTGTGTGCTGGTGGATGCCTTCCACTTCAACCGCTCCGGCGCCTCACTGGACGACCTGGCGCAACTGGCGCCGCAGCGCATGCGCTATGCCCAGTTGTGCGACGTTGCTGGCCCGGTACCGGCCGACATGGACGAGATCCTGCGCCAGGCGCGCAATGAACGGCGCTTCCCGGGCGAGGGCGATGCCGACCTGGTCGGCTTGCTGCGCGGCTTGCCGCCAAGTGTGCCGTTGAGCCTGGAGATCCCCACGCGGCAGTTGCTGGAGCAGGGCATAAGTGGCGAACAGCGTGCGCGCATGGCGTTGGAGAAGGCCATGGCAGTGCTGGCCAGAGTCTGATTGATAGAACGCGGCGCATGGCACGGGCTATCGCCCGTGTTTGCGGGCGCGCCCGCTCCCACAGGGTGGACTGCGCAAGCCGCTGCCCCTGTGGGAGCTGGCTTGCCGGCGATGTGGCCGAGGCAGGCAAGAATTGCTGTTTGCCGACTGGCCAAAAAAAGGGCCCGCAAGGGCCCCGTAGAGGAAAGTGGCTAGCGCGCTCAGGCGCGCTCGACCTTGCGCGGCGCCATGAAGTACATCCATACCAGCGCCAGGAAGTACATCGCCGGTATCATGGTGAACAACACGGCATAGTTGTTATTGGTAGCGGTCAGTACGCTACCGACGATCTGCGTCATGAACATCCCGCCAATCGCCGCGCACATGCTGCCGAAACCGAACACGGTACTCACCAGGTGCTTGGGCGTGTAGTCCATCACCAGGCTCCAGATATTCGCCGTCCACGCCTGATGTGCACCCACTGCCAGCGAGATGGCCGCCACCGCGACCCACAGGCCACTGGCGTTGGCGGCAAGCGTGACGCTGACCATGGTGCAGGCGAAGATCAACATCGACACCAGCCGCGCCGTGGTGGCGCGCACGCCGCGGCCGATCAGCCAGGAAGACAGGATGCCGCCGCCGATGCTACCGAAGTCCGCTGTCAGCCAGATGATGATCAGCGGGATGCCCATCTGGGTCACGTTGATGCCCAGGCTGTACTGCTGGTTGAGGAACGGTGGCAGCCAGTACAGGTAGAACCAGAACACCGGCGCGGTTATCGCGTAAGCCACCGCGAACGCCCAGGTGCCACGCAGGCGCAGGATGCGGCTGAACGGTACGCGGGTCGGCTCGGGCTCGTCGTCCTGCTGGATGTATGCCACCTCGCTCTGGCGTACGCGTGGGTGATCTTCAGGGTTGTAGTACTTCAGCAGCCACAGCACCACCCACACCAGGCCAAGGCTGCCCATGGCGATGAACGCGGCCTGCCAGCCCCATACGGCCAGAATCAGCGGCAGCAGGGCCGGCGTGACCATGGCGCCGACGTTGGTGCCGGCATTGAACAGGCCGGTGGCGATGGCCCGCTCGCCAGCCGGGAACCACAGGCGCACGGTCTTCACGCAGGCCGGGTAGTTGGCGGCCTCGGTCAGGCCGAGGATGAAGCGGCAGACCATGAAGCCGGCGGCCGAAGTGGCCAGGCCATGGGCGCCGGTGGCCAGGCTCCACAGCAGCACGGCGAAGAAGAACGCGCGTTTTACCCCGACCTTGTCGATCAGCCGGCCCTGCAGCAGGAAGCCGACCGCATAGCCGACCTGGAACCAGAAGTTGATGTTGGCGTAGTCCATCGCCGTCCAGCTCATTTCCTTGGCCAGGACGGGCTGCATGATGCCGAGCGCGGCACGGTCGATGTAGTTCAGGGTGGTGGCGAAGAACACCAGGGCAAGCATGCCCCAACGGGTCTTGCCGACGCCGAAGGCGCCGCGAAGCTTGTCGCCGATCGAGCCCTGGGGCATCCGGGGGGCGGCGGGGGTGATCCTGGAGTGGTTCATAAACTGCTCGTTTCTTGAAATTGTATTCAGCTGCGGTGCTACGGGTGCGTGACCGGTTCCCAGGCAGGGGGACACGCAAGGCCGGTGCATGGTGAGCAGTGAAGGCGGCAGCGTCAATTCAAGGGAGGGGCTAGTGTTCGGTTATCGAACGGTTGCGTTGGCCTGCGGGTGAGGCAACGGGTCAACGTATATTGAGGGTAGACGGCGTGGCCACTCGTTGCTCAATACCGCAGGCTGGTGAGGTGCTGGTGGGAGGGAAGGGCGGTCGTGTTCCAGGCTGGGCATGAACTGTTTCTGGAGCAATCAGAACCATACCGTTGCCCAGCGTTCGACCTCCGCGCGGCCATACTGCTGAATCCACATTTGAAGGGTTTTGTGCAAGGTGCTTTTCGCTTCTACCTTCTCGCCGGTGTACGGGTTTACGTAGTACTTGCTTTGCCGCGACCTGAAGTGTGGGAGTGGTGGAAGTGGTAACCACGGGTGTTGAGTCTTGTAGCTTTCACATTCACTAATGGCCAGGACATGAGATAAGTCGAATTGGTATTCATCAAGCAGCGCGTGGAGTTTGCTTTCGAATTCGAACTCGCGTTTTAGGTGGGGGTTGATTTTTATGAAGGAGAGCTCGGACTTTTTGGCAGCAAGAAGGCGCTCGAGCGCACGAAATTCAGCAAGTCTGGACATGTCGTTTCTCCATCGGTTGATGGATGTAGTGTTAGTGGGTATTAAGTGGGAATGCAAGCAATGAAATAATTTGTGAAATGTTTTTAGGTGCCTATGGTGGTGCTGCCGTTGTTGGGTCTGTTTGGTTTTTAGATGCCAGTGTAAGTATATTCCTACCCGGCGATATTTTTTGAAATAGAGCAAGTTGGTATGGGCATGCTGGTGGGAGTTGGCTCGCCGGTGATGGGCCGCAGGGCGGCCCAGAAAGCTCGACTGTCAGGCTTCAGCCTATGGGCCTGTTTCTATCCGGGAATTGATTGCGGCTGTTCAACCGCTATCGTCGAAGTGGCTGGCTTATGCTTTCAATCAATGAGCCAGCCTGGATCTCCCTCAATCAGAGTCCCTCCGTGGCTGGTTGTGTCTCCTTCCCTGGCCGCTGGTTGTCCCTCGATGATCGTGCAGGCAGCGCCAGTTTCGATGACGGCACCGCAACTGATGCGATCACCCACACGTGCGACGGCCCTGCCATCGACGAATGTTGCGCTAGCACCGGTTTTCACGGTACCTACACCATGGATTGGGCAGCTATGACGATGACCTACGAGTACGATGGGTTTCATTTGCGCTTCCTTTTGCTTGGTCGGACAAGGGCCTCTTCGAAGGCTTCTGGGGGCGGTGGGGCTGCTCGGACGTTGAACAGCCGACAGACGCCGTACCAGCAGATGGCAAGCGTGATGTTGTAGGGGAACAGCACGGCCCAGAACGGCAGTTGCCAGTTCTTCTTGCCTTGCATTTCGCCGGGTTCGCCGGTTCGCCAGGGGGCGTAGTGGCGCCAGGCTTCTGCCGGGGTCAGGCAGATCGCGTGCAGTGGCTTGTGCCACCAGTTGGGTTCGCCGGGTGGGGGGAGTTTGTCCGGGCCGTGGTCCATGAAGTGGCGGAGGTATTCCCAGACTTCAGCGACGTGCTTGACGCCGGGTTCGGTGGGTTCGTTGCTGTCGACCCACAGGCAGTCTTTCTGGTGGAGGCTGCCGTCCTCTCGGCGAGGGGCGAAAGCGAGGGCATAGCTAGTGCTGAAAGAAGAGCCACCGAATTCGGTGCGTTTGAATACACCACCTCCAGTGTTATTCCAATCAAAGACTATGAGTTTATTTATTCGTTTGTAATAGATTTTCTTGGTGGATCTATTGAAGCATATGTCAGAAAGATTTTTTATGAAAAAGATTCGGTAGGCTAAGAATGGTGTAAAAATAAATGGCCCAAGTAGTTGTATTGCAATAAGTGCAGGTGCACCTTCCAGTTCGTAATTGATCGGGTACTTCATGAATCCTACGTAGGATACAAGCGCTATGGTTAAAATTGTAGCGGTATACATCTTGGCCATAAAAACTGAATCGGAAATCCATGGGTTTCTCAATTGTGCTAGTGTGTCGGTTAAATTAGAAATCTGTCCGTGGATTTTTGGACTTATATCAGTTTTTTTGCGTGGGCTAAATAGCCATGTTGTTGCCATGGTGTTATATCTCGATATATAGGCTTGAGGTTGAATTAGCGTTGGGGGATAAGCCTTGATTTGGGTGGTACTTTATTGATAGTGTGGCGCTTTTTGTTTTGGTTCTATCGATCTTGTAATGTAAAATAAGTCCTGCGGTAGTTAAGTGGCAGGTCGGCTCCGCTTGTAATGGGATTGAAGTGTGTCCGAAGTCAAAGGCTTTCAAGGTGCCGCGCCATTGGCTTTGCCCTATAAGGAAGTCTTTCAGAAGTACGGTGAACTCTATAGTGGTCATGCCTTCGTTTACATGACTATGGATGATTGTTGCCCAATCAGGTGTTGGCCAGTGATTGTCTGAACTCAATTCTGTGGTAAGCCCTTCAAGATTCAGGAGTGCTGTTTGTTCAGCCGTCAGTGCAATGGGGGTGTAGACTTGAGCATGCCAGGATTCAAGCTCTTCATTGATAGTGGCGAAGCCTGGGAGAAAACCTTGGTAGTCTAACTTCATATCGGAGCGGACCTCTCCATCGTTTTCTTTTGTGCCAAAAATACTTCTGCTGGCCCATAGTTCTATCGGACTATGGAGGCGCTCATGCGCTTTGGAGTGTAGGTAACCCCCCCCGGCAAGCACGGTGGCACCGACAAGCACCAGGCTTGCTGCAGCCCAACCCGCAAAGGGAATTAAAAACGTTGGGCCAGCGATGGCGAGGCTAGCTTCTAACATAAGAGCGGCCCCTGCGGCAGATGTGAATCCACCAGCAGCAGTATAAGCACCTGATATGGCGCTGCCGTTTTGTGACTGTCGATATCCTTTTAATATGTCTGAAGTTAATCCCAGTATAATTGCGGGGTAGCCAGAAGTGCGTGCGAATATATTGCCTCCTAAGTGCTTTATAATTCCATTGCCAAACGCGAAGCCAGGAGCCGTAAAACTTAACTTCATTGTTGCGGCTTTTTGCGTTGCCCGCACGCTGACCAATGTCGCCGCCGCCGCACCGATCACCCCGAAAATCGATGAAGCGAACCCCATGGTGTATTCCGGTGCACCGCTCTGCTGCAGGCTGTGGTAGGCGGTCTTGAGCGAGATCACGTTGAACCACAGCATTCCCGCATTCAATCCACCGCCGCCGCCCGATGTGAGTAACCCGAGAAAGTTGGGTTTAGCTCGCGCGGTGGTGGTCAGTTCGATTGATACCGTCCGGCTTCCCGAGATGCGTAGCTCTTTCATCTCTTCAACTTGCGCCATGCCGTTCTTCAGGTACTTCTCCACCTCCTGACTGAAAGGATTGTCCCGAATGGCCTGCTCGGTGATCTGGTAACGCGCTGCCAGCAGTCCCAGCGCTTTCTCGGCATTGGCCTCGCGCGCCGCCAACAACACTTGCTGACGCAGGCCATGACTGGCATCCCAGCGGGTCTGCCCACGCAGGCGCTTGAGCACCACGGTGGTGACCGACTGGGCGGTAAGGTCGGTGATGTCGGCCATGGCCGGAAAGCGACCCGCCAACCCTTCGATCACGTTGTCGCTGGCGCCGAACAGGCTGCCGATCGAATCCGCCTTGTCCTTGAACGGGTTGAATGGCGCCAGGGCGGTGTACAGCGGGCTGTCGTGCTGGTCCAGCCACTGTTCGAGACGTTTGAGCCGCGGGTCCAGTTCTTCAGTGCCGGGCGCCGGCTGGCCCATCGACTGAATCAGCAACGCCAAGGATATTTCCAGGCCGCGGGCGGAAGTGATTTCGTCGCGGTCGTAGCAGGCCAGGGCCGCAGCCAGGCTGTAGGGGTTATCGACATGCTCGGGTTCGGCGGTCCCGAGCCAGGCGTCATGGTCGTGGCTGGCCTGCAAGGCCTGGTTGCGCAACGCGATGATCCGGCGTTCCAGTTCATCGCGCTCGGTGAGGAAGTGCCGGTACTTGGCGAGGTCGAGGCGCTGTGCCAGGCGGGCGCCGTTGGGTGAGTAGTCTTCGTGGGTGAGGGCCTGAAAACGTGACTCGGACGGCGACAGGGCGGGGCCGCGGCGCTCGGTGCCAAGCCGGAACTCGGCCAGTTCCGGTGAAGGGGCATCCGCCGGGTACAGGCTTTCCAGCGTCTTGTTCAGCAGCATGGCCACCAGGTTGCGGTGGTGGAAATCGTGGCTTTGCACGCTCAGCTGTTCGGCATCCAGTTTGTAGCACGCCGGTACGCGTTCCTGCTCGGGCCCTTGTGCCGGCTTCATGTGCTCCAGCTGTTCGGCGGGCATCAGGTCGCGCAGTTGATGCTGGTAGGCCGACACCGTCAGGCTCAGGTCCAGGGCCATGCCTTCGGCATCGGTGAGCGCCACCACTACCGGTACTTTCGGCTGGGTGTAGGGGTAGTGCCGGCCGATGGCAACGAGGTTGCCGATGGGCAAGGTTTCGGTGATCGGGTCGCTGCTCCAGGTCAGGGGCATGCGCCGCTCGGTGGGCTTGAAGTCTTCGACCCAGGTTTGCAGGGCACTGACCGGCAAGACATGGCGTTGGGTTGAGGGTACCTGGTTGCCGGCTATCAGTTCGGCCATGTCCAGCTGGCGCATGTGCCGTTGGCGCAAGGCGGCTGAACTGGTGATGCGGGCGGTCATGGCGTTGGTCCACAGGTGCGGGCTGTAGCCGATCCACACTTCCCTGGCGGTATCGGGGCAGGTATCGGCCCACACCCAGCCCAGGGTGCGGCTGGACAGGTAGCGATCACGCCGGTGGTAGTCGTCCAGCCCGCGGTAGCGCAGTTCCTTGTAAAGGCCCGCGCCGACGTACTCGTGAATGACCAGTTTCTGGCCCAGGGCGCCTTGCATGAACACGTAGACATAGCCCGGGCGCAGCGCGCGCAGGGTGTAGGCAGAGTGTTGTAGTGGCCCGAAGCCTTGTTCGAGGTTGAAGCCTGCATCGGCATAGCGGCAGGCGGGCATATCGCCGGTGCGTGGCACGATGGCATAGCGCACCGGCAGGATGGGGATGCGTGCGCTACAGGCAGGGCCGGAGGTGGCGCTGCTGACGGAGGCGTCGTTCATGTACGCTTCCTTTTGACTGAATGTGCCGGGGCTTCCTCAAACGCTTCTGCGGGCGGTGGGGCTGCTCGAACATTGAACAGCCGGCAGATGCCGTACCAGCAGATGGCAAGCGTGATGTTGTAGGGGAACAGCACGGCCCAGAACGGCAGTTGCCAGTTCTTCTTGCCTTGCATTTCGCCGGGTTCGCCGGTTCGCCAAGGGACGTAGTGGCGCCAGGCTTCTGCCGGGGTCAGGCAGATCGCGTGCAGTGGCTTGTGCCACCAGTTGGGTTCGCCGGGTGGGGGGAGTTTGTCCGGGCCGTGGTCCATGAAGTGGCGGAGGTATTCCCAGACTTCGGCGACGTGTTTGACACCGGGTTCGGTAGGTTCGTTGCTGTCGACCCAGAGGCAATCCTTTTGGTGAAGGCTGCCGTCCTCTCGGCGAGGGGCGAAAGCGAGGGCATAGCTGGTGCTGAACGATGAACCGCCAAACTCAGTGCGCTTGAAAATCCCCCCTCCGGTATTACTCCAATCAAAGACTAATGTCTTGCTTAATCGTTGATAGTAGATTTTTTTGGAGGTTCGGTTGAGACAGATGCTTGATAGACGTTTTATGAAATATATTCGATAAGCAAGAAACGGAAGAAAAATAAATGGTCCAATCACTGTTCCAATGATCAGGATAGGGCTAAAGGTATATGGGCTCCAGGCTTCGTAGGATAGTAGGTCGGGGTATAGGCCAATCATTAATACGATAATCATTGCGCAGTACAATTTTCCCATGAAAACTGAATCTGTAACCCAGGGGTTTCGCAGGTATAAAATGTTTTTGGATAAACTGAGTAGCTGTCCGCCAATAGCAGGTTTATGTCCTGAGTGTGATGTTGTGTTAAATAGCCAGATGGTTGCCATGATCAGCGCTCAAGACGGAAAGTTGACAGGATCTCATTGTCCTCATCCAACCGTTGATTGACGTTGTAGGCTAGATGCAGTGAGACATGATTTTGGGTGCCTAACGTGTTCTCGAAATGAAGAACTAAGCCAGCACCTGCAATGTGGCCGGTCGGGGCGATTGGAAAAACGTCAATTCCTTGGTCGTTACGGAGTGCGCTCAAGCTTCCTGACCATTCACTTACTCCAAGCACGAAGCCAGGCAGCAGCACTGTGAACTCAACGTTTGGTTGAGGTGTGGCTACTTCGTTGCGAGTGATTGCTGTCCAGCTTGGCGGAGACCAGTGATTGTTATGATGCCATCTGGTGTCGACTTTAGTGGTTGAGGGTGCCTGGTTGCCGACTATCAGTTCGGCCATGTCCAGCTGGCGCATTTGCCGTTGGCGCAAGACGGCTGAACTGGTGATGCGGGCGGTCATGGCGTTGGTCCACAGGTGCGGGCTGTAGCCGATCCATACTTCCCTGGCGGTATCGGGGCAGGTATCGGCCCATACCCAGCCCAGGGTGCGGCTGGACAGGTAGCGATCACGCCGGTGGTAGTCGTCCAGCCCGCGGTAGCGCAGTTCCTTGTAAAGGCCCGCGCCGACGTACTCGTGAATGACCAGTTTCTGGCCCAGGGCGCCTTGCATGAACACGTAGACATAGCCCGGGCGCAGCGCGCGCAGGGTGTAGGCAGAGTGTTGTAGTGGCCCGAAGCCTTGTTCGAGGTTGAAGCCTGCATCGGCATAGCGGCAGGCGGGCATATCGCCGGTGCGTGGCACGATGGCATAGCGCACCGGCAGGATGGGGATGCGTGCGCTACAGGCAGGGCCGGAGGTGGCGCTGCTGACGGAGGCCTCGGTCATGGCCGCTTCCTTTTGACTGAATATACCGGGGCTTCCTCAAAAGCTTCTGGGGGCGGTGGGGCTGCTCGGACATTGAACAGGCGGCAGATGCCGTACCAGCAGATGGCAAGCGTGATGTTGTAGGGGAAGAGCACGGCCCAGAACGGCAGTTGCCAGTTCTTCTTGCCTTGCATCTCGCCGGGTTCGCCGGTTCGCCAGGGGGCGTAGTGGCGCCAGGCTTCTGCCGGGGTCAGGCAGATCGCGTGCAGTGGCTTGTGCCACCAGTTGGGTTCGCCGGGTGGGGGGAGTTTGTCCGGGCCGTGGTCCATGAAGTGGCGGAGGTATTCCCAGACTTCGGCGACGTGCTTGACGCCGGGTTCGGTGGGTTCGTTGCTGTCGACCCAGAGGCAATCCTTTTGGTGGAGGCTGCCGTCCTCTCGACGAGGGGCGAAAGCGAGGGCATAGCTGGTGCTGAAGGATGAGCCGCCGTATTCGGTGCGTTTGAAAATCCCCCCTCCGGTATTATTCCAATCAAAAACTAATACCTTGCTCAAGCGTTGATAGTAAATCTTTCGAGTTGACCGGTTGAGGCAGAGACTAGATAAACTTTTTATAAGGTAGATTCGATAGGCGAGGAAGGGGAGGAATATGAAGGGGGTAAGTGAAAATCCGATCATCAGCGCTAGGTCAAATGTATAGGGGTTCCAGGCATCGCTTGAGAAAAAAGAGGAAGGGTAGATGCTGATCATTGTTATCATTATTGATGCGCAGTAAAGTTTTCCCATGAAAACTGAGTCTGTAATCCAGGGGTTTCGAAGGCATAAAGTATTTTTGGATAAGGTCAATATCTGTCCGCCAATAGCCGGTTTATGGCCTGAGTCGGATGTCGTGTTGAATAGCCAGATGGTAGCCATGATCAGCGCCCAAGACGGAAAATTGAATGGATGCAATTGCCTTTTTCCAACCCTTGATTGGCACTGTAGGCTAAATGTAGTGAGACATGGTGTTGGTTGGATAGCGTGTTCTCGAAATGCAGAACCAAACCCGCAGCTACAAGGTGGGCAGAGGGCGCGATTGGGAAAACATCCAGCCCCCCATTGTCACGAAAGCTACTTAGGCTTCCTGACCATTCGCTTACCCCTAACACGAAGCTTGGCAGAAGCACTGTGAACTCAGCGGTTGGCTGAGCAGTGGCTACTTCGTTATGTGTTATGGCTGTCCAGTTTGGCGGCGTCCAGTGATCGTTCTGATGCCATCGGGTGTCGACTTTAGCTACACCGAGTGATATTGCCTGCTCAGCTGAAAGTAGTTTTGGCCCAAAATGCTCATTGTGCCAAGCTTCGATTTCCGCGTGCAGCGATGGGAATGCAGGCAGTTTTTTTTCATAGTCCAAGGTGATTTCAGGATGGACCTCTCCATCGTTAGTACGATTGCCGAAGATGCTGCGTGCTGCCCAAAGCTCAATTGGGCTGTGAAGTTGCTCATGTGCTTTGGCGTGAAGATAGAAGCCTCCTGCGAGGATTGCTGCACCTACAAGGACAAGCGCAGCTGCAGCCCATCCAGCAAAGGGCACCAACGACGTAGCGCCAGCAACTGCAAGTCCTGCTTCAAGTATGACAATGGAGCCAGCAGCCATGGTTGCCCCGCCAACCGCTGTATACCTGGCTGCCATTTGGTTACCATTGTTGCGCTGACGCTGTGCCTTAAGTACATCAGAAATTAGTCCTGTTATTATTGCCGGGTATCCCGCTAAACGCGCAAACAGATTACTGCTCAAGAATTTTATAATCCCATTGCCAAAGGCCATGCCAGGCGCCGTTGAGCTCAACCTCAGCATGACGGCCTTTTGCGTTGCGCGTACGCTGACCAATGTCGCCGCCGCCGCACCGATCACCCCTAAAATCGATGAAGCGAACCCCATGGTGTATTCCGGTGCATCGCTCTGCTGCAGGCTGTGGTAGGCGGTCTTGAGCGAAATCACGTTGAACCACAGCATTCCCGCATTCAATCCACCGCCGCCGCCCGATGTGAGTAACCCGAGAAAGTTAGGTTTTACTCGCGCGGTGGTG
Source organism: Pseudomonas sp. LS.1a (assembly GCF_022533585.1). Lineage (NCBI taxonomy): Bacteria > Pseudomonadati > Pseudomonadota > Gammaproteobacteria > Pseudomonadales > Pseudomonadaceae > Pseudomonas > Pseudomonas sp. LS.1a. Next base: position 2,253,628 of record NZ_CP092827.1, read on the forward strand.
GTCAGTTCGATTGACACAGTCCGGCTTCCCGAGATGCGTAGCTCCTTCATCTCTTCAACTTGCGCCATGCCGTTCTTCAGGTACTTCTCCACCTCCTGGCTGAACGGATTGTCCCGAATGGCTTGCCCGGTGAGCTGGTAGCGCGCTGCCAGCAGCCCCAGCGCTTTCTCGGCATTGGCCTCGCTCGCCGCCAACAACACTTGCCGACGCAGGCCATGACTGGCATCCCAGCGGGTCTGCCCACGCAGGCGCTTGAGCACCACGGTGGTGACCGACTGGGCGGTAAGGTCGGTGATGTCGGCCATGGCCGGAAAGCGACCGGCCAACCCTTCGATCACGTTGTCGCTGGCGCCGAACAGGCTGCCGATCGAATCCGCCTTGTCCTTGAACGGGTTGAATGGCGCCAGGGCGGTGTACAGCGGGCTGTCGTGCTGGTCCAGCCACTGTTCGAGACGTTTGAGTCGCGGGTCCAGTTCTTCAGTGCCGGGCGCTGGCTGGCCCATCGACTGAATCAGCAGCGCCAAGGATATTTCCAGGCCGCGGGCGGAAGTGATTTCGTCGCGGTCGTAGCAGGCCAGGGCCGCAGCCAGGCTGTAGGGGTTATCGACATGCTCGGGTTCGGCGGTCCCGAGCCAGGCGTCATGGTCGTGGCTGGCCTGCAAGGCCTGGTTGCGCAACGCGATGATCCGGCGTTCCAGTTCATCGCGCTCGGTGAGGAAGTGCCGGTACTTGGCGAGGTCGAGGCGCTGTGCCAGGCGGGCGCCGTTGGGTGAGTAGTCTTCGTGGGTGAGGGCCTGAAAACGTGACTCGGACGGCGACAGGGCGGGGCCGCGGCGCTCGGTGCCAAGCCGGAACTCGGCCAGTTCCGGTGAAGGGGCATCCGCCGGGTACAGGCTTTCCAGCGTCTTGTTCAGCAGCATGGCCACCAGGTTGCGGTGGTGGAAATCGTGGCTTTGCACGCTCAGCTGTTCGGCATCCAGTTTGTAGCACGCCGGTACGCGTTCCTGCTCGGGCCCTTGTGCCGGCTTCATGTGCTCCAGCTGTTCGGCGGGCATCAGGTCGCGCAGTTGATGCTGGTAGGCCGACACCGTCAGGCTCAGGTCCAGGGCCATGCCTTCGGCATCGGTGAGCGCCACCACTACCGGTACTTTCGGCTGGGTGTAGGGGTAGTGCCGGCCGATGGCAACGAGGTTGCCGATGGGCAAGGTTTCGGTGATCGGGTCGCTGCTCCAGGTCAGGGGCATGCGCCGCTCGGTGGGCTTGAAGTCTTCGACCCAGGTTTGCAGGGCACTGACCGGCAAGACATGGCGTTGGGTTGAGGGTGCCTGGTTGCCGGCTATCAGTTCGGCCATGTCCAGCTGGCGCATGTGCCGTTGGCGCAAGGCGGCTGAACTGGTGATGCGGGCGGTCATGGCGTTGGTCCACAGGTGCGGGCTGTAGCCGATCCACACTTCCCTGGCGGTATCGGGGCAGGTATCGGCCCACACCCAGCCCAGGGTGCGGCTGGACAGGTAGCGATCACGCCGGTGGTAGTCGTCCAGCCCGCGGTAGCGCAGTTCCTTGTAAAGGCCCGCGCCGACGTACTCGTGAATGACCAGTTTCTGGCCCAGGGCGCCTTGCATGAACACGTAGACATAGCCCGGGCGCAGCGCGCGCAGGGTGTAGGCAGAGTGTTGTAGTGGCCCGAAGCCTTGTTCGAGGTTGAAGCCTGCATCGGCATAGCGGCAGGCGGGCATATCGCCGGTGCGTGGCACGATGGCATAGCGCACCGGCAGGATGGGGATGCGTGCGCTACAGGCCGGGCCGGAGGTGGCGCTGCTGACGGAGGCGTCGTTCATGTACGCTTCCTTTTGACTAAATGTGCCGGGGCTTCCTCAAACGCTTCTGCGGGCGGTGGGGCTGCTCGAACATTGAACAGCCGGCAGATGCCGTACCAGCAGATGGCAAGCGTGATGTTGTAGGGGAACAGCACGGCCCAGAACGGCAGTTGCCAGTTCTTCTTGCCTTGCATTTCGCCGGGTTCGCCGGTTCGCCAAGGGACGTAGTGGCGCCAGGCTTCTGCCGGGGTCAGGCAGATCGCGTGCAGTGGCTTGTGCCACCAGTTGGGTTCGCCAGGTGGGGGAAGTTTGTCCGGGCCGTGGTCCATGAAGTGGCGGAGGTATTCCCAGACTTCGGCGACGTGTTTGACGCCGGGTTCGGTAGGTTCGTTGCTGTCGACCCAGAGGCAATCCTTTTGGTGAAGGCTGCCGTCCTCTCGGCGAGGGGCGAAGGCGAGGGCATAGCTGGTGCTGAATGATGAGCCACCAAATTCAGTACGTTTAAAAATACCTCCGCCGATATTATTCCAATCAAAAATTATTACTTTGCTCAAGCGTTGATAGTAGATTTTTTGAGTTTTCCGGTTAAGGCATAAATTTGACAATCGTTTTATGAAATATATTCGATAAATTAGGAATGGAAGGAAGGTGAACGGCCCAAGCGCTGTTCCGGTGATCAAGATAGGGTTGAAGGTAGATGGCTTCCAGGCTTTATCGGATAGTAGGACCGGGTAGAATCCGATCATCAATGCGAGGATCAATGCACAGTACAGCTTTCCCATGAATACAGAGTCTATTATCCAAGGATTTCGTAGGTATAAAGTATTTTCGGAAAAGCTTAATAGCTGTCCGTTAATAGCAGGTTTATGACCTGAGTCGGATGTTGTGTTGAATAGCCAAATGGTTGCCATGATCAGCGCTCAAGACGGAAAGTTGAATGGATCTCATTGTCTTCGTCTAGCCCTTGGTTGGCGCTGTAGGATAGATGCAGTGAGAGGTGGCTTTGGTTGTGTAACGTTTTTTCGAAATGTAGAACCAACCCGGCGCCGACAATTTGACCGGTTGGGGCGATTGGAAATACGTCCATTGCTAGGCCCTCACGGAAGGCGCTTAAACTTCCTGACCACTGGCTTGTCCCGATCACGAAACCCGGTAGAAGTACTGCGAACTCAACGGTCGGTTGAGATGTGGCCACTTCGTTATGAGTGATAGCTGTCCAGTTCGGCGGTGACCAGTGATTGTTATCGTGCCATAGGGTATCGACTTTGCTTACACCGAGTGATAAGGCCTGTTCAGCTGACAGTAGTTTTGGCCCATAGTGCTCATCGTGCCAAGCTTTGATTTCTGCGTGCACTGTGGGGAATGCAAGTAGTTTCTCATCATGGTCCAAGGAGAGCTCAGCGCGGACTTCTCCATCGTTAATGCGATTGCCGAAGATGCTACGCGCTGCCCAAAGCTCAATTGGGCTGTGAAGACGTTCATGTGCCTTCGCGTGAAGGTAGAGGCCTCCTGCAATGATTACGGTTCCTACAAGTACCAGCGCAGCTGCGGCCCATCCGGCAAAGGGCACTAGCGTTGTAACGCCAGCAATTGCAAGTCCAGCCTCAAGGACGACAGCAGATCCAAGTGCCATGGTTATTCCACCTGTCAGCGTGTATGCAGCGGCACCTTGGTTTCCGTTCTCGTTCTGGCGCCACGCCTTGGCGAAATCAGAGAACAGGCTAAATGCTATCGCTGGGTATCCTGTCAAACGCGCATAGAGATTACTGCTTAAGAATTTTATAATCCCATTTCCAAAGGCCATCCCAGAGGCGGTTGAACTTAGCCTGAGCATCACTGCTTTCTGCGTTGCCCGCACGCTGACTAATGTCGCCGATGCCGCACCAATCACCCCGAAAATCGATGAAGCGAACCCCATGGTGTATTCCGGTGCATCGCTCTGCTGCAGGCTGTGGTAGGTGGTCTTGAGCGAAATCACGTTGAACCACAGCATTCCCGCATTCAATCCACCGCCACCGCCCGTCGTGAGTAACCCGAGAAAGTTGGGTTTAGCTCGCGCGGTGGTGGTCAGTTCGATTGACACCGTCCGGCTTCCCGAGATGCGTAGCTCTTTCATCTCTTCAACTTGCGCCATGCCGTTCTTCAGGTACTTCTCCACCTCCTGACTGAAAGGATTGTCCCGAATAGCCTGCTCTGTGATCTGGTAACGCGCTGCCAGCAGTCCCAGCGCTTTCTCGGCATTGGCCTCGCTCGCCGCCAACAACACTTGCCGACGCAGGCCATGACTGGCATCCCAGCGGGTCTGCCCACGCAGGCGCTTGAGCACCACGGTGGTGACCGACTGGGCGGTAAGGTCGGTGATGTCGGCCATGGCCGGAAAGCGACCGGCCAACCCTTCGATCACGTTGTCGCTGGCGCCGAACAGGCTGCCGATCGAATCCGCCTTGTCCTTGAACGGGTTGAATGGCGCCAGGGCGGTGTACAGCGGGCTGTCGTGCTGGTCCAGCCACTGTTCGAGACGTTTGAGTCGCGGGTCCAGTTCTTCAGTGCCGGGCGCTGGCTGGCCCATCGACTGAATCAGCAGCGCCAAGGATATTTCCAGGCCGCGGGCGGAAGTGATTTCGTCGCGGTCGTAGCAGGCCAGGGCCGCAGCCAGGCTGTAGGGGTTATCGACATGCTCGGGTTCGGCGGTCCCGAGCCAGGCGTCATGGTCGTGGCTGGCCTGCAAGGCCTGGTTGCGCAACGCGATGATCCGGCGTTCCAGTTCATCGCGCTCGGTGAGGAAGTGCCGGTACTTGGCGAGGTCGAGGCGCTGTGCCAGGCGGGCGCCGTTGGGTGAGTAGTCTTCGTGGGTGAGGGCCTGAAAACGTGACTCGGACGGCGACAGGGCGGGGCCGCGGCGCTCGGTGCCAAGCCGGAACTCGGCCAGTTCCGGTGAAGGGGCATCCGCCGGGTACAGGCTTTCCAGCGTCTTGTTCAGCAGCATGGCCACCAGGTTGCGGTGGTGGAAATCGTGGCTTTGCACGCTCAGCTGTTCGGCATCCAGTTTGTAGCACGCCGGTACGCGTTCCTGCTCGGGCCCTTGTGCCGGCTTCATGTGCTCCAGCTGTTCGGCGGGCATCAGGTCGCGCAGTTGATGCTGGTAGGCCGACACCGTCAGGCTCAGGTCCAGGGCCATGCCTTCGGCATCGGTGAGCGCCACCACTACCGGTACTTTCGGCTGGGTGTAGGGGTAGTGCCGGCCGATGGCAACGAGGTTGCCGATGGGCAAGGTTTCGGTGATCGGGTCGCTGCTCCAGGTCAGGGGCATGCGCCGCTCGGTGGGCTTGAAGTCTTCGACCCAGGTTTGCAGGGCACTGACCGGCAAGACATGGCGTTGGGTTGAGGGTACCTGGTTGCCGGCTACCAGTTCGGCCATGTCCAGCTGGCGCATGTGCCGTTGGCGCAAGGCGGCTGAACTGGTGATGCGGGCGGTCATGGCGTTGGTCCACAGGTGCGGACTGTAGCCGATCCACACTTCCCTGGCGGTATCGGGGCAGGTATCGGCCCACACCCAGCCCAGGGTGCGGCTGGACAGGTAGCGATCACGCCGGTGGTAGTCGTCCAGCCCACGGTAGCGCAGTTCCTTGTAAAGGCCCGCGCCGACGTACTCGTGAATGACCAGTTTCTGGCCCAGGGTGCCTTGCATGAACACGTAGACATAGCCCGGGCGCAGCGCGCGCAGGGTGTAGGCGGAGTGTTGCAGTGGCCCGAAGCCTTGTTCGAGGTTGAAGCCTGCATCGGCATAGCGGCAGGCGGGCATATCGCCGGTGCGTGGCACGATGGCATAGCGCACCGGCAGGATGGGAATGCGTGCGCTACAGGCAGGGCCGGAGGTGGCGCTGCTGACACTGGCGTCATTCATGGACGGGCTCCTTGCTCTCGATCAATGCGTGCAGTTCGCGAAGGCGGCTCTGGGGTGACTCCTCGAGGTTGGTGTAGATCTTCCCTGCCTCATCGTTGCTCATGAGCCACATGTGCCTGGCAATCAGCCTGATGAACTGCCCGGCGACTTCCTCGTCACGAAAGTTGAGGGCTTTCAGTTGCGGCAGCAGGCTTTCAATCCAGTGCCTGATGTCGGCCAGTGTGTGGAGGTCGTGTTGTGGCAGGGCTAACACCTCGTGTGCCAACGTGAGCACGAAGTGTTCATGCATGCCTGCTTGCAGCCGCTCAAGTTCAAGCTTGCGCAGGGAGAGTGGGGCTTGCGCAAAAGAACGGGCAGTGGTCGGGCTGCGTTCAAGTGTTTTCCACTCGTGAGCCGGCCCCCAGTTGATTCGCCAGGCCAGCGAACACACAGGCCCAAGCCAGGTAGTCCGATGGTCGTCATCCAGCGCATCCAGCCAGGCTGCAAGGTGGTCTGGCCTGAACTGGAAAGTGGCCAGCCCCTGACCCGGAAGCGAGATCTGTACAAGGCTGGAGAAATGGTCTACCAGCTCGGTAAAGCCAATATCGGCATTCAGCGCGATGGCACCGCCAATGGGCATCCAGGTAGATATGGCATGGGCAAGCAGTTCGGGCGCGTCTGACACGTTTACCAGCAACGGCCCAAAGTCATGGCGGTCATCCACAGCACTACCCCGCCACAGCCACGCATGCTGGGTGTTGCGGCTGACTTCATTGATAAGTTCAAGTACCGAAGGGGCATAGGCCGGGACCAGCTCGCCATTCGGGAGTATCTGGGATATTGGCCGGTAGGCCGAGTGCTCGAGCACAATGGTCATGAGCAACAGAAAGCGCGCATTGCTCCCGAAATGCACGCTTGGCAGCGTGTTTGAGGGCGCTGTTTTCATCGACCTGGCCCTCTGGTGCAGCGGCAGTCGGGCAACGGGCAGGAACCATCGGGGCGGCGCCCGCACTGACGATCCAGCGGGTTGCCATTGACCGGCGCACCGCTGATGGAAAACAGGTTGGTTGCCCCATCTGCCGATTTCAGCATCTGGCCGTTGATGCGTATTGTCGGGCTGTCCAGGGTGATGCCTGTCTCATCGATCTGAATGGAGCCCCCAGGGCCCTGGATGATCACGGCTTCTGCTGTGCGAAGCTCATAGCGGCGGGTACGCCTGCGGATTTCGCCCCGGGCTTCAAGTTCGGCATGCCCCTCGACCCGCTGCTCGAGGTTGCCGCCGATACTGGTGTGGTGATTGGCTGCGATCTGGTCGTGGCGGTGATTGCCGATGGCTTCAATACGATCCTTGGCTATCTTGATTGTCTGGTTTCGACCGATGTCGAGAGCAGCGTCATGCCCAATGGTGACGCGCTCATCATTGCCAACCGTTTCAGTGCGGTCACGGCCAATCAGAATCGATTCGTCGTTATTGACCTGTTCCTTTCGGTCGTTGCCGACCTGTGTCGTCTCATCGTGCTTGACCACAATGTTCTGGTCTTTCTGTGCGTGGATGAAGACCTCTTCCTGGCCCAGTTCATCTTCAAAACGAAGTTCGTTGAAGCCATCGCCCTTATGCGTCTGGCTTTTGATCGTCATGCGTGTTTTGTGTCGGGGCAGGTCGTAGGGCGGCAACTGATTACCGCAGTAGGTGCGCCCGGTGATCATTGGCTGGTCGGGGTCGCCATTGACGTACTGGATGATCACGTCCTGACCAATACGTGGAATGGCCATCGAGCCCCAACTGCCACCGGCCCAGCCTTGGGATACCCGCACCCAGCAGGAGCTGAATTCGTTGTCCTGGCTTTCACGGTCCCAAGGGAAGCTGACCTTGACTCTGCCCCATTCATCGCAATAGATCTCTTCACCGCGCGGGCCCACGACGGTCGCCATGTGCGGCCCATCGACGCGAGGTTTATCCAGCGGAGCAGGGCGCCACTCCGTTCTGCCGGGGACGAGCTGTGCGATTTGCTCGTAGCGTGTGCTTTGGTCGACGCCGGCGGCTTCTTCTTGCAGGCTGGTGAACTGGCTACCTTCATGAGTGACCGCAGTTACTCGCCAATGCACGTTGAAGTCAGCGCGGGGGTGGCCCGCAAGTGTAAAACCGAGGCCGGGCTGCAGGCGTACATCATCACCCCCGACTTCGGCAACACGTACATCGTGTCGCAGTGCGGTAATGCGGTTTTCAGTGAACGGTTTGCCTACGGCATCGCGCTTGTAGCGGCCAGGGTAATCGAAGCATTCGTACTCGCTGGATTGATGTTCCAGGAAGGGGCCGGTGGCTCTGTGTTCCTGGCGATAGGCCGGGTTGGTGAAGGTGTAGTCGCGCTGAACCTGACGTGCCGTGCGCACCTGTTCGCTGTAGCGCAAGCGCCGCAGGCAGGGTTTCGCCTGGGCACCACCGCTATTGGCTTGATAGAGGACTGTATTGGGATCGAGCAGTCCATCCACTTCGAGAAAGCTCTCGTCTTCATCCTTGGCCTTTTTGACCCCATGGCTGATCAGGCCAAGCGATTGCAGCCGGTCAGTGATGATCAGTTTGTGAAGTTTTTCACTGTGCTCGAAGCGGTAGACGAAGCCTTCTTCAGCAGCCAGGCGAGCGATGAACTCAAGGTCTGTCTCGCCGGCCTGAACGCAGAATTCGCGAATCTGGTGGTCCATGCTTGCCCGCAGTTCGTACTGTGCGATGCCTTGGCGCTTGAGCATCAATTCAAGAATTTGCGGAACGGTCTTGTGTTGGAAAATACGCCAGTTCGAGCGCAGGTTGGCGCGCGCCAGTTGCGGTTCGACTACCGCGCTATAGCGTGTGCGATGAGGGCCACTATCGCCTTGGTTGAACCTGCTGATCAGACCATGGACATGTCGCAAAGGGCAGTTTGCACGGGAGATGGTGAACAGTGCAGGTTTGTCGAGCAATTGACCGAAGTCTAAATCGTTTTCATGGCTGATCAATTCAAGCTCTAATTGGAAATTAGTGCTAATACCTTCCTTGAGGGTAAAGGAAACCACCTCGAACTCTAATCGGCTAGCGAGAGGTCGAAAGCTGTAATGCAGTCCAGATTGGCTAGGCATAAGAATTCCTTATCTGCCGTCTGATAGTTTGAGGGTGTCCAGGCAGCAAATCTGCCCGGAACACTCAATGCCTCAGTGGAGTGTTGGTGTTTCAAGTCTTTTGCCAGTCATCGGATCCTTCGGTACCGCAGACCTCATGGCATTCAGTGATTTTCCGGTAGGAGAACCAGACTTCAACCTCTTGGTGTCGGGGCGTCGGTGTGTCTTCTTGTGCGTGGGGCTGCTCGGTTCTCAGTTTGATGATGGTCGCGTCCGTAAGTGTGGTTCTGTAATACAGCTCATTTGGATCTTCGCTGGTTGCTCTGTATTGCGTGATTACAACTTCTGGGAGCAACTCGGCCTTGCAGATCGATTCCAGCAGCAAGGGCTTTGATTTGTTGGTTGTGAAGGTGACTTTGTAAGGGCCATGGACGCGCTTTCCCGAGGGCTGGCCGTTCTGTGGGTCGATTGGGGTGTTTATCTCGTGCTCGATTTTTTGCACCATGATCTCATCGGCGAACTCCGATTGATAAATATTACCAATCGACTCGGAAGTGCTGGCGCCCTCACTGATGTTGCCTTGTACCTTGCCGTTGATTTTTAAATAAGCTGGTGATGCCATGATGTGCTCCCAATTTCAGTAGGTGTACACGCCAATATTTATAAAGGCGTGGCCATCGGAAACGATGGACTTGTTAACGAGGCGGAGCCTCGCCATATCGTTGAAGTCAGGGGTTTCGAATTTCAGCTATTTACTGCTGTAAAATTCCGTTGAGTGATTCCAGCACCTCGGTAGTAATCAGGTGCAGGCGATAGCTATAGATTCCATAGGCCACGGCCATGGCAAGGACGGAAATCACCAAAGGGCTCCACCACGGAAATTGCCGGTTCATACGAAAGTTGCGCGGAGCCACATGGGTGTAGGGGTCACATACTTCTTCCGGGGTAGGCCCACGCAATTCACGTAGCATCCCGTGAAGTTGGTGGATGAGTGCGTTCAGCGTTTCTTCGCCCTTTGGCGCAATGGCGTACTTGCCCCTCAGGCCAAGGCACAACGCGAAGTACATGAACTCCAGTACGTCCTGGTAGCGAGCGGGCTCCTGCATCAGGCGGGACAGCACCGTAAAAAATTTCTCCCCGCCCCAGGTTTCGTCGTGGAAGATGCTGAGCAGTGGTTCCTGGCTCCAGCAGCTGTTCTTGCCCCAGGGCCGTTCCATCACCGCTTCATCGATGTACAGACACAGAGCGTACGAATACGCCAGCGTTTGGGCGGGCTCGTAGCCGTGTTGGCGCATTTCTTCCTGGATGTTCTCGATCTGCTTGCGCACTTTCTGGTGTACATCTTTGATGTTTGGCAATTCATCCAGTGTGCGCAGGCGTATGACCAGGCCGAACAGCGGTGCAGCTGCATCCAGCATCAGATTGTCGTAGCCGCCACGTAGCTGGAAGTCTGGATCAGCCGGGTAGCCTTCATGAACGGGCTCTGGCTCTGACTTTGGCTTCTGCTCGTCGGCTTCAGACGTTGTCGAGGTGGGTGGGTTACTGGGCAATGGCGTCTTGAGCCTCGAGTACAGCCGTGTGCCTTCGACATTTGTGGTTTCGATGGGGGCATTGCTTTTCTCTTCCATCTCATTCACTCCTGATTGCCCAAAATTGCAGTTCAAGGCCGGGGAAGTCCCCCGCAATGTGGATACCGAAGCCGCTCGCGGTCTTCATGCGTGCCCACGCCGGGTCACGCCGATCCAGTTCGAAATAGTTGAAGCCTGCATGGAAAGGCAGGTCGCGAGGCGCCACCGGTAATGGGGTCAACGGGATACCTGGTAGTTGCAATGGCACCAGCTCGTTCAGTGATTCGAGTGAAGTGACTTTGACTTTCTGCACGAACATCTGGCGCAACACCTGAGGGGGCAGGTGGGCGCGCACCGCAAGGATGAAGTCAGCCTCATCGATCAGCCGGCGATCCTCCAGCGTGGTCGTCATCACGCCATAGTCCAGTGTCTTCAGTGCTAACGACACGGCGCGCGGTTGCAGGACAGTACCTAGTGCTCGGCGTAACGTGTCTTCCAGCGGCTTGAACGAGGTGCGCAGTGCTGTGTGGTGATAGGCGGGGTATTCCTGTGGCAGCCGATTTTCATCGGTAAAGGTCACGAATTCGCCACAGGCCTGGCTCATGCTCAGGTAGAGCTGTTCGGGGTGTGTCTGGGCTTGCCTGGCCAGGTGCTGGAAGCAGGGCCACCAGCGGTTCATGGCTTGCAGCAGATTGAAGTCGCGAATATCGGCGATGCCAGACTGGCCTGCTCCGCCAATGCGTGCTGCGAGGTTGCGCCCCCGTTCGCGCATGGTGTTGGTAATTTCTTCAAGAAAACGTTGCAGCGCCGGTATTGCCCGCACTGCCACGCAGGTGGGGTAGAACGCTTCATCCAGCTGCAGGCTGCCATCGGGACGGCGCTCCAGAATGCGTGCCAAGGCCAGGCGGGTGTAGGCGTTGCTGTCTTCGGCCTTGCGTTTGAGCTGCAGGTTGGGGACGGCCAGGTCGACCTGCACCAGGTCGCCGTCAGCGCTATGGGTATCCTTGATTTCCTGTGCCTGGGCGATGTAACGGGAGTCGACGGTATTGTCTGGCCAGCTCACTTCACGGCCACCATCGGTGCGCAGGGGCAGGCATAGATACACTTCGCTGTCCTTCGAAGCGTCATCTTCGATTTCCAGCGGCGGTGGTGGTGGAAGATCCGCGGGGATATCGAACACCGTGCCGTCTGGCATGATACCCCGGGCCCGGGTAATGGCGATTTTGCCCAGGGTGAGGTACTCGTCATTAAGCTGAAGTTCGCTGAAACCGTAAAAGGCTGCATTTAGGCTACCAAGGCGTTGGTGCAAGGCTGCTTCGCTAGCCCGGGCCGCCTGCTGGAAATGCTGTGGTTTGACGAACAGGCCCTCAGGCCAAAGGACGGGATTACGTGAACTCATGTGCGCTCCATGTCAGCGTGAGTAAGCGAAAAGGACAGGACAGGTAGCGCCATCAGTCTTCTTCCTTGAGCAGGATCTGCGTGTCGTTGACCAACACCGACAGAATGATCTGGTGTCCGCGTGGAGGAATGCGCAGCACTTGGCGCCAGGTTGCGTTTTCCTGGCTTCGGTAGTCGCCAATTACCGCTACGAAGCGGGTCTCGGGCTCGATGGGCGCAAAGGGGATGAACTTGAACTGGCCAGGGCGCAGCAGGTAATCATCATCACGAATGTAGGTGCTGCGCAGAACCTTGGCCGGGTCCTTGTCCAGCAGTTGATACACGCTGTTGCGTAGCAGAGAGTCGTCGCTTAACTGCAGGATCTTGATGGCAATGGGCGTAGCGACCGGCTCTGTGGGCAGGGTTGTAGTGCGCGGCAAGGTAAGCACCACTGTCGGGTCGTCGTAACTACCGGGTGTGCTTTCCTCCAGTGGCGAATAAGCCAGGTCATTGCTTTCGTCCTCGTCCATGACGACCGGCGATACAGCGGGAAATTGCTCCTGGAGATATTCGAACAACGTTCCTACTTTTTCGGTCAGTGCGTAGGGGTCTCCTGCACTCAGGCTCACGGCGTAGGGGCTAGGCTCCAGGACGCTTACATGTTCAGTTGCGATATCCAGGCTGTTCGGGTTGACATTGAGGGTAGGGCTGGCATTGATGCTGAACGCGACCTCGGTTGGGTGATCCTTGGGCGGTCCAATGGGCAGCGAAGGGTCCATGACCACTTGGCTCACTCTGCTCAGGGAAGTGCAGCCTGACAGCCCGATCAACATGGTCAACAGGGTGACTGCGAGCGGATGTCGCGTCATGAGTGTCCTCCTGCAATCAGGCGTTGCAGTGGGGTTTCGTGCGATAACCCCTTTACTGTCACTGCATCCAATGCCGCCAAGGGATCATTCCCCACGTCCAGCTCGAAGACCGAGCAGATCTCAGTGGTAGCCCGGGCAGTTGGAGGCTTTGGTTGCCAAGTCTCGGTCGGCATTTCGGCGATCAGCTGGTCGAGTACCCTATGGCCAGGGTTGAACAGATCCTCAAGCGAGCGCGCATCGGTTTGTGAGTACTGAACCAACAGCCGATAAGCGCCGACATGAAGCTGATCACCCTCAAGAAGCCGTCTCGCAGTTATCTCTCCCAGGCTGACGATGCTGTCGTTCAGATAGGTGCGATTGCAGTGATCGATCACACAGAAGCTGCCCTCGATCCAGCGGATTTCGCAGTGAATTGGTGCAACGGTCTGGTCACGGTCATTGATCAGCCAGGTGGCTGCCTTGCTGCCGATGGTGCCGCCCGTGCAATCGAACCGATACCGCGCGGTGACGGTGTGCTGCAATTGATCGAGATTGGTAATGTTCAAGGTCAATGTATTCATGAGCGCCCCCGGAACCGGACGACGGGGCTGATCTGGCCGTGGCGGTCATCGACAAAGCTGGTCCAGCCCAGATAGGCGCCTCGGCTGCGGTGCAGACAGAAAGATGACAGCGCGTTTTGCTTCAGGCGCAGTTCCAGGTCGTAGGCCAAGCCATCACGCAGTAAAAAGTCGATTAGCGCGCGCAAGCGGCCGAAGTTGATGCCGCTGGGGAGCAAGTCGCGCAATTGCGTTTGTTCCAGTTCGCTGATCACGATGGTGAACTTGCTGCTCCGCGTGCGCGTGCGGCTGCCGACCATGAACGTGCTGCCCAGCTCGCCATTGCTGCGCCCGAGGCTAACAAGCTGTTTGGCAGTAGTGGGGACCGAGCGGGTTTCGAACTCGCGGATCTGCACATGCTTGAGGTCGAAACAGTGGGCAATGATGCCGGCCACGGTTCCCGGTGCACGGCTGCGGCTGGCAATGACACCGGCAAAACTGAGCAGCCGACTCCAGGGCAGTGCCGTGTCCCCTCGCAGCTGTTTGTCGTTCAAACCAAGCAGCGCAAAGACGTACTGTGAGAACCCATCGGTGGCTCCCGGCTGAAAGCGGATGTAGTAGCGATATTTACGCCAGATTCGATGCAGCAGGCTGAGCAGGTAGTGGTTGAAGAAATCGAAGAAAGCCGGCCGCACACCAATACCCTGTGCATGCTCGTATGCCACCTGTTCCAGGTAATAGGTGGGCAAAGGCGAGTCAGTACCGTGCAAACCCATGAAAGTGGCGCACACGCGATAGCGCTGTTCCTCGCCGGGCATCCGTTCGGCTTTGTATACGTCCGAAACGGGGAAGGTCAGCCGCGGGTCGCTGGCAAGGCGCACACGTAACCGGGTGGCCTCGCTCGGCCAGCGTGGTTCAAGGTCATCACCATGCAGGCCGTGCAAGCGCTCCAGCAACTGGAAGAAGTTGTACTGGTGCGCCTCGGCGAGCAGCTTGTCGGCTAGATCAGCGGTTGTTTGCCGGTCTGGATTGGCCATGTGTAGTGCTCGTTATTGGTGGTGTTGATTACTTCCAGTTGATGGAAGGAATTGATGCTGGCGTACAGCGCGAAGAAGTGCGCGAGCACGCAACTGAACAGGTACAAGTCGCCTTCGCAGAGGAAGGCGGCCTGGTCCAGCTTCAGCCGGGTGTGCAGGCCACGAATGGGTTGCCCCTTGATAAGCCAATCCAAGGGTGTTGTGTGAACATCGCGGATGCCATCGAGGCGCTTGCGGGTGGTGCGTGTTTGCTGGATGTCGTGCAACGCGGCGAAGTCATAGGCGCGAATGACCGCTTTCAGTGGGTCGACCGAGAGCAGCGACAGGTAGTTGAGCGACATGTTGGAGATCAAGGCCCACTGCAACTGGCCATCCAGCACCGGCCTGTACGGGCGGGTGGGGGCGCAGATGTTGGTGTAGGTAGCCAGGGGTGGCGTGATTTCGGTGAGCACGTTGATGTCATCGATGCCCAACGCCAGTGGCAGGTCGCGATTGGTGCAGGTCAGGTCGATGGACGCCGTTTCCAGCTCGCCAATGTAGGTGTTGGCATCGGCGCGCACGAAAGCGATGCGATGCGTGACGCCATCGCCGCGCAGGGATTCTTCGAGCTGGTAGCGGTAATACAACGCCGTGCGCCCTTGTACATGCTCGATTTCATGGGCGAACGATTCGAATGGGCGGAAGGTTCTCAGGTGTTCGCCGGTACTGCCGTCAGTCGTGGTGCGGGTACTGATCACCTCATCGATGCTGAAGATCTCGTAAGCGTAGCGCTCTGCGCCTTTAGGCTTCAGCTCGACCTGAGCAACGTCGCTGGACAGGTCGATAGGTTCGGCGCTGTGCTTGAACAGGTTGACTGCAGTTGTGCAGAACAGCCTGAAGTCTGCTTTGCCGACACGCAGCGAGTCGGGAAGCTGGCGGGTGAAGTGCAGCTTGATACGTACCTTGGCGCTTTGTTCTGCGGGCCACAGGCGTTCCAGTCCGCTGACAGCGAAGAAGTGAAAGCGCTGTGGGAAGATGAAGTACTCCTGCAGGATCCGGTAGCCATCGAAGACGTTCTGCGGATAGGGCAGCAGGGCTTCATCAGGGTTGAAACCCGGAAAGGCGATGCTGCTGGCCGGCAATCGGCGAACCTCGCCATTGATGGTTACGCTGACATGTTCGAGATATTGAGAGATCCATAAATAGAGCGTGCGGGCGGTGCGGTGATCACCGCTGAGGTGGAAATCGAGGCTGGCACAGCCCAAGGTATTCAACGGCCGCTTCACCAGGGTTTGAAGATCGATGTGAACCACGGAGTTGTCGAGGGTTTGGGTTGCGCCTACCGCGTCGATTTCGAACGGATGAATGTTTACAGCTGTGCAGGTGCGAAATTCACAGGCGACACCGTCCACGGGTTTTGAGAACAACCTTGAACCCTTGGGGATCTGTTGTGACTGGCTGAGCGATTGCTTGCGTGGCGTGAACTGGATGATCGTTACGCTGGGCAGCGGCCGAAGGTAGTTGGGCCACAGCAACTGCAGCATAGGGTGCGTCAGTTCTGGCAAGTCGTCTTCCAGCTTCAGTCGTAGCTTGGCCGTCAGGAACGCAAAGGCTTCCATCAGGCGTTCGACATCGGGGTCGCTACCGCCGTTGCCAAGCAGCCGAGCCAGCTGTGGGTTGTCCTTGGCGAAGTCGCTTCCCAACTCATGCAGGTAGCGCAGTTCTTCGTTGAATCGGTCCTTCAGTGACATGGGTCACCTCACTCGGGTATAGCGGTTGTGCCCGTTGACCAGCAGCTCCAGTTGCAACTGCTCCGTGTGGTCATTGACCTGTACCTGGCAGTCCAGCCTGAAATGCAACTCCAGCGGGGAGTAACAATCGGGCACTGCTTTGAGCGCATGCACCTGTATGCGTGGTTCAAAGCGCTGGATGGTGCGGCGAATATCAATGCTCACTTGCTTAAGCAGATCGCCGCTGCTCGTGTCGTGCCCGTTGAAGTCGCGCAGGCCCAGCTCAGGGCTGCTCTGTGAGCAACCTTGGCGGGCGTTGAGCAGTGTTTCGAGATGGCGCTTGATGGCGGAGAACTTGTGGGAGGCGTTCTCCTGCCGAGATGGCTCCCGATTGGCAGACTGATCCGCTATCAAGCGATCAAAAAAGCCTCTCATTGCCTGTCGAGCCGCCCGACCAGGGAGATTTCGAAGTTCGCACCCATGTATTTGAAGTGCGGGCGTACGGCGAGCGAGACCTGGTACCAGCCTGGATCACCGGCAACGTCTGAAACTTCAACGCTGGCAGCGCGTAGCGGCCGGCGGCTGCGTACATCGGCAGAAGGGTTCTCCTGATCGGCGACATACTGCTTGATCCATTTGTTGAGCTCGCACTCAAGGTCGCGCCGTTCTTTCCAGCTGCCGATCTGCTCGCGCTGCAGCACCTTGATGTAGTGGGCCAGCCGGTTGACGATGAACAGGTAGGGCAACTGAGTGCCGAGCTTGTAGTTGGTCTGGGCCTGCAGGCCTTCGGGTGTCTTGGGGAAGTTCTTCGGTTTCTGCACCGAATTGGCCGAGAAGAAAGCGGCGTTGTCGCTGTCCTTGCGCATGGTCAGGGCGATGAAGCCCTCTTCGGCCAGTTCGAACTCTTTTCGGTCGGAAATCAGCACCTCAGTAGGGATTTTGGCCTGCATCTGACCCAGGGATTCGTACAGATGCACCGGCAGATCTTCGACAGCGCCGCCTGACTGCGGGCCGATTATGTTCGGGCACCAGCGGTAGCGGGCAAAGCTGTCGTTGATGCAGCTGGCCAGCAGGAAGGCGGAGTTGCCCCACAAGTAGTTGTCATGCCGGCCGGCGATGTCCTCGTCGTAGTTGAAGCTCTCGATCGATTTCTCCTGGTGGTGGTAGGCGGAGCGGAGCATGAAGCGCGGCCCGGTCAGTGCAGTGTGACGGGCATCTTCACTTTCCCGGAAAGCACGCCATTTGGCATGCCGTGGGCCGGCGAAGATGTCCTTGATCTCCTTGAGGTTCGGCAACTCCTCAAAGCTGCTGAGGTTGAAGAACTCCGGAGAAGGTGCCGCCAGGAACGGCGCATGCGACATGGCACCGACAGAGGCCATGTAGCTCAGTAGCTTGATGTCCGGGGAGGAAGGGCCGAAGTTGTAGTTGCCGACCATAGCTGCAACTGGTTCACCACCAAATTGGCCGTAACCTGCGGTGTAGACGTGTTTGTAAATGCCACTGCAGGTGATGTCGGCCGCGTTCTCGAAGTCATCGAGCAGGTCTTCCTTGCAAACATGCAACACCTCAAGCTTTATGTTCTCGCGGAAGTCCGTGCGGTCCACCAGAAGTTTGAGGCTACGCCACGACGATTCAAGCTGTTGGAACTCGGGCTGATGAAGAATGGCATCCATCTGTTTGCTGAGTACCCGATCCAGCTCTGCAATCATCTGGTCGACGCGATGCTTGTTGATTAGTTGATCTGGGTCATTGCTCATGAGAATTTTGGCAATGAACGCAGATACACCCTGGCGAGCAACCTGATAGCCCTCTTGAGCGGGCACCAACTTGGTTCCTGCCATGATCTGGTCGAGCAAGGTGGTATTGCTCATTGTCTCGGTAGTTGCTTCAGCGGCGACGCTAGTGTTGCTTGGCTTTGGCATTGGGACGCTCCGTTGTCTCAGTCTTCTTTTGGCGCCTCGAGCACCAGGTCGAGTTCTTTCGCGAGTTGTTTGCGGGCTTGCTCGTTGTTCAACAGATGTTGCAGTTGCTTGCGGAAAGTTGGCACGTTGCCCAGCGGGCCTTTCAGGGCGACTAACGCCTCTCGCAGTTGAATCAGTTTGTTCAGCTCCGGCACCTGGCGAGCGATGCAATCGGGCCCGAAGTCGTTGATCGACTTGAACTGCAGATTGACCGCCAGTTCCGTATCCTGCGCTGCGCCGAGCATGGATGGCACCGACATATCCAGGCGCACCTCGGCATCGCTCAGCACATTGTTGAAGGTGTGTTTGTCAATACGCATGACCGTACGGTCTTCCAGGGCGCGGTTGTCATCCAGGCCGAAGTCGCCCAAAACAAGCATCTTGTGAGGTAGCTCTACTTCGGCTTGTTCCCCACTGGTGGCCGGTACGTATTTGATGTTGATGCGCTCTTGGGGCGCAACGGAGCCGGAGGACTTGCTCATTGACTGATATCCTTGAATGTTTCAGCTTATATGTAGGAAGTGTCCTACAAATTCGTGTGTAATAATAAACATGTGCCCTTGCTTAAGTCTGTTGGTGCATAAAAACCATGCGCTTTGAGTGTGGCGGGAGTCGAGTGAAAAGATGTAAGAAAATATTTGTTTGTGTTATCTCTTGGTGATGTACTAGGCTCCGGTCGATATCGTTCGGTTTGGTGTTTTGCACTTTGTTCGGTGTGGTTGGCTGATTTTGTAGGAAAGTGCGACTTATCATGTGGGATGTGTTTACTATTTCAAAAAGAGAGTGGACTCAAGATGATTGCCCGCTATTCCTGTGGCATTGTTCTCTCGTTGATGTTTGGTCTGCCGCCGGTGTTGGCGAGCCCAGTGCGGGACTGCCCTAGAATTGTGTCTAACGTGGAGCGTCTGGCTTGCTTTGATGAAGCAGCGAATACGCCTGCATATGTAACAAAGCGGCAGTGGTCAGCACCCGAGCAAGAGGCACCCAGTGTGCTACGAGTAATGGCAAACGAAACCGCGCGAGGGCCAGATGACCTGACCTTCCTCGCAAGTACGGATGAGGGGGATTGGCGGTTGCACGGGCTGGTGATATCAGCACCGGCAATTGCATCGGCTGACCTACGCCCGTACCTGGCTATCAGCTGCGTGGAGGGCATCTCCAGGCTGCAGTTGATCAGCGCCCAGCCCCTGGACGCGAGATGGGTGAAGGTGCAGTTGCAGGGGATGCGTGGATCCACGGTTGCAAGGCCCTGGCAGGTGATGGAGAACGGCCAGGTGCTAGATGCGGGGCGAGGCCTGCCAGCCATCGAGCAGATCAAGAAGTTGATCGGGGCTGAACGCATACGGCTGCTCAGTGATAACCCCGAGGTTGATGGCCTTGTGTTCGATGCCCAGGGGCTGGACCCATTGATCAGCAAGGCGCGTAGCACATGTCGCTGGTAACTGGGTGGGGGGAAGAGCAACTTACCCGGTTGCTTATGCCGATCGATCCGGCAGTACCGGCTGGCCTGTTCGATATGGAGGACGAAACCTACCAGGCCATTGACCAGGAGATGGTCAAGCTGGGCGGGCTACAGGAGGCTTCAATCGACTGGAGCTACATCGAAGAGGCGTCCTGTCAGTATCTGGGCCAGCAGTGCAAGCACTTGCGGATCGTCGCACACCTGAGTGTCGTGTGGCTGCGCAGCGGTTGTTGGGAGCGCTGGAACGTCACCTTGGCGTTACTTGCCGGGATGGTGGAGCGCTATTGGGAAGCCGCTCATCCAAAACCGGGGCCCAAAGGCTTCCTGGGCAAACGCAAGCTGGTTGGCCTTGTGCTTAATCGCTTGATCGAAGCGCTGCCGCGCCTTGACCGTTTCACGTACAGCCCTGCTCATGGAATGGCCGCACAGGATGCGTTGACGCGTTTGATGCAGCAACAAGACGGCGCACAACTGGATGCGGCTGTTCTGAGCAGGCTGGAGCGGCTGTTACTTGAACACACGGACCTTGCCAATGGTGTTGGCGAGGCTGCTGCGCCCATCTCCCCGATTGCAAGCAGCCAGCCAGCGTCGCTGGCCGATGTCATTGCAAGGCCAGTGCCCCGGGCTTCAATTGGCAACGAGCGCGAAATGCGGCGTGCCGTGTTGAATATGGCCGAGCTCATCAATCAACAGGATCCCTACGACCCGGTTGGCTACCAACTGCGTCGCTTCGGCTTATGGGCCCATATCCAGACCGCGCCTGCAGTCAAACAGCGGCACTGCACGGGACTGATAGCGGTACCGCCGGAAGTTGTCGCTGGTTACGAAAATGCTGCAGCTGGCACTTCGATTGATGTTGCGTTACTGCATCGGATCGAGAAAAGCATCACGGCGGCCCCTTACTGGATCCGCGGGAGCTTCCTGGCTGCGACTGTAGCGTCACAGTTGGCGATGACCGAGGTCAGCGAGGCCATTCGTAGCACGACCGCGCGGTTTGTACAGCGCCTTCCTTCGTTACAGCAACTGTGCTTCAGCGATGGCACGGTGTTCGTCGATGGCCAATGTCTGGCTTGGCTCAAAGGCAGAGAAAGAGTGGCTGACCAAGGCGCTGCCTTTCAAGAGTTCCGCAGTCTGCGGGAGGAACTCATCTCTCAGCTGGAGGGTATCGGTGTAGAGCAGGTTCTCTTGAGGCTGCAAGGGATGCAAGCAGATCTCCATTCCCCTCGTGAACGCTCCCACACCACGCTCATCGCCGCCGATTTGCTGACGACGCGAGGCGTTTCCTGGTTGGCCCGGGAATTGTGCGTCGGAGTAGCCCGGACGATGCAGCAAACCACTGCTGCTGCCTGGGAACCCGAGGTTTTCCAAGGGCTCCAGCACTATGCGACATCTTCAGCATTGGCAGATCAGAACAAGGATCCGGAGCCCTCATGAATACACTATGGAAACAACTCAAACGCTGGGGCTTGCCCCTGGTTACCCGCATTGGCCTGGCGATGCCGTTGCTACTCGGGCTTGGCGCCGTGCTGATGCTGATCGCCATCTGGTGGCTCGGGCCGCAATGGACGTGGGGTGAGCAACAGCCGCTAGCCGATGTGGCTCATCGCATCGTGGCGAGCCTGGTGCTTGTGGTGGTACCGCTACTTTGCGGGCTTATTGTATTAAGCATGCGCTTTCGTCAGCTGCAAGCGGAACGCAAGGAGGCGGTGGCCGTCGAACTGGATCGCGCGTTACCGCTTGTCCACGCCCAAGAGAAGGCATTGAACCAGGGGCTTGCGCGATATCTCGACAGTGCCGGCGGGCGCAGAGCCTTGTACCGGTTGCCGTGGTACCTGGTGTTGGGTGATGAACACTCCGGCAAGAGCAGCTTCGTTGAGCGTACCGACCAGAATTTTTCCCTGTCCCGCATCGACCGCGCCCAGGCGCGCGGCCACCAAGTTGAAGTGCTTGCCTACCCGGTAGGCTGGTGGGTCAGCAATGACGCGGTGATTATCGACCCACCTGGTGTTTTCATCCGCCAGGAAGCATCGGCAGGCTCGTTATCCGAGCACTTGAAAACCCCTGAATCTTCCCTGCCGCCCGGAACTCCAGCCAAACTGTGGAACCACCTGCTGGAATGGCTATTGCAAAATCGAAGTCAGAGAGCCCTCAATGGATTAGTGCTGGTCATCGACCTGCCGGCACTGGTTCATGGCACGTCCGAGCAACGTATCGCTTTGGCCCACCTCCTGCGCGCACGTCTGTACGAGGTGAGTAGTCAGCTAGGTTCGCGCCTGCCATTGTATGTGGTGCTATCCAAATTCGATCTGCTGGATGGCTTCGACCAGCTCTATAGCAAGCTCTCGGTCTCCCGGCGGGAGAAACTGCTGGGGTTCACGTTCAAACTGGATGCGGTCGATTCGTTCGACGCCTGGTTGGACGAATACGATGAATACTACGGTCGCTTGGTCAGGGGGCTGTTCGAGCAGGTATTTGACCAACTTGACGGTCTGGGCAGTGCACCGCTCCGGGCGCGGCTGTTCTCCTTGCATGCGCAACTGGTTGGCCTGCGCCCGATATTGCTGGGTTTCCTGCGTGAAACGTTGGCGAGCGATCGGTTCACCACGCCTGCATTGGTACGTGGCGTCTATTTTTCGTCGGTCGTGCAGCAAGGCGACATGCTCAATGCATTCGTTCGTGAGGCGGCACAACCCTACGAGACAAAGCTCCCCCTACGTGAAGGCAAGGCGCAAGGCAAGTCATTGGTCTACTTCATTCAGCAGGCCTTCCGAAGAGTCATCTACCAGGAGGCCGGCCTCGCTGGCGACAATGTCAGGGTGGCACGTAACAAGCGCCAGTTGTTATGGATGGGTTCCGGTGTAGGGGTCCTGGCGTTCTGTGTCGTCATTGCCACCTGGCAGCGCTATTTCGATATCAACGGCACCAAGGCAGCCAGCGTGCTTGCCAAGAGTCGGGAGTACAGCCGTCACCAGGTGGACCAGCGCCTGGACCCGACCGGGCGCAACTTGCTGGAGCCACTGGACCAGATCCGTGATGCAGTAGTGGTATTTGGCGATTATCGAGCGGCCTGGCCGGGTGTTGCTGAATTTGGCCTGTACCAGGGGCGCACCATTGGCCCCTCGATCGATGAGGCCTACCTGAGCTTGCTCTCCAAGCGCTTCTTGCCGGCCTTGGCCAGTGGCGTGATCGACGCCATGAACGCGGCTTCCCCAGGCAGTGAGCAGCAGATGGCCACGCTCAGGGTGTACCGGATGCTCGAAGATCGCCAGAACCGCCGGCCAGGATGGGTTGAGGACTGGATGGCCCGCCAGTGGCAACAGGCTTTCCCGGGCCAGGGGCAACTGCAGCGCAACCTCATGCAGCATCTGAAATACGCCTTGGCCTATGCCGATACCGATCTGCCACAGTACCGCCAGCGTGTCGCCGACGTGCAGCAGACCTTGCGCAAGGTGCCGCTGGCGGAGCGGGTCTATGCAAGCCTCAAACAACAGGCCCAGGAGCAGCTGCATACAGGCTTGGACCTGCGTCATCAGGTGGGGCCAGCATTCGATGTGGTCTATCAGCAGGCTTCTGGCTCCAGGCTGGGTGATGATGGTGTCTTGCTTGCGCCCATGCTCACTGCCAGAGGCTTCAAGGAATACTTTGAACCGCGTAGCCAGCGGTTCGCCGAGATGGCGATGATCGACCAGTGGGCGTTGGGCGAGCGAGGTCAGCTCGATTACTCGGACACCGACCGTGATGTGCTGACAGAACGCCTGCGCAGCCTGTACAGCACCGATTACATTGACAGCTGGCGGCGTGCCTTGAATGCCATTTCGGTGGCTGATTTCCGTGATCTGGACCATGGTGTCGCCATCCTGGAGCAGTTGACCGGGCCCGCTGCTCCGCTGCATCGGCTACTGGATACGGTGAGGGACAACACTGCGCTTTCATTGCCAGTGGGCCTTGATATACCGAGCGAGGCAGAAGCGCTTCGACCAGCAAGCAGCAAGCCCGAGATGCAGCAAGCGTTGGCCATCCACCGGGCATTTTCGGGCCTGAGTGCCATGTTGCAGGCAGCAGGTGAAAAACCGAGCTACTACGATGAGACTCTAGCCGCCATCGTGGCCGTACATGACTACGCCAAGGCAGTGCAGGACAGCCCGGACCGAGGCAAGGCCGCTCTGCAAGCCGTGCATCAGCGCTTCTCGATGACAGGGCACGACCCGATCAGTACCTTGCAACGAGTGGCGACGGGCTTGCCGGAACCCGTCAACCACCAAGTCCGAAAGGTGGCGGATCAGACTGCGCAAGTGCTGAACGTTGAAGCGCTGCGCGAGTTGGAGCGCCGCTGGGATGCTGAGGTTTACAGTTTCTTCCAGCAGCGCCTGGCAGGCCGCTACCCCTTTGTGGTGAGGGCGCCCGATGCCTCCCTGGATGACTTTGAGGCATTCTTCGGGCCAAAGGGGCGTCTGCAACAGTTCAATGATCAGTACCTGAAGATCTTCCTGAAGGAAAACCTCGAAGCCCTGCAGTCCGGTCAGCACGATCAGTCGCTGATTCGCGATGATGTGATCGAGCAGTTGGAGCTGGCTGAACGCATCCGCGAAACCTTCTTCGACCAGCGCGGCAACCTGAGCGTGCAGTTCAGTATTGAGCCGTTGGGGCTGAGTGCGAATCAACGCACCAGCTTGCTGGATCTGGATGGCCAGTTGATTTCCTACACTCATGGCCCAAGCCAGATCGCCGGTATCGTCTGGCCCAATACCCAAGGGCAGCAAGTGCGCAGCAACCTTACCTTGCTCAGGCAGAACGGCAATAGCAGCAGCCTGGAGTACCGCGGCCCTTGGTCGATGTTCCGCCTGCTCAGCCGTGGCTCGCTCAATGGGAGGACGGCAACCAGTGTGGATTTGAGCTTCAGAGCGGGTGACGGGGTGATGCGCTACCGGTTGAATGCCGAGAAAGCCTTTAACCCGATTACCCAGGAGCCTTTCAAGGGCTTCCGATTGCCACGAGGTTTGTTGCAACAGCCACCCAAGGTGGCGCAGGGGAGGCAGTCGGATGAGGCGCTGTTATGAAGATCAGGGCCGGTACAAACTCAACGCTCTACCAGCCAGGTAACCGAACGTCATCCCCGGCCCCAAGGTAATACCGCCACTCGGGTAATACCCGCCCATCACGCTGTGCATGTCGTTGCCCACCGCATACAGCCCAGGAATCGGCTGCATTGCATGGTCCAGCACGCGGGCGGTACTGTCTGTTGCCAGGCCGGCAAAGGTACCCAGGCTGCCCGGCAACAGTTTCACGGCGTGATACGGCCCGTCCAGCAATGGTCGCAGCGATGGATTGGGTACCTGCAACGGCTCGCCCTGGGCCCGGTTGTAAGCCGATACGCCACGCTGGAAAAGCGGATCTTTACCCCGGGCTGCATGGCGGTTGAAACCGTCCACCGTGCGCTGCAACTGCTCGGCATCGATCCCGCAGCGCTGCGCCAGTTGCGCCAGTGTGCGACCGCTGTGCAGGTAACCGCAGCGCTGATAGTGGCGGGTGGAGAAAGGGAAGGGCTTGGCCCAGCCGATACCATAGCGACGTTGCGCGGCGTGGTCGCAGATCAGCCAGGCTTCCGGCGCTTCCCCCTGCGGCGTGGCGGCGAACAGCGCGTTCATGAAGTCGTGGTAGCAATCGGCCTCGTTGACGAAGCGCCGGCCATCGCGGCGCACGGCGATGAAGCCGGGCTTGGCGCGGTCGATCAAGTGCGGGAAATGGCCGAAACTGCCATCGCTGCGCGGTACCCGTGACACAGGCGCCCAAGCACCCGCATGGGCCGTAGTCGACTGGACCAGGCCACCAACCTGTTCGCCCAGGCGCAAGCCGTCACCGCTGTTTTCCCTGGGTGCTGCGGAGTAATGCTGGGTACCGTCCGGCGCATGGGGCATCACTTGCGCGATGCGCTGGCGATCATGCGCAAAGCCACCGCAGGCCAGCACCACACCGCGGCGGGCATGGATCACCTGGCCGTCGGCAAACTGCGCGCCCCTGACCCGGCCTTCGCCCAGCAGGCGGCTGGCCGGCTTGTCGGTCAGTAGCGTCACGCCAAGGTCCAGGGCGCTGCGCAGCAGGCGTGCCACCAGCGCGTTGCCATTGACCAGTTGCAGCCCGCGCCGGTGCAGCAGCAGGTCGCGGGCATGGCGCAGCAGGCGCTTGCCCACATGCAGCGCCGCCTTGGGCGAGCGCGTGGCGTTGAAGAAGGCGGCCATGTCGGCGCCGCCGGCAATGCCCATGCCGGCCAGGCTGACGATGTCCAGCGGTGGGCGCAGCTTGTGCAGCCAGGGCCCGAGCAGGCGCCCGTCATATGGCAGTGCACACAGCGAACGGCCACCGCGTGCGCTGCCGTCGCCTTCGCGCATGTCGGGCATGCGGCTGCCGGACTGGAACTGGACGGCAGTGTGCTGCTGAAAGAACGCTACCATCTCCGGGCCGTGACGCAGGAAGGCGAGCTGGCGCGGGTCCAGGTCGCTGACGTGGGTTTGCGCGCGCAGGTAGCGCTCCGGGGCATCGTCGCGCTCGACGATGCCTTCGGCGATGGCCAACGGGTTGCGCGGTATCCACAGCCATCCCCCCGACCAGGCGCTGGTGCCGCCCAGCTGGCTGGCTTTTTCCGCGACGATCACCTGCAGGCCGTGATGTGCGGCAGTAACGGCGGCAGCCAGGCCAGAGGCGCCGGCGCCGATGACGAGTACGTCACATTCGAGGGGGTGCATGGTGGGGTTCCGCTCAGGTGTTGGAGGAAGGTTTTACTGCAGCGGTGAAAAACCGGTGGGCCGCAGCAGTCGCGACTGCAAGCGCAGCACCGCGCCCAGCTCGCGGTTACGCCGTGAGAACTCTGCCCAACGCGGGTCCGCTGCCATGGCTGTACGGCGTGCCATGCGCTCGTCGAGGCTGGCATAGCCCCAGATATGCACCACTTGGTTGACCTCGCCGAACTCGCTGGTGAAAAAGCCGACCAGGTTACCCAGGTGCTCGCTTTGCACCTCCAGCGCGTGGCTTTGATACAGGCTCAGCCAGTCGGCCATTTTCAGTGGGTCGAGGGTGTAGGTTCTCAGTTCGTAGTACATGCTGGGGTCTCCATGTGGGTGGTCGGCGCCTGCAGGCGCGCGGCGATGTGGTTGGCAGCGAGCCAGCCGAAGGTGAGGGCAGGGCCCAGGGTGATACCGGGTCCGGGGTAGGTGCCTTTCATCAATGAGTTCATGTCGTTGCCGACTGCATACAGCCCGGTAATGGGGTGACCGTTGCGGTTCAGCACATTGGCATCGGCATTGGTTACCAGCCCGCAAGCCGAGCCGAGGTCGCCGGTGTGGAGGCGGATGGCGTAGAACGGTCCGCGGGTCAGCGGCGCCAGGCAGGGGTTGGGCATGTGTTGTGGGTCGCCCATGTAGCGGTTGTAGCTGTTGCCGCCTTTGCCGAACGCGCGGTCGATGCCGTTACGGGCGTCGGTGTTGAACTGTTCCAGGGTCTGCATGAACACCTGTGGGTCCACGCCGATGGCCTGGGCCAGGGCCTGCGCGGTTGCGGCGCGGTGCAGGTAGCCAGCGTCGATCAATGCCTGGTTGTCCACCGGCTTTGGCCGCGCCAGGCCCAGGCCGTAGCGGTTCATTGCCTCGGCATCGCAGACCAGCCAGCAGCTGGCAATGCCGTTGGCGAACATGGTCTGCACGAAGTGGTGGTAGGAGTCGGACTCGTTGACGAAGCGTCGCCCGTCCGGGTTCACCGCGATCACGCCCGGTTTGGCGCGGTCGGTGACCAGGTGCGGGAAGCGCTCACGCTCGCCACTGGCATGGCGCAGTTCGGAAACCGGCGCCCAGAAGAAGTTGGCCGCCAGGCCCTCACCCTGGGCTGCGGCCACGGCTTGGCCAAGGCGCAGGGCAGCACCGTCATTGGTGGGCGGTGACATGCTCAGGTGCGGCGTCGGCTGGGCGGGCCGGTAGCTGTCGGCGAGTGCGCCTGCAGCGAACCCGCCCATGGCGCACACCACACCGCCACGGGCCAGCACCCGTTCACGGCGCCCTTCGCGTTGCACCACCACGCCGGCGACCACGCCGCGTTCGACGATCAGCTCCACGGCTTCGCTGCGCAGCCACAGCTGCGTGCCATGGGCGAAGGCGCTGCTGGCCAGGCGGGCGATCAAGGCGTTGCCGGTGGTAAGCCGCGTGCCGCGTGGGTGGTGCAAGCGGTCCCGTGCGTAACGCGCCATCAGCTTGAGGCAATGCCACAGCGACCTGGGCGAGCGGCGAATACTGAGAAAATGCTGGATATCCACGCGGTTGACCATCATGCCGCCGAACAGCAACATGCCGGGCGGCGGCATCTTCAGGTTCTTGAAGTGCGGGCCGAGCTGCTTGCCGTCGTACTCGACCATCTCCAGCGCCCGGCCAAACTGAGTGGCGCCAGGTGCGTCCGGGTAGTAGTCCGGCGAGTGCGGGCGCAGGGCGTAGCGCAGTTCGGTGTTCTGCTCCAGCCAGCGCAGCGCCTGGTGGCCATGCTCGATGAAGGCGTCGACCAGGGCGGGGTCGTAGCCGTCGCCAATGACCTGCTTGAGGTAGGTGCGGATGGCCTCGGGGGAGTCCACCGCACCTGCAGCGCGGGCTTGATCGGTACCATAGAGCCACACCGCCCCGCCGGAAATCGCCGAGGTGCCGCCAAAGTGCTCGGCCTTTTCCACCACCAGCACTTTCAACCCACGGCGGGCGGCCGTGGCGGCAGCGGCAAAGCCTCCGGCGCCGCTACCCAGCACGACCAGGTCAAAACTGTGTTGCGCGTGTTCAAGCGTCGGCATGGCTTCAGATCTCCAGCGGCGTGACGCCCATGAAGGCGCCCAGGTGGCCGAGTTGGGCGAAGGCCATTTCCGGGCCGGTCTGCACCGCGCAGCCAACCTGGCGTGCCCGGTTCAGCAGCGGGGTAATCTCGGGCGAGGTGACCACGTCGGCGACCAGGGTTTCGGCTTGCAAGGTGGCGAGCAGTGCGGCAGGCAGCGGCAGCTCCGCGCTGCCGCCCATGCCGACCGGGGAGGCGTTGACCAGCAGATCGAAGCCTTCCAGCCCGTCGACCCGGGTGGCGATTTCGACCGTGGGGAAGGCATTGCCGAGCAGTTCGCACACAGCGCCCATGCGCGCTGTGCTGGGGTCGCTGAGGGTGATGCTGGCGATGCCGGCCTCGCCCAGCGCATAGGCGATGGCACTGCCGACCCCGCCGCAACCGATCACCAATGCATGCTTGCCTGCCGGCTCGAAGCCATGTTTGCGCGCAGCACCGAGGAAGCCGGCGCCGTCCACGTTGTCGCCCATCAGGCGGCCGTCATGCTCACGGCGAATGACATTGACCGAGCCGAGGGCGGCTGCGCGCTCGCTCAGGCCGTCCAGGCGGCTGGCCAGGGCCTGCTTGTACGGCACGGTGACCACGCAACCGCGCAGGTTCTGCCAGCCGCGCAGGGTGCCGGCAAAGGTCTCCAGCGCGGCCTCCTGCAGGTCGATGGGCAGCATGGCGAGGTTGCAGTTGTTGTTGGCGAACCAGGTGTTGAAGTTTTCGGGGGACTTCACCTGGGCAATGGGCGAACCGACGATGGCGACCAGTTCAGTAGAACCACGAATCATGCTGACCTCCTTTTTGGCGTTGTTATGGAGGGCAAGGGTGAGGCAAGGGGGCATGGGCAACAATGCGCTGATCGGGTATTTAGTGCGATAATCGCATTGTTGATCCGGTTATCGCGTTAATCGGCTGAAATACCCCTGCTTGCGAGTCGAATAAATGAACACGCCCACTATCCACCCCCGTGACCTGATCGCCGGCTTGCAGAAAGGCCTGGCGCTGATGCAGCTGTTCAGCGCCGAGCAGCCGCGCCTGAGCGTGCCGCAGGCGGCCAGGTTGTCCGGCCTTACCCCCAGTGCCGCGCGGCGGTTTCTATTGACCTTGGTGCATGAGGGCTTTGCCGAAACCGATAGCCGTGAGTACTGGCTGACGCCCAAGGCGCTGCGCCTCGGCCAGGCGTATGTAGACTCGGCGCAGCTGCCGCGCATGCTGCGGCCGATCGTCGAGCAGGTGGCGCGGCAGACCCAGGAGCATGTGTCGGTGGGCACCCGTGATGGTGACGAGATCATCCACCTGGTGCGCAGCCGCTACAGCCATGTGGCCTCGTTGTCGATCAGGCCGGGATCGCGGGTGCCGATGTATTGCACCGCCGGCGGGCGTGTCTGGCTGGCCTGGCTGGATGAGGGGGAGCGGGATGGGTACTTTGCGCGTAACCCGCTGAGGGGGCTGACGCCTTATACGCAGACGGACCGGGTGCAGCTGGAGGCGGAGTTGCTGCGGGTGAAGGGACAGGGGTTCTGTATCGTGGACCAGGAGTATGAAATCGGCATGCGCGTGCTGGGTGTGCCACTGCTGGACCGGGCTGGCCGGCTGAAAGCGACGTTGACCATCACCACCCATGCTTCGCGGTTGAGTGTGGATGAAATACGTTTGCGGTATCTGCCGACCCTGTACGAGGCGCAGGCGCTGTTGCGGCCGGTGCTGGATTGAGGCGTCAGGGTTTGGGTGCGTGTTGCCTTCTTCGCGGCTAAAGCCGCTCCCACAGGGTACGCGGACCGCTTGTGAATTCAGTTCTCTACCTGAAAGCGCAGCCCAAAGGGCTGGGTATCTCCCACAGGGAGCGCGCTTTGGTGCGGATATGCGCGGTACCTGTGGGAGCGGGCCAAGGGCCTCGGCTTATCTCTCGATCTGGCGATTCCAGCGGGCGTTCCATTCCGGGCGCTGGGTGTTGACCTGATCCCAGTCAATGGTCACGGCAGTCTGCAGGTAGGTCTGCATGGCCTCGACCTGGCCACGGGTCTTGTCGCTGGTTGGGGTGTTGGGGTTGGACGGGATCTGGTCACCCAGCTCCAGGGCCGGCGACTGCGCCTCGGGGCTGAGCAGGAACTCGGCGAGCTTCTGCGCAAGCTCCGGCTGGTCGTTGTTGGCCGTGACGCATTCTGCCTGGTTGAGCACCACGGCACCTTCCTTGGGCGCGGCGTACTCCACCGGGATGCCTTTGAGTTTCAGCGCCGTCACCTGGGTGGGGGTAAGCGGGAACAGCGCGGCTTCGTCGGTTTGCACCATTTCCGAGAGCTTGGCCGAGTTGGGGATGTACTCCAGCACGTTCGGGCCCACGTTCTTCTGCCAGGCCGTGAAGCCCGGGTTGACGTCGGTATCGCTGCCGCCGTGCAGGCGGTTGTACATCAGGAAACCATGCAGGCCGAAGGTGGACGATGCCATCGACTGGAACACCACCTTGTCCTTGAAGCGCGGGTCGGCCAGGTCGTTCCACGAGGTGGGCGCAGCCCAGCCTTTGGCCTTGAACAGGCGGCTGTTGTAGGCAAGCCCGGTCACGCCCAGGCTGACGGCCGCGGCCTTGTCCTTGATCAGGGCCTTTTCCGGCAACTGGGCCAAGGTCGGGTTGGGTTTGAGCGTGCTGCACAGGCCCATGCCGATGGCGCGGTACATGATGCCGTCATCCAGCACCATCACATGGATCGACGGCTTGTTCGGGGTGGCCTGGACCTTGGCCAGAATGTCGGCCGAGGTGCCGGGGACGATCACCACCTTTACCCCGTTGGCCTGCTCGAACCTTGGCAGGATGTCGTCGCTGAACAGCCGCTCCATGGTGCCGCCGTTCATGCCCAGGTACAGCGTGGGTTGGGCCATGGCGGGCAGGCAGGCGAACAGGCCGGGCACGGTGCAGAACAGGGCGAGCAAACGTTGCTTGTGCGTCATGACAGGTTTTCCTTGTGGTGGTGGGGCTGGAAACGCTTGATGGAAAAGGCCGCCAGGCTGAGTGCCGGCGCGCCGTGCAGGATGCATTGCGCCAATGCTTCACCAGCGGCCGGGCCAATCTGGAAGCCGGCACCGGCAAAGCCGAAGCCATGCAGCAGCCCGGGTTGGGACAGGCTGGGGCCGAGCACCGGTTCGTCATCGGGCAGGTAGCCCTCGGTGCCGCTCCAGGTGCGAATGGCCTGGGCGCCGGCCAATGCCGGGTACAGCTCGGTGGCATTGCGCAGGATGTCGAGTACTGCGGCCTGGCCTGGGCGTGCGGTGGTCGGGGTCAGGGCAAAACCGCGCCCGCCGCCCAGCACGCAGTTACCACGCGTCACCTGGCGGGCGTAGATGCCGCCGCCTTCGACCCCGGTGCTGGCGGTCATGAACAGCGGCAGCGGCTCGGTGACCAGCATGGCCGGGTGGGCGGCGGTCAGCGGCACTGGCTCGCCGAACTGCTCGGCCAGTTGCGCCGACCAGGCACCGGCGCAATTCAACAGCCAGGGTGCCTTGAAACACTCGCCGCTGCTGGTGTGTACGCTGAAGCGGTGGCCGTCGTGGCCCACCTGCAGTACCTTGCACTGCTCATGCACCTGGGCGCCGTTGCGCCTGGCCGCCTGGGCGAAGGCCGGTGACACCAGCCGTGGGTTGGCATGGCCATCTTCGGGGCAGTACGAGGCGCCGACGGCGATATCGCCTACCCAGGGGAAGCGCTGGCGCAGTTCGTGTCGTTCAAGCAGTTGCAAGCGCAGGTCAAAAGCCTGGGTACGCCGCGCATAGGCCTTCAAGGCATCGAAGTCGGTTTCGCTGCGTGCCAGCTTCAGGTGGCCACTGCGGGCGTATTCGCCGTCGATGCCGATCCACGCGCGCAACTGCCCCCAGATGGCATGGGCACGCATCGACAACGGCAGCTGGGCCAACGAGCGGCCCTGGCGGCGCACGCCGCCGTAGTTCACCCCGCTGGAATGCGAGCCGCAGAAGTCGCGCTCCAGCAATGCCACTTGCTGGTCAGCGCGGGCCAGGGTCAAGGCCGCGCTGCTGCCGATGATGCCGCCGCCGATGATGATGGCGTCCACTTCGATCAGCTTCATGGTTTTATCTCCAGGCCGAAGGGCAGGGGTTTGACCGGTGCCTGGCCGCGCAGGCGCCCGACCTGGTCAATGGCCCGACCGCTTTCGCAAGCGATCAGCTCAGCGGCAGCGGCACCGCACACCCGCCCCTGGCAGCGGCCCATGCCGACCCGGCACATGGCCTTGACCCGGTTGATTTCCCAGTGCCCGGCACGCACGGTGGCGCGGATTTCCCCGGCGCTGATCTGCTCGCAGCGGCACACGGTGAGCTGGTCCGGGGCCTGCCGGGCCCATTGCTCGGGAAATGGAAAGGCCTGCTCCAGCCCCTGGCGGAAGCGCAGCAGGGTGGCCAGGCGCTTTTCCAGGTGCTGCTGGCGTTGCGGATTGCCGGGCTTGCCGAGGTCGGCCAGCAGTGTCAGGGCGGCCAGTTCACCGGTCATCTCGGCACCGTCGGCACCGAGGATGCCAGCACCGTCGCCCGCCAGGTACACCCCGGGGCTGCTGGCCCGGCCCTGGGCATCACGTACTGGCAGCCAGGCGCGGTTGAGCGCGCTCCAGGCGAACTGGCAACCCAACAGGTCGGCCAGTTGGGTTTCACTGCGCAGGGCGTGGGCGAATGCCACGGCGTCGCACGCCAGTTCATGTTGCTGGCCATTGTGCGACCAGCGTATACCGCTGGCCCGTTGTTCGCCGTCGATACCCAGCAGGGCCACGCCCTGGTGCACCGGTACACCCTGGCGGGCCAGCCAGGCGCGGTAGTAAAGGCCCTTGGCAAAGGTGCCCGGTTGCAGAAGCAGGCGTGGCAGGGCACGTACCTGGGCGCTGAACGGCGAGGTGTCGAGCACCGCGCTGACCGTAGCGCCGGCCTTGGCGTACTGGTACGCCACCAGGTACAGCAGCGGGCCGCTGCCGGCCAGCACCACCCGTTCACCGATCGCGCAGCCCTGGAACTTCAGGGCGATTTGCGCAGCGCCCAAGGTATAGACCCCGGGCAGGGTCCAGCCGGGTATCGGCAACACCCGGTCGGTAGCACCAGTGGCGACGATCACCCGGTCGAACGCCAGGCGGTCGGCCAACTGCCCCTGCTGCAGGGTATCCAGCACCTGCTCCTCGGCGTTCCACACCAGGGTTTCGGGGCGGTAGTCGATCTGCTCGCGCAATTGTTCGAGGGTGCTGTGCAGGGCCTGGGCCTTGTCAGCCTCGAAGCCATACAAGGCTTTGGCCGGACGGCGAAAGTTGGCTGGCTGCTGGCGGTAGATCTGCCCGCCGCCACGGCTGGCCTCGTCCAGCAGTATCGGGCGTATGCCTTGGGCCACCAGGGTTTGCGCGGCGCGGATGCCGGCCGGGCCGGCGCCGATGATCACGATCGCACTCATGGCTGGCGCCCCGGGTCGCGGGTCACGCAATGGCCCGGTTCCAGGAAGGTCGAGCAGGCACGTACCCGACGGCCATCCTGCAGGCGTACCCAGCAGTCCTGGCAGGCGCCCATCAGGCAGAAGCCGGCGCGTGGTTCGGCGCTGAAGTCGCTGCCGCGCAGGTGCCCGGCATTGGTCAGGATCGCCGTCAGCAGGGTATCGCCGTTCATGCCGTTGGCCGGTTGGCCGTCGAGCAGGAAGGGCAGTGGCTCGCGGTCGTGTTCGGCCACGCGCTTGAACAGGGGCATAGGGGCATTCCTTGTCATTGCTTGCCCACCAGCACGCGGTCCAGGCCATATACCCGGTCCAGGGCGACCATGGTCAGGGCGGTGACGGCGATCACCAGCGCAGAGACGGCGGCCATCATCGGGTCGATGGATTCGGTGGCATATACGTACATGCGCACTGGCAGTGTCTGGGTGGCGGGCGAGGTGACGAAGATCGACAGGGTCACTTCGTCGAAGCTGTTGATGAACGCCAGCAGCCAGCCGCCGGCCACGCCGGGCAGGATCATCGGCAGGGTGACCTTGCAGAACAGCGTCACCCGGCCAGCCCCCAGGCTTTGCGCGGCCTGTTCGGCGCTGCGGTCGATGCCGATGGCTGCGGCCAGTACCAGGCGCAGTACGTAAGGGGTGATCACCACCACATGGGCGAACACCAGCCAGGCGAAGCTGCCATTGACCCCCAGCAGGGCGAACAGCCGCAGCAGGGCCACACCCAGCACCAGGTGCGGGATGATGATCGGCGACAGCAGCAGGCCGTTGAGGAAACCTTGGCCGGGGAAGCTGTAGCGGGTGATCGCCAGGCCCGCCGGTACGGCGATCAGGGTGGCCAGCGAGGCAGCCAGGGCCGCGAGCTTCAGGCTGTTGTAGAACGCATCGAGGAAATCGGCACGCTCGAACACGGCGCTGAACCAGCGCAGCGAGAAGCCGGCGGTGGGCAGGCTCAGGGTGTTTTCCGGGGTGAATGCCACCAGGCACACCACCACCAGCGGGGCGAGCATGAACAGCATCACCAGGGCGTGAAAAGACAGGGCCAGCGGGCCGTTACGGGTCATGGGTTCAGACTCCAAGTGCGCGTTTGTAGCGGCGTTCGACCAGCCGGTTCCAGCTGAGCATCACCAGCAGGTTGATCAGCAGCAGGGCCACGGCGATGGTGGCACCCATCGGCCAGTTCAGTTCGGCCAGGTACTGGTCGTAGATCAGGGTGGCGACCATTTTCAGCCGGCGCCCGCCCAGCAGGCCGGGGATGGCGAACGAGCTGGCGGCCAGGCCGAACACGATCAGCGTGCCTGACAGCACGCCGGGCATGATCTGTGGCAGCACGATGCGGCGGAACACCGTCCACTGGCTGGCGCCCAGCGACAGCGCGGCCTGCTCGGCGGCCGGGTCGAGCTTCTGCAGCGAGGTCCACACCGGGATGATCATGAACGGGAGCATCACGTGGACCAGGCCGATGATCACCGCAAAGGGCGTATACAGCAGCTTCACTGGCTGCCCGCCGAGGGCGGTGATGCCCTGGTTGACCAGACCATCGGCGCCCAGCAGCAGGCTCCAGCCAAAGGCTCGCACCACCACCGAAATCAGCAGCGGCGTCAGTACCAGGATCAGGAAGATCGAGCGCCACGGCGCGCCCATGCGGCTGAGCACCAAGGCTTCGGGAATGCCGATCAGCACGCACAGCAGGGTGACCAGGGCGCTGACCCAGAAGGTGCGCAGAAAGATCTCGTAGTAGTAGGTGTCGGTCACCAGGCTCAGGTAATGGCCGAGGGTGTACTGGCCAGCCTGGATGCCGCTGCTGTAGTCGAACACGTTGAACGAAAGCAGCAGGGTCAGCCCCAGTGGCACCACCAGCAAGGCCAGGAACAACAGCAGGGCCGGGCTGCTCAGGCCGTAGCCCCAGGCGCTGCTGTGCAGCTTTGCCGCGCTCATGCCGCCACCTCGCCAGCGTTCAGCACCCGCAGCAGGGCATCGTTCCAGTCCAGGCCGACCTGTGTGCCTTCATCCAGCGGTGTGCTGCCGTCGTTGGCACGAACCACGGCCAGGTTGCCCAGGGCGGTGTCGACCCTGTACAGCCATTGGCTGCCGAGGAAGTAGCGGCAGCTGATGCGGCCTGCGAGCTTGCCGCTGCCGGCCGGGCCGAGGCTGATCTTCTCCGGGCGCAGGCTGAGGGTCAGTGGGCCCTGGGCATTCGCCTGTGGTTGCCCGCCGGGTCCGGTTACGCCGCGCAGGCGGTTGGCCTTGCCGACAAAGTCGGAAATGAAGGGTGTGCCTGGGTGTTCGTAGAGGCGGTAGGGGTCATCGACCTGGGTGATGCGCCCGGCCTCCATCACCACCACCCGGTCGCTGATCGACAAGGCCTCGGCCTGGTCGTGGGTGACCATCAAGGTCGTAATGCCGACCTCGTTCTGGATGCGGCAGATCTCGAACTGCATTTCTTCACGCAGGTGCGCGTCCAGGTTGGACAGCGGCTCGTCCAGTAGCAGCACCGGTGGTTCGATCACCAGTGCGCGGGCCAGGGCCACACGCTGGCGCTGGCCGCCGGAGAGCTCGCGTGGGTAGCGCTCGGCATGCTTGTCCAGGCGCACCAGCGCCAGGGCCTGGTCGACCCGGCGGGCGATGTCGGCGCTGGCCACCTTGCGCATGCGCAGGCCGAAGGCGACGTTGTCGCGCACGGTCATGTGCGGGAACAGTGCGTAGCTCTGGAACACCACGCCCAGGCCTCGGCTGGCCGGCTTGGCGTGGGTAATGTCGCGGCCGTCGAGGACGATGCGGCCGCTGGTGACCTCGACGAAGCCGGCAATCATTTGCAGGGTGGTGGTCTTGCCGCAGCCGGAAGGGCCTAGCAGGGAGACGAACTCGCCTTTTTCGATGGCGAGTGACGAGCTGGCCACTGCCTCCGTGGCGCCATAGCGCTTGCAAAGCTTGTCGATCAACAGAAAGGTCATGGCTGTGCTCCATCGCAAACGGAACCGGGGTCAACCGGCAGTTTCAGGGTGGGCAGAGCGCCAGCGGCGAAAAGCAAAGCTTTACGGACGTTGGCGCTCGCTGCTGTGGCGGCGGCCGATGTTGTGATATCGCCCTATGGACCGGAGAGTAGGGCAATGATTAGGATGTCGACAAAGGGTAATTTCACTCAGTGACAGCTATTTTGAAATTATTCCACTGACTGAAATTTGCAGGGGTTTAGCGAAAAATGGATTCCGATAAACGAAACGAACAGGCCAGGGAAGTGGGTGTCAGTGCGGTGTCCCGTTTGTTCGCCGTGTTGCGAGCGCTGGGCGATTGCGGCGGCGAGGGTGAGAAGGTCAGCCAGCTGGCACAGCGGGTGGGCCTGGCGCAACCCACCACCCACCGTCTGTTGCGCAGCCTGATTGAAGAAGGCATGGTCGACCAGTGCGCGACCAGCAAGCGCTACCGCCTGAGCCTGGACTTCTTTGCCCTGGCGGCCAAGGCCGGGCAAGCGGGCAACCTGCGCGATGTGGTGCGCCCGAGCCTGCTGCGGCTGTCGGCCTCGCTGGGTGATTCGCTGTTTCTGCTGGCGCGTTCGGGGTTTGATGCGGTGTGCCTGGACCGTAGCGAAGGGCCATACCCGATCCGTACCTTCACTGGCGATATTGGCGGCCGGGTGGCCTTGGGCGTGGGGCAGGGCAGCCTGGCTATCCTGGCTTTCCTGCCAGAGGAGGAGCGTGACGAGGTGATCCGTTACAACCTGCCGCGGCTGAAGGATTTCCACCATTACGACGAAGTCATGTTGCGCGCCGAAATCGACAATGTGCGCAGCCTCGGCTATGCGGGGCGCAACACCGGTGTGCTCGATGGCATGGCCGGCCTGGCGGTGCCGATCCTCGATCGCAACGGCCATGCGGTGGCGGCCCTGAGCGTGGCGACCATCAGCGACCGCCTGGGGCCCAACCGCATGCCGACCGTGGTGGCGCTGCTCAAGCGTGAGGCGGCGGCGATTGGCGAGCGGATCAACCCGTTCGACCCGGTGCTGCGCCGGCCTTCGCATGTGTTTGGTTGAGGGCCATTTTGCTCAGGGCAGTTGTTTCTGCCGGTACGGGGCAAGCCCAGGGCCGGATGCTGTCCCTGTGGGAGCGGGTTCACCCGCGAAGCAGGCAACGCGGTGGATGGCACCGGCTTCGCCGGTGTTCGCGGGTGAACCCGCTCCCACACTGAACCGAGCAAACGTTCGAGGTGCTGGTCAGGGCAGTTGTTTCTGCCGGTAGGGAGCAGGCCTGGGCCGGATGCTGTCCCTGTGGGAGCGGGTTCACCCGCGAAGCAGGCAACGCGGTGGATGGCACCGGCTTCGCCGGTGTTCGCGGGTGAACCCGCTCCCACACTGAACCGAGCAAACGTTCGAGGTGCTGGTCAGGGCAGTTGTTTCTGCCGGTAGGGAGCAGGCCTGGGCCGGATGCTGTCCCTGTGGGAGCGGGTTCACCCGCGAAGCAGGCAACGCGGTGGATGGCACCGGCTTCGCCGGTGTTCGCGGGTGAACCCGCTCCCACACTGAACCGAGCAAACGTTCGAGGTGCTGGTCAGGGCAGTTGTTTCTGCCGGTAGGGAGCAGGCCTGGGCCGGATGCTGTCCCTGTGGGAGCGGGTTCACCCGCGAAGCAGGCAACGCGGTGGATGGCACCGGCTTCGCCGGTGTTCGCGGGTGAACCCGCTCCCACACTGAACCGAGCAAACGTTCGAGGTGCTGGTCAGGGCAGTTGTTTCTGCCGGTAGGGAGCAGGCCTGGGCCGGATGCTGTCCCTGTGGGAGCGGGTTCACCCGCGAAGCAGGCAACGCGGTGGATGGCACCGGCTTCGCCGGTGTTCGCGGGTGAACCCGCTCCCACACTGAACCGAGCAAACGTTCGAGGTGCTGGTCAGGGCAGTTGTTTCTGCCGGTAGGGAGCAGGCCTGGGCCGGATGCTGTCCCTGTGGGAGCGGGTTCACCCGCGAAGCAGGCAACGCGGTGGATGGCACCGGCTTCGCCGGTGTTCGCGGGTGAACCCGCTCCCACACTGAACCGAGCAAACGTTCGAGGTGCTGGTCAGGGCAGTTGTTTCTGCCGGTACGGAGCAGGCCTGGGCCGGATGCTGTCCCTGTGGGAGCGGGTTCACCCGCGAAGCAGGCAACGCGGTGGATGGCACCGGCTTCGCATACCTGCCTACTCCGTCGCCTCGGCCACGCCCTGGTCTTCACCCAGGAACCCGCCGCTCTGGTGCTGCCACAACCGCGCATAAGTGCCATTCTTCGCCAGCAGTTGCGCATGGGTGCCTTGCTCGATGATGCGCCCTTCATCCATCACGATCAGCCGGTCCATGGCAGCAATCGTCGACAACCGGTGGGCGATGGCGATGACGGTCTTGCCTTGCATCATTTCATCCAGGCTCTCCTGGATGGCCACTTCCACTTCCGAGTCCAGCGCACTGGTGGCTTCGTCCAGCAGCAGGATCGGCGCGTTCTTCAGCATCACCCGGGCAATCGCGATGCGCTGGCGCTGACCACCTGACAACTTGATGCCGCGCTCACCCACCAGGGTGTCGTAACCGATGTTGCCCTGGCGGTCGCTGAGCTGGCTGATGAAGCCATCGGCCTGGGCGTTGGCCGCAGCGGCGCGGATCTGCGCCTCGGTCGCATCGGGGCGGCCATAGGCGATGTTGTCGCGAATCGAACGGTGCAGCAGCGAGGTGTCCTGGGTGACCATGCCGATGGCGCCGCGCAGACTGTCCTGAGTGACCTTGGCCACGTTCTGCCCGTCGATGCGGATTTCACCACGATCCACGTCGTAGAAGCGCAGTAGCAGGTTGATCAAGGTGGACTTGCCGGCGCCGGAGCGGCCGACCAGGCCGACTTTTTCGCCCGGGCGGATGTGCAGGCTCAGGTCGTTGAGCACCTGACGCTCGCCGTTGTAGTTGAAGCTGACCTTGTCAAAACTCACCGCGCCCCCCGTGGTTACCAGCTCCACAGCATCCGGCGCATCCTTTACCTTGGGGCCGCGGGTGAGGGTGGCCATGCCGTCCTGCACGGTGCCGATGTTTTCGAACAGCGAGGTGATCTCCCACATGATCCAGTGCGACATGCCGTTGATACGCAAGGCCATGGCGGTGATCGCCGCCACCGCCCCGGTGCCGACCTGGCCTTGGTGCCACAACCACAACGCATAGCCGCCAGCCGCAATGATCAAGCCCACCACCAGCGCCTGGTTGACGATTTCGAACTGGCTGACCAGACGCATCTGGCGAAAGCCGGTCTGCTTGAAGTCCTCCATGGCGGCGCGCGCGAAGTGCGCTTCGCGATTGGCGTGCGAGAACAATTTCACCGTGGTGATATTGGTGTAGGCATCAGAAACCCGCCCGGTCATCGACGATCGGGCATTGGCCTGCTCCTGGCCGACCTTGCCCAGGCGTGGTACGAAATACAGCATGGCCAGGCCGAACAGCACGACCCAGGCAATGAATGGCAGCATCAGCTTCAGGGCAAAGCCACCGGCCAGGGCAATGATCGCGATGAAGTACACGCCGATCCCGGGCAGGATTTCGATGAGGGTGAACAACACATCGCGTACTGCCAGTGCCGTCTGCATCACCTTGGTGGTGACCCGGCCGGAAAACTCGTCAGAGAAGAACGACAAGCTCTGGCGCAGCATCAGCCGGTGAAAGTCCCAGCGCAGTCGCAGCGGCAAGTTGATCGCCAGTACCTGATGTTGAACCATGGTACGCAGCGCCACCAGTCCGATGCTGACCAGCAGGACGATGCCGATGCCCCACAGCACTCGCTTTTCTTCAGGGCCAACGGCGCCGCCGGCTTGCCATGCCGCGAGCAGGTCGACCACCTGGCCGAGGAAGGCAAACAGCCAGGCTTCGTAGATCGAGACCCCGGCACTGAGCAATGCCAGTGCCAGGATGTAGCCACGGGCGCCGCGGGTACAGGCCCACATGAAGCGCAACAGGCCCATCGGCGGCGGTGGCACCTCGTCGGGTGGGAAGGGGTCGAGCCAGCGCTCAAAGATACGAAGCATGCTTGTCTCCGGAAAGTCCGTTTTCGCTTAGCCGGTAACCATAACGCACAGCGAGGCATTCGCCTGTCGACAAGCCGGGCGTGGGCTGCAAAGCAGCCCTGGTCAAACCGGCAAACCTTAACTGACTGACACTGGCCCTACGGCGGTTGTTAACAAAACTTTGCAATTTATTACATTTCTGCTTTATCTCGTTTTTCCTATGTGCTGTAGAATTGACGTTTTAGGCTGTCTCTCATCTACTTGTCGTTTTTTTGACGTATGTCATGATGCCCCAGTTGCAGATGAGCTACCGTTGCCTTCCAAACCGTTCAATCTAATTTTGCAGAGCCAGTGTTTTGACGAATGGAATGCCGTTGTTGGCTATTTCCGGCTTAGGCGCCGAAAGCAGTCAGCTTCATGTACAAGGACTGTATTGGTTGGCCTGTGACAGCACAGAAGACGCCACCTTGCTATGCCGCCAGGTGCTCGGGGGGCTGCTCAAGCCCGTTCGGGCAGCCTTGGTCGCCGATGCGCAAGCCATGGGTGACGTGCTGGGTGCGCTCGATGCCGCGCAGGGCCCTGCCGAACTGGCGCTGTACGAAGCTGACCCGCAAGCCGTCCAGCACCTGGTCGATGACCTGCCGCGTATCGACGCTGCCGGGCGTGTGCTGGTGCTGCTGGGGTCCGCCGACGCCTGGGGTACCGGCAACGTTGAACGCTGGTGCAATACGCTGCGCCCGGTGTTGTTGGCCGAGGCCGCGCTATTGCTGGTCATCAGTAGCGGCCAGAGCGCCGGGTTGGTAGAGCGCCTGCGCGTGTTCAACCAGAGTGTCGATGGGCTGGCCCAGGTGTACCGCGGCAAAGGCGGGGTACGCTACCTGCAGCATTTCTGGAGCAACCCGCTCGGCAAAACCGGTACGCGTGATGTGGAACTTACGCGGCTTGACGCGGGCTTTGCCGCTGCCGGGGCGCCGCAGGCACCCAGCGACACCGGTGGCGACGAGCTGTTGTGCCTGGCCCAGCGCCCGGTGCTGGAAGGTGCGCCAGCCTTCTCCGAGCACTGGCAGGTCTGCGAGAGCCTTGAGGAACTGGGCGCCAAAGCCAGCCGGGCGGTTTCCGCCACGGTCATCTTTGCCATGGATGGCGGGCAGCGGCTGGATAGCCTGGCGCGCCAGCTGCACCGCTTGCGCCAGTTGCGTGGCAGTGCTCTGAAGCTGGTGGTGCGCGAGATGGCGCCGACCCTGCGCTACCAGGACGAACAGCTGTTGCTGGCCTGCGGGGCCA
Source organism: Pseudomonas sp. LS.1a (assembly GCF_022533585.1). Classification (NCBI taxonomy): domain Bacteria; kingdom Pseudomonadati; phylum Pseudomonadota; class Gammaproteobacteria; order Pseudomonadales; family Pseudomonadaceae; genus Pseudomonas; species Pseudomonas sp. LS.1a. The sequence goes on from NZ_CP092827.1 coordinate 2,295,514, forward strand.
GCCAGATCGTGCCGTTCGGTGCCAGCCTGTCTCGCTTCCTGACCATGGTCGAGAGCATCCAGGGATACCTCTGGCGCCGGCACCTGCCAAGCGATTTCGATGCCTTGCTCGCACGCCTGCGGCCGCTGGCCATTTGCGGGCTGGTGGCGCCGAGCGCGTTCGCCGAAGCCGTGCAGACCATGTGGCACGGGGTGCGCAACGGCGAAATCGTCCACCAGTTGCTGGTGTTGCGCCCGGCCCCTGGCCTGACCCCGCTGCAAGCTTGCTCGCGTACGGTGTTTCGCCGCGACGGTGACATCGCCTGCGTGGTGGGCGAAGTGCTGTTCCTGTTCCTGTTCGCCTGCCGCTCCGAAGGCGTCGAACAAGCGCTTGACCACATCTTCCAGTTGTCGTGGAAAGAGCTGTTCATCAGCCAGGAGGTGCTTGCCGGTGTCGATAGCCTGGCCAGCCCTGCCTTCCTCGACGACAGTGTGCCACGGCCACCCCGGCTCGACGCGGCAGCGCACCTGTCTGCCCAGGCACGGCCGGCCCTGGCGCCGCGCCGGGTTGCCTTGGGCAAGCGGGGTACCGCATGAACTTCGTGCAACTGCTGCAAGTGATCGGCATTACGGCGCTGGTCACCTTGGCGCTGGCCCTGCTGCTGTTGCGCCTGCGTGCCACGCTGCGCGACTGGCTGCGCCGCCGCCTTCCACCCCGTTACCTGAAACCGCGGGGTGTACGCCACCGCGCTGCACGCCAGGAACCCCGTAATGACTAATACATCCGCCACGTTCCCGGTACTGGCCCGCTGGCCTGGGCTGGGAGGGTGGAACCTCTATTTCCTGGCCAAGTTCCTGCTGGTCGCCCTTGGCATGCTCGACTTCCAGGCGCTGCCGAACCTGCTGTTCGCCGCGTTTCTACTGGTGCCGTTGCCGGGCAAGTGGCTGCGTATTGCGCGGCAGCTGGCCGCAGTACCGATTGGCATCGCGTTGTTCTACCAGGACACCTGGCTGCCGCCCTTCAGCCGCCTGCTGGCGCAGCCGGGGGTGTTCGATTTTTCGTGGGACTACCTGCTCGAACTGCTCGGCCGGTTCATCAACTGGAACCTGCTGGGTGCGCTGGCGTTGTTGCTGGTGGGCTACCTGTACCTGCGCCATTGGCTGCGGCTGAGTACCCTGAGCCTGCTGGGTCTGGCGTGGTTGGCCGTTGGCGGCCTGCCATCGCTGGGGTTCAACGCGGGCCAGGCACCTGGCGCCGCGGCTGCCAGCCCCGCCGAGCAGGCGCAGGCCACCGCGGTTGCCGACAACGCCACGCTCGACAGCTGGCTCGAGCGGTTCTTCGCCAGTGAGCGTGAACGGGTGACAGCATTCCCGGCCATGAAGGCCGATGAGCAGCCGTTTGACCTGCTGGTAATCAACATCTGTTCGCTGGCCTGGGATGACCTGTCCGCCGTCGGGTTGCGAGACAACCCGCTGTTCTCGCGCCTGGACGTGATCTTTGACCAGTTCAACTCGGCCACGTCCTACAGCGGGCCGGCTGCCATCCGCGTGCTGCGAGCCAGCTGCGGGCAGTCGTCCCACGCCGGCCTTTACCAGGCCGCCCCGGAGCAATGCCTGTTGTTCCAGAACCTGGCCAGGCTCGGCTTCCAGAGCAACACCTTGCTCAACCACAGCGGCCGCTTCGACAACTTCATCGGCGACATCACCCAGCAGCACATGCCACAACCTGGCCTGCGCAACACCGACTTCCCGCGGGCACTGGTCGGCTTCGACGGCTCGCCGATCGCCAGCGACCTCGAGGTGTTGCGCCGCTGGTGGGGGCAGCGCCAAGGCGCGTCGGCCGAGCATGTGTCGCTGTTCTACAACAGCATCAGCCTGCATGACGGCAACCGTATCGTCACCGCCGACGGCGGTACCCGTGTGGCCGATTACACCACCCGCGCCACCCGCCTGTTCGGCGAGCTGGGCAGCTTCCTCGATGAACTGGAGCGCAGCGGCCGTCGCGTGGTCGTGGCCTTTGTCCCGGAACATGGCGCCGCGCTGCATGGCGACCGCATGCAGCTGTCGGGCATGCGTGAAATCCCCACACCGTCGATTACCCATGTGCCGGTGGGCCTGAAGTTCATCGGCATGGGCCAGCCTGCCCGCAGCGAGCCGCTGCATGTTTCGGCACCCACCAGCTACCTGGCGCTGTCCGAGCTGATCTCGCGCGTGTATGCGGGCCTGGGCGAGCAGCAGGTGCTGGATGTGCCCAGCCTGTTGAGCGACCTGCCGACCACCGAACCGGTCGCGGAAACCGCAGGTGCGCAGATACTGAACTACCAGGGGCGCGCCTACATGCGCCTGCAAGGCCAGCCCGACTGGCAGCCTATCCCGAAGGAGCGCCCATGATCACTGGCAAGGCAGACCCTGCCGACCGCAGCGACGATATCGCCCAGTTGCGCCAGCACCTGGACATGCCGGACCTGAACTATCAGGACATCTCTTTGCTGGTGGGTGTCCAGCAGGCCCTGCAGCGCTGGCCGCTGCTGGGCGAAAGCTGCCGGGCCAGCGCCCAGGGCACGTTGTACACGACGGCGCCGCGGCGTGAGGTGCTGTCGCCATGACCAGCCTGGCGTTGCACGGGGTGCGCGGTGGCCTGGGGCGCAGTGCCTTGCTGGCCGCGCTGGGCTATGCGTTGCAGGGGGCAGGGGAGCGGGTCCTGCTGGTCGACCTGTGCCCAAGCAATCTGCTTGGGCTGCACTTCAACCTGCCCCTCGACATGCGCGAGGGATGGGCGCTTGCCGAGTGGGAAGGGCGGCCGTTCAGCGATGCCCTGTACGAGGTGCTCGATGGCCTGAGCCTGATGCCGTTCGGCAATCTGCCTGCCGGCACGCGGCAGCCGTTGCCCGACGCTGAAGCCTGGCGCGCTCGCCAGGTCGAGTTGGCCGAACACTTCGACTGGTTGCTGTTCGACCTGCCGCAACTGCCGGCTGATGTTGCTGGCCAGAGCATCGAGACCGACGTGCGGGTATTGGTGGCTGAGGCCGAGATGGCCAGCCATCTGCTGCTCGGGCGCCGGCCGGTCGAGCAGTACGACCTGCTGCTCGTCAACCGCTACGACCCGGCCAGCCGCTTGCAGAGCGACCTGCTGATGGTGTGGCGCGACCTGTTCCGTGATCGTTTGCCAATCCAGGTGGTGCACCGTGACGAGGCCTTTCTCGAGGCCCTGGCGTGCAAGGCACCGCTTGGCCACTACGCGCCGCAGAGCCTGGCTTGCCGGGACGTGCAGAGCCTGGCGGTGCGCTGCCTGACGAGGCGCCGGTCGTGACCCTGAACCCCTTGTCTGCCTATAGCTGGTTCAGCACGCGTGGCGCGCGGCAGCCGGTCGCCTGGCTGTTTACCCTTGGCGTGTGGCTGGCCTTCCTGTTCCTGCGTCTGGAGTCGCCCGCCTGGCAGGCTCTGTTGGCCGAGCGGCAGCGCCTGTACCCGCAACTGGCGGGCAAGCGCCCAAGCCTGGGCGACCCGCTACGCCTGCTGATCCAGAGCCTGTGGCTGCTGGTCCGGCGCCAACCGCTACCACGCGAACCGGGGGTTGCCCGCCGAGCCTGGGGCGCGGTGCGTACGCAGCTGCGCGGCGTGCTGCAGGTGCTGCGCCACTACCGTAGCCTGCTGATCGCCCGCCTGCAGCAGCTGCCTGCGCGCTACAACGCCAGTGCTTTCAAGCAGGAGGCTTCGGCACGCTTGCGCGGCTTGAGCGTGTTCGCCCGGTGGGCGTTCTACAGCGTACTGACCCTGGGCGCCATCGGCCTGGCCGTGCTGTGCGTGACCGAACCGTTCGGCTACCTGGCGCAGCTGGTGTTCATCTTCCTGCTACTGGGCATCGCCATGCTGGTGCGGCACATTCCGGGCCGCTTCCCGACTCTGATGTTGATCGTGCTATCGACCCTCATCTCCTGCCGCTACCTGTGGTGGCGCTACACCTCGACCCTGAACTGGAACGACACCACCGGCCTGGTGTGCGGGGTGATCCTGCTGGCGGCAGAAACCTATTCATGGTTCGTGCTGATCCTGGGCTACATCCAGACCAGCTGGCCGTTGCAGCGCAAGCCGGCGAACCTGCCGGCAAATCCGGCGCACTGGCCGACCGTCGACCTGATGATCCCCACCTACAACGAAGACTTGTCGGTGGTGCGCACCACGGTGCTGGCGGCCCTTGGCCTGGACTGGCCGCGCGAGTGCCTGCGCATCTATATCCTCGACGACGGCCGGCGCGACGCGTTCCGTGCGTTCGCCGACGAAGTGGGGGTGGGCTACATCGTGCGGCCGGACAGCAAGCACGCCAAGGCCGGCAACCTCAACCATGCGCTGGGCGTGGCTGACAGCGAGCTGATCGCCATTTTCGACTGCGACCACGTGCCGGTGCGTTCCTTCCTGCAAATGACCGTGGGCTGGTTCCTCAAGGACCCGAAGCTGGCGCTGGTGCAGACGCCGCACCATTTCTTCTCGCCCGACCCGTTCGAGCGCAACCTGGGCTCGTTCCGCCGTCGCCCCAATGAAGGCGAGCTGTTCTACGGCCTGATCCAGGACGGCAACGACATGTGGAACGCGGCGTTCTTCTGCGGCTCGTGTGCCGTGCTGCGACGTACCGCGCTGGAGAGCATCGGCGGCTTTGCCGTCGAAACCGTGACCGAAGATGCCCATACTGCCTTGCGCATGCACCGCCAGGGTTGGTCATCGGCCTATCTGAGCATTCCGCAGGCGGCCGGCCTGGCCACCGAGAGCCTGTCGGCGCACATCGGCCAACGCATTCGCTGGGCCCGTGGCATGGTGCAGATCTTCCGCACCGACAACCCGCTGCTCGGCCGTGGACTGAGCCTGTTCCAGCGGGTGTGCTATGCCAACGCGATGCTGCACTTCCTGGCCGGCCTGCCAAGGCTGGTGTTCCTGACCGCGCCCCTGGCGTTCCTGTTGCTGCATGCCTACATCATCTATGCACCGGCGTTGATGATCCTGCTGTACGTGCTGCCGCACATGATCCACGCCAGCCTGACCAACTCGCGCATGCAGGGCAAGTACCGGCAGACCTTCTGGGGGGAGGTGTACGAGACCGTGCTGGCCTGGTATATCGCCCGCCCGACCACGGTCGCGCTGTTCGCGCCGAAGAAGGGCAAGTTCAACGTCACCGCCAAGGGCGGCCTGATGGAGCAGGAACAGTTCGACTGGCGTATCGCCCAACCCTACCTGTGGCTGGCGGCGCTCAACGTCGCCGGCCTGGGCTTTGCCGTGTGGCGCCTGTTCACCGGCCCGGCGGCGGAAATCGGCACGGTGATCGTCAGCTCGCTGTGGGTGATCTACAACCTGCTGATCATCGGCGCCGCCGTTGCCGTTGCCGCCGAAGTGCGCCAGGTGCGCCGTGCCCACCGGGTGCAGATGCGCTTGCCGGCGGGGCTGGTGCTGGCCAGCGGTCACGCCTACCCCTGCACCCTGGTCGACTACTCCGACGGCGGTGTCGGCCTGCATTTGCACCAGGGCCTTGAGTTGAAAGCGGGGGAGCAGGTGCGCCTGCTGCTCAACCGTGGCCAGCGCGAGTTCGCCTTCCAGGCCTGTGTCACCCGTACTGTCGGGCAACACGTGGGCCTGGTGTTCCAAGACCTCAGCCAGCAACAGCGTATCGACCTGGTCCATTGCACCTTTGCCCGCGCCGATGCCTGGCTTGGCTGGAACGAGCAGCACGAGGTCGATCGCCCGCTGCGCAGCCTGGTCGACGTGCTGAAGCTGGGCGGTGTCGGTTACCTGCGCCTGGTCGAGCACCTGCCGCCATGGCTGCGGGCGTGGCTGCGCCCACTGCGCACGCTGGCGCACTGGCTGGCCAGCTACAGGCCCCGCACACCACGGCCTGTCCTTTCCATGAACCCTGTTGATCGAGACGCATGATGACTGGTTATCCCGCGCGTACCTGGGGCCTGGCGATGGCGCTGCTTGCTGCCTTGTCGCAGAGCGCCGCTGCCGCCTCCGTAGCCCCGCTTGCCGAGCCGGCCGTACCCACGGTACCGAACTGGCCGGTTGCGAAAACCTTCGAGCAGCTCGGGCATGCGTCCGACAGCCTGCTGCTGGGGGTACGCAACAGCGAGCATATCGAATTCGGCCTGCGGCGCGATCGCCTGGCCACCGACGCCAGCCTGCAGCTGGACTACACACCTTCGCCCGCGCTGTTGCCGAACCTGTCGCACCTGCGCGTGTATCTCAATGACGAGTTGATGGGTGTGGTGCCAGTGGAGAAAGACCAGCTTGGCCAGCGTGTGCGCCGCCAGCTGCCACTGGACCCTAAGCTGCTCAGCGACTTCAACCGGGTTCGCCTGGAGTTCGTCGGGCATTACACCGACATCTGCGAAGACCCGGCGCACAGCGGCCTGTGGCTAAACCTGAACCGCAAGAGCCAGGTGCAGCTGCACGAACAGGCCCTGGCCCTGGACAACGACCTGGCGTACTTCCCGCTGCCGTTCTTTGACGTGCGCGACACCGGCAAGGTAACGCTGCCGGTGGTGTTCAGCGGCGTGCCGAGCCTGGGAGAGCAGCGTGCGGCGGCGATCCTGGCGTCCTACTTCGGCAGCCAGGCCGGCTGGCGCAAGGCCAGTTTCCCGGTGCTGTACAACAGCCTGCCGGCCCGTGGCGATAAACCCACGCCGAGCATCGTGTTTGCCAGCAACGACCGTCGCCCGGCCTTCCTCGCCGACCTGCAGCAGTTCCCGCCGGTCGACGGCCCGGTACTGCAAATGATCGACCACCCGGACGACCGCTTCAGCAAAGTGCTGCTGGTGCTGGGCCGCAACGACGATGACCTGGTCAAGGCCGCCTCGGCGCTGGCGGTTGGCAACAACCTGTTCCGCGGTGCCCGGGTGAAAGTCGAGCAGATGACGGCACTGCAACCGCGCCAGCCCTACGATGCGCCGAACTGGACACGCACCGATCGCCCGGTACGCTTCGCCGAGCTGCTCGATTACCCCGAGCAGCTGCAGGTCAGCGGCCTGCAACCGCGGCCGGTGACGCTGGAATTGAACCTGCCGCCCGACCTGTTCGTCTGGCGCAACCAGGGCATTCCGCTGCGTACGCTGTACCGCTACACGGCCCCGGCAGTGACCGACGAATCGCGGCTGAGCATCAGCGTCAACGACCAGTACATCACCAGCATGCCGCTGGTGGGCAATGACCGGCGCGGCGGCACACTGGAGGAAATGCGCCTGGCGGTGCTGTCCGGTGACAACACCGCATTGACCGAGAAGTCGCTGGTACCGGCGTTGAAGATCGGCGACCGCAACCGCCTGCGTTTCGATTTCAGCTTTGCCAGCACCCTGGGCAGCGCCCAGCGCGACCGCTGCCAGACCTCGTTGCCGGTGGATGTGCGTGCGGCGATCGACGACAACTCCACGATCGACCTGTCCGGTTACCACCACTACATCGCCATGCCCGACCTGCGCGCATTCGCCCGCAGCGGCTTCCCGTTCAGCCGCATGGCCGACCTTTCCGAAACGCTGGTCATCATGCCGGCCAAGCCCACGACGATGCAGGTGGGTACCTTGCTCGATGCGGTCGGTGGGCTGGCCGGGCAGATCGGCTACCCGTCGCTTGGCCTGCAGCTGGTCGATGACTGGAAGCAGGCTGCAGCGGCCGACGCCGACTTGCTGCTGCTTGGCAGCCTGCCCGAGGCGCTGGGCGATGCGCCCAACCTTGGCCTGCTGCTCAGCGCCCAGCGGGACTGGCTGCTGCAAGGCCGTAGCGCGGGTCTGCCGGGCAGCCAGCGCTTCGATACTGCGCCGGTGGCCGCGAGCAGCCGTGTGGCCGTCAGCGCGCAGGCGCCGATTGCGGCCATTACCGGGCTGAAGTCGCCGTTCCACGAGCAGCGCAGCGTTGTCGCCCTGTTGGCCAACAGCGATAGCGACTATGCGTTGCTGCGCGATGTGCTCGGCGATGTCGGCAAGCTTGATGCAGTGGCCGGTTCGGTGACGCTGGTGCGCAGCAGCGGCGTCACCAGCCAGTTCGTAGGCGAGCACTACTTTGTTGGCGCGCTGCCGTGGTGGCTGCTGCTGTGGTTCCACCTGTCCGAACACCCGGTGCTGCTGGCGGCGATCGCGGCCATTTGCGTGGTGTTGTTCGCCTTCCTGTTGTGGCGGGCACTGCGCTGGGCAGGCAAGCGTCGCCTGGGTGAGGCGGGGTGATGATGCGTCGGTTGCTGGTAGGGCTGGTCACCTTGGGCCTGCCCGTTTTCGTCAACGCCGCGCCGGCCTGTCCATGGCCCGCCTGGGACCGCTTCAAGGCTGAGCTGGTGAGCGTCGACGGTCGGGTCATCGACCCGAGCGATGAGCGCCTGATCACCACCTCGGAAGGGCAGAGCTATGCGCTGTTCTTCGCCTTGGTGGGCAATGACCGGCAAACCTTCGCGCAGGTGTTGCGCTGGACCAGCAACAACCTGGCAGAGGGCGACCTGGCCCGGCATCTGCCCGCCTGGCTGTGGGGCCGTAATGGCCAGCAGCAGTGGCAGGTACTGGATGCCAACAACGCCAGCGATGCCGACCTGTGGATTGCCTACAGCCTGCTGGAAGCCGGGCGGCTGTGGGACGAGCCGGCCTACACGCAGCTGGGCCAGCGTTTGCTGTGGCGTATCGCCGCGCAGACCGTGCGCAAGCTGCCGGGCCTCGGGCTGATGCTGCTGCCGGGGGACTACGGTTTCGAGGACGCCCGCGGCGCCCGCCTGAACCCCAGCTATTTGCCGCTGCAGTTGTTCGATCGCTTCAACCTGGTTGACCCGTTGTGGGGCGAACTGGCGGCCAACACACGGCGTTTGTGGCTGGCTTCGTCACCAAAGGGCTTTGCCCCGGACTGGCTGCTGTGGACGCCAGCCGGTGAATTGGCAGCGGACCCGCAACATGGCAGTGAAGGTGACTACGACGCCATTCGCGTCTACCTGTGGGTGGGCATGCTGGCCAAGGACGCGGCACAGCGTGCCGAGCTGGTGGCCCACTATGCCCCGATGGCGGCATTGACCGCGCGCCAGGGGCTGCCGCCAGAGCATGTGGATGCGCACAGCGGTGTTGCCAGTGGCCATGGCCCGACAGGTTTCTCTGCGGCGTTGCTGCCGTTGCTGGCGGCATCGCCGGAGCACGTCGCAGGCCTGGCGGCCCAGCGTCAGCGCTTGCGCGAGCAGCCAGTCGAAGCCAAGGCCTATTACAGCCAGGTGCTGGCGCTGTTTGGCCAGGGTTGGGACCAAGGCCGTTACCGTTTTGACCCGCACGGCCGCCTGTTGCCGGTCTGGAGCACGCCATGCAGCGAATGATTGGTGTGCTGATGCTAGCAGCGGTGACCTGCCAGGCCACCGCGCAACCCAAAGATGCCGGCGAACAGCGCCAATGGCTGTTGGACCAGGTGCGTCGCGGCGAGGCGCTGCATCGTGACGACTTGGTGCGCGACGCACTGGGGCGGCTGCAACTGCTCGAGCCGCGCAACCCGGACGTGTTGCTGGCAGCCTTGAGTCTGGCATTGCGCGAAAAGAACAGCATCGAGGCCGAGCAGTTGAGTGCCCGGATCAGTGCCATTGCGCCCGGCAGCTTGCAGGCACGCCAGGCCAGGCGTCTGCTTGAGCTGCAGCAACCGGAGCGCGCGCGGCAATTGCAGCAGGCCCGCCTGCTGGCTGTCACCGGGCGCAATGAAGAGGCGCTGGCGGCCTATGAACAGCTGTTCGCTGGCGAGCCACCAAGCCTTGAACTGGCCCTGGACTACTGGCGCGTGCGCGGCAACCTGCCAGGCCAGCGCCCTGAAGCGATCAGCCAGTTGCAGCAACTGGACCGGCAGTACCCGGGCAGTGCCGGGTTGCGCCAGACCCTGGCGGGTTGGCTGTTCGCCGAAAATCGCGACCGCGAAGCCTTGGCCTTGCTCGATCAGCTGGCACGCGACCCTGGCGCACGGGATGCCGCAGCCCAGCGTGAGTTCGACTACCTGTCCGGGCAAGCGGTGAGTGCCGCCAGCGCGGCGGCCTGGCAAGCGTTTCTCCAGCGCTACCCGGCCTCACCCTTGCAGGCGCAAGCCAGCGAGACCCTGCAGCAGCAACGCAAGCTGCTGGCCGACCCATCCTGGCAGGCTGGCCAGCGGGGCATGGCATTGCTCGACAAGGGCCGTAACGCTGAAGCCGAGGCGCAGTTGCGCCGGGCGCTGCGCCAGTACCCGGACGATGCCCGCTTGCACGGCTCCCTGGGGTATGCGCTGATGCGGCAAAGCCGCTATGAGGAGGCCAATGCGGCGTTCCGGGCGGCAAGTGCCAAGGAGCAGGACACCTACTGGATCAGCCAGTGGAAGGACCTGGAGTCGTCCAGCCAGTATTGGGCCCTGCTCAACAAAGGTGAGCGGGCCCTGCAGGCGAAAGACATGCGCGGTGCGCGCGCCTTCTACCAGCAGGCACGACAGCAGCGCCCGAAAGAGGAGTATGCCTTGCTGGGCCTGGCGGATGTCTCGCTGGCCGAGGGCGATACAGCGGCCGCCGAGCGGCAATTCCTGCAGGTTCGGCGCATGGCACCGGATAACGAAAGTGCCGTGCGCGGCCTGGTGCGCGTGTATCAGGCGCAATCGCCCGACAAGGCGCGGGCGTACCTGGAGAGCCTGCCGCCTCGGCAGCAAGCGCAGTTCGCCAGCCTGCGCCGCAGCCTGGAACTCGCCCGCCTGCGCCAGCAAGGTGACCAAGCTTTGCAGCGCCAAGACTGGGCGGCGGCCAGCCAGGCGCTGGGCCAGGCCACGGCCTTGGCGCCCGACGAGCCATGGCTGGTCTACCAGTTGGCCAACAGCCTGCGCCATCTGGGGCGTACCGCCGAGGCCGACGCGGCATTCGCCAGGATCGTGCAGCGCCAGCCGGGCGATGCCTCTACCCGCTATGCCCACGGCCTGTTCCTGGAGTCCAGCGACCGCGATGCGCTGGCCCTGGACAGCCTGGGCGCCGTACCGCAGACGGCCTGGAGTGCTGACATGCATGCACTGGAGCAGCGTATACGCCGTCGCATGACCCTGGCCTCGGCGCAGCAACTGCAAGCGCAAGGCCGCACGGCTGAAGCGACCAGCCTGCTCGAGGCCAGCCTGGCGCGTGGTGAAGGCAGCACCGACGACCTGATGCTGTTGGCTGACTGGGCGGCGGCGAACGGTGAGCCTGGTAAAGCGCGCGGCTATTACCAGCGCGTGCTTGCTGCGCAGCCTGGGCAACCGCAAGCGCGCCTTGGCCTGATCGAAAGCGCGGTGGCCGAAGGCAACCTGGCACAGGCCCGGCACATGCTGGCTGTGCAGGTGCCACAACTGGCTGCTGATGACAGCAACGCCCAGCGGCGCCTGGCAGCTGTCTGGGTCGCCTTGGGCGAACACGACCAGGCGGCCAGAATGCTCGACCAGATCGCAGCGCAGCAGCCTCGCCCCGACCCCTTGTTGCGGCGTGACGCTGCCCGCCTGGTGGCGCAGGATGACCCGCAACGGGCGCTGGACCTTTACGCCGCAGCAATGGCAGATGCGCAGTTGCTCGAGCGTGCCGCCGTGTCGCCACGGGATGACCGTGCACTGACGCTGGCCAGCCGTGAGCAGGATGACGACGACTGGCTGGCACGCAGCCTGCGCAGCGACGTCGATGCACTGTATCGCCAGCGCAATACCCATGTGACGTTGATGCACGACTACGGTTGGCGCGAGGACGATGGTACGCCGGGCACATCTGAACTGAGTACCCAGTCGACCTTGCTGCATGTCGATACCCCTTGGCAGGACGGCACTGCCTTTGCGCGGGTGGAGCGCATCGGCATGGATGCGGGCTCATTCGAGCAGAACGACCAAAGGCGCTATACCCCGGACTTCGGTAGCTGCCAGTTTGTGGGCCGCACCGCTGACGGGAAGTCGCTCCCTGCGTGCGAGGGTGGTTCGCAAACGGCGGACGGTAGCGTGCTGGCGCTGGGTTGGCAGGGCAAGCGCTGGGCCTTCGACCTGGGGACCACCCAGGGCTACGCGATCAACAACTGGTTGGGGGGCGCCACGGTCAACGGTGACCTTGGCCAGGTCGGCTGGTCGCTGACCGCTTCGCGACGGCCGATGAGCAACTCGCTGTTATCCTTTGCGGGAGTACGTGACCGCCCGACGGGCGTGCGCTGGGGTGGGGTCACGGCCAATGGCGCCACGCTCGGCCTGAGCTGGGACCAGGGCGGTGATAACGGGGTCTGGGCCAGCCTGGGGCACCACTGGCTGTATGGCGAGAACGTCGCCGACAACCAGCGCACCCGGGCCATGGCCGGCTATTACCACCGCGTGGTGGAAAAAGCCGATGAGCGTGTGCGCGTGGGCCTGACGCTGATGCACTGGCGTCACGACAAGGACCTGGGTGGCTACAGCCTGGGGCAGGGCGGCTACTACAGCCCGGAGCGCTACACATCGATTGGCGTGCCGGTCAGTTATGCCTGGCGCAACTACGACTGGTCGGTGCTGCTGGAAGGCTCCGTCAGCTGGTCCCAGGCCCACAGCGGCCGCAGCCGCCTGTACCCGGACGCGCACGTCAACCGCAAGGTACTGGCGCAGTATGACGTTGACTCCAACCTCGACGCCATGAACGACGCCAGCGACAGCAGCGGGCTGGGCTACCGCCTGCGTGGGCTGTTCGAGCGGCGCCTGAGCGACCATTGGGTGTTGGGCGCCGGCTTCGACTGGCAGCACAGTGATGACTATGCGCCTAGCCATGGCATGCTCTACCTGCGCTACCTGTTCGAGCCGTGGCGGGGCAACCTGGCGCTGCCGGTGACACCGCTGGAACCCTACAGCGAGTGGCGTTGACGAAGATGTGTCACCTTTAGGAGCGGGGGCCCTGTGGGAGCGGTTAAAGCCGCTCCCGCAGGGTACGCGTATCGCTTGCGAATTCAGTTCTCTACGCGACAGCGCAGCCCCAACGGGTTTGCTATCCCGGTGTTGACACCGGGTACGCCGCCGCCCCATTATCCAGCCATATCCACGCAACGGGCTTCCCTGCATGTCCATCTCCAACCACGCCATTTCCGCTTCGGGCTTCATCGCCCAGGCAGGCGCGTGCGTTGCCGTTGCCAAGAAATCCAAGAAACAGCCGCTCATCTGACCGAGGCGCGCTGTCTCGTCAGGTGGGCTGACGAGACAGAAGGCGCCAGGTATCCCTGCCAGACCACTTCCACTCTTCGCCCTGCTGACGCTGACTTTCGGTCAACATCAGGAGTTTTTGCATGTCGAATTTCCGTGGTATCTGGGTCGCCCTCGTCACGCCATTGCGCGCCAATGAAATCGACTTTACTGGCCTGGAAAAACTGGTGAAGAAGCTGCTCGAAGAGGGTGTCGCCGGTTTTGTGGTATGTGGCACCACGGGCGAAGCGGCGGCGCTGTCCAAGGCCGAGCAACTGGCCGTGCTGGACGCTGTGCTGGCCTGGGTGGAACCGGGCAGGGTGGTGATGGGCCTGTCGGGTTACAACCTGTGCGAACTGTTGGCCTTCCAGGCTGAAATCCAGCAGCGTGAAATTGGCGGGCTTCTGGTCCCTGCACCGTGCTACATCCGGCCTTCGCAGGCCGGCATCGAGGCGTTCTTCAGCACCGTGGCGGATGCCGCCAGCGTGCCGGTGATCGTCTACGACATTCCCTACCGTACCGGGGTACGCATCGAGCGTGAAACCCTGCGCCGCATCGTGCGCCACCCGCGCATTGCAGCGGTGAAGGACTGCAGCGGTGATAGCGAGACCACCATGGCCCTGATCCAGGACGGCCACGCCCAGGTGCTGGCCGGTGAGGACGTTCAGATCTTCAACAACCTGTGCCTGGGCGGTGCGGGGGCCATTTCGGCTTCGGCGCATGTGCGGGCTGACCTGTACGTGCGCATGTTGCAGCAGGTCGACCATGGCGACTGGCTAGCCGCGCGAGGGACGTTTTACCAGTTGCTGCCGTGGATGAAAATGGCCTTTGCCGAGCCTAACCCGGCCGTGATCAAGGCAGCATTGCAGATGCAAGACCTGATTGCTGACGAGCTGCGCGAGCCCATGCAGGCCTGCACGGAAACCACCCGGGGCAAGCTGCAAGGCGTGCTGGACTCACTCGGCGCCTGAGGCGGCTGCAGCACGTGGCCGCAAGGGCATTTCCATCGGCTGGTAGGTCAGTCCGGCGAACTCGCCCACTTCACCTGCCAGGTTGAAACCGTAGCGCTGGTAGGCCGGCACCGAAGACAACGATGCCCTGACGGTGACGATTTCAGCCCTGGCATGCTCAAGCGCGGCGCTCATGAGGCGCGCGCCGATGCCTTGACGTTGGCACCTTGGTGCAATGAACAGCATCGCCACGTGGCGGCCTTCCTTGAGTTCGATCAACCCCGTGATGACACCGTCCACGATGCACACCAGTATCAGGTTGTCGCCCTGCATGCGCTCGGCAAACGCCAGGGGCGCGGCCACCCTGGTGAAGGTTTCGATGCCTTGTGCCGACAGCGAGGGCGCGACCGCCTGCATGAAGGCATCCAGGCACACGGCGCTGGCATGGGTGAGGTCGTCAGGGGTGAGTTTGCGTATTTGCATGGCAGTCGTCCGTGTCTGGTATTGTCCTGTTGCCAACTTTAGCCTGTTACTGGATCAAGGAGAGAGCCATGACGACTTCACCGGAAAAGATCCTTTTCCTGCCCGGCGCCTCTGGCAACGTTGCCTTCTGGCACCCGGCCGCCGCGGCGATGAGTACGCCAGCAATCGTCCGGCACCTGGGCTGGCCCGGTTTCGGCAACGTACCAGCCAACCCGAATGTTTCCTGCCTGCAGCACCTCGCAGCCCTTGCCCTTGGCGAAGTCGACAGGCCCACGGCCTTGGTGGCGCAGTCCATGGGTGGGGTGGTTGCGGTGCTCCTTGCGCTGGAGCGCCCAGCGTTGATTACGCACCTGGTCCTGAGCGTGACTTCAGGCGGCATGGACCTTTCTGCCTTTGGTGCTGCTGACTGGCGTGCAGAATTCGAAGCGGAGAACCCCAAGCTGCCGCGCTGGTTTCTCGATGACCGCACTGATCTGACGGCGCGCCTCTGCGAGCTGCGCATGCCTGTACTGCTGTTATGGGGAGGTTCAGACCCGATCAGCCCTGTCGCTGTTGGCGAGTGCTTGATGCAGTTGATACCAAACGCCAGCCTGCAGGTGTTTGCCGATGCCGGCCATGACCTTGGCCATAGCCATGCCGAAGCGGTCGCGCGCCTGATTGACGCGCACCTTGCTTCCTGACGGTCGTTTCAAGCTGCCGTAGCCACGACCGGCCTGGCCTCGCCGATCAGGATATCCTCGAAAAACGCTCCGACCGGCTCGGTAGGGTGGCACAACTGAATCTCCAGCACCCACACCACCTCGCTCGGGACGATTTCCACCTCGGCCAGTTTGTCCTGCCCATACAGTACATGCGGGAAGTCGGCGATGCGATGCCCAGCCAGGTTGCGTTCCAGCTGCCAGCCTTTCGCCTGGGCACTGCGCTCGGCGAAGTCATACAGCTCGCGCCCGGTCAGGCCACGCCCCCAGGCCTGGCGGGTTTCGTCGAACACTTCATGCAGTGCCTTGACGCAGGCGTGGTGCAGGTCGTGCTGGCCAAACACGAAGGTGTCGCCATAGTCGCCTTCATAGCCATCCCATACCGGGCCGACATCGACCACGACGATATCCGTGGTACGTAATACGCGTTGCAGATCAATACCTTGGCGCGGCGTGCGCACGGTGTCGTCGCCAAAACGGATGTAGGTCGGGTGCCAGGTGTGCGATGCGCCCATCGCCTGCAAGGTCTGTGCGGCCATCTCCAGCGCCTGGGCAGTGGTCATCCCGACTTGTAGCTGGCTGGCGATCGCCGCCACGGCCCGTACCGATTGCTCGCGGGCCGCGAGCATGCCGTCCAGCGAGTAGCGCGAGCCGACTTTTTCCAGCACCGGGTGCAATGGGTTGGTCGTTGAAGCCTCGGGCACCAGTGCGCCGCTGGCAACGAAAGCCTCGGCGACAAAGCGATGGGGCTGCAGGCCTGCCGCGAGGCACTGCTCGCGAGCCTGGCTGATCATCGCGGCATTACCGCAGGCATAGACCTGGGTGTCGGCCCAGCGATGGGCCTGGGCCAGCGCCACCTGCTGCACCCGCGCCTGGTCCGACAGCACCGGGTGCCAGTGAAAGTGAGCGTGTGCACGGCAGGCCTGGTCGAGAAATTCACGGTCATAGAAGTCTGCGTTCGATCTGCCGCCCCAGTACAACGTGACCTCGGCATCACCTGCCAGGGCGGTCAGCAGCAATGGCTTGATGCCGGCGTAACCTGTACCGGTGGCGAACAGCACCAGGGGGCGTTGGTCCTCATGCTGCCAGGTGCAGGCACCCACCGGTCCTTCAAGCTTCAAGGTGTCACCTGCTTGCAGGGTTGGCAGCAGGTGTTCGGTAAACAGGCCGCCACTGACCTTGCGGATGTGAAACACCAGTTGCCCCTGGTCCTGGGCGGGCAGGTTGGCGATGGAAAAACAGCGGCTGTCGCCGTTGTCGAGCCGAAAGCGTACGTACTGGCCAGCCCGTACCACCAATGGCTGTGCAGGCTGCAGCACCAGTTCGACGATATCGGCGCTCAGTTCGCGTTTGCCGCGGACCTGTGCCTGGAGTTCCAGTGCCGGGGTTTCCAGGGACCAGCCGGGAATTTCCAGGCACATATCACTGCAGGCGTGGCTCTGGCACAGCAACATTTCGTCGGCTGCCAGGGGGTAGCAGGGCGCGGGCGTGTCTGCTGCCCGCTGCTTGTCCCGATACTGCCCCGACACCACCTTGACCTTGCACGATCCACAGGCGCCGCGGCGGCAGGAGAAGGGTACCGGCAGGCCGCTGGCGAGCATGGCATCGAGCAGCAACTCCTGGCTGGCGTCGAAGGTTTTGCCCGAGGGCGACAATTCAATGACATGGCGGTTTTGCATGAGCACCTCGGGGCAAATGGAGGTTCGATTGTTGCTATAGTCCAGGACCAGTAGAACCTCCAGTTTTGGTTAATTCACATGGTCCAGCTTCGCAAATGGCAGCCGCTGCTCAAGCTCGACGGGGCGCAGCCGCAGGCTTCGTACAGGCAGATTGTCGAGGGCCTGGTCGCCGCGATCACCGAGGGCCGCCTGCGCCCCGGCACGCCGTTACCCGGCACGCGGGAAATGGCGCAACTGCTGAACGTCAATCGCAAGACGGTGATCCTCGCCTACGAGGAAGCCGAGACCAAAGGCTGGCTGGAAAGCGTGCAACGCCGCGGCACCTTCGTCAGTCGGCAACTGGCAGTTGGCACCCTGCCCGAGCCCGATGCAGCGCGGCCCTTTGCCCTGGTGCTGCCAGAGGAGCCTGCCGTTGCCTACTTCACGGCCAACGAACAGGCTGCCGCGCAGCAGCATCGGCCGGGTGCGCTGTTTTTCGACAACGGCGCCTGTGACCACCGCCTGCTGCCGCAGACCGTTCTGCACCGCTATTACCGTAATGCCTTGCGCAACAGCTTCACCGCCAACACCGTGCGCCATGGCAGCGCGTGCAGCAGCCATTACCTGCGCAGCGCCTTGGCCGACATGCTGCGGCACAATCGCAGCCTGAACGTTGGCGCCGAGCATATCTGCCTGACCCAGGGCGTGCAGATGTCGCTGTACCTGGTGGCCAGCGTGCTGCTCAAGCCCGGTGACGTTGTGCTGGTCGAGCGCTTGAGCTATCCGCCCGCGTGGGAGATCTTCCGCCAGCTGGGTGCCCGGCTGGTCACCGTGGACCTAGATGACGAGGGCTGCCGGGTCGACCAGATCGATGCACTGTGCCGGCTGCACAAGGTGCGCATGCTGTACATCACACCCCATCACCAGTTCCCGACCACGGTCAGCCTGCCTGCCGGGCGCCGGCAGCAGTTGCTGGAGCTGGCGCGGCAGCACGACTTTTGCGTGGTCGAGGAAGACTACGACCATGAGTACCACTTTGCCGGGCGGCCTTACCTGCCGCTGGCCAGCGACCGTCAGCAGCGGCATGTGATCTACATTGGTTCATTGTCCAAGTCCTTGGGCAGTACCTTCCGTTGCAGTTTCATCGTGGCGCCGGCGGAGGTGGCCGTGGTGCTCGAGCGCAGGGCGACGCTGACCCTGGGGCAGGGCGATGCGGTGATGCAGCAGATGCTGGCGGACCTGATCAATGATGGCGAGCTGAAGAAGCACTTGCGTCGGGTTGCGCGGGAGTATCGTCAGCGTCGGGAGACCCTGTTGGCTTGCTTGCGCGATGCCTTTGGCGAGCAGGTAGCTGTAAAGGCACCGGAAGGCGGGCTGGCGCTGTGGGTGAGGTTTGCCGACTCGATCGATGTGGACCAACTGGTTGGCAAAGCGCTGGCGTTGGACCTGGTGGTACGCAGTGGCCGGCAGTTTTCGCCGTTCGGTCATGCGGAAAATGCCTTGCGCCTGGGGTTTGCCTCGCTGGACATGGATGAAATCCGGCTGGCTACGCAACGTTTGGCGCAAGCGGCGAAGGCGATTGCAACATCGGCCCTGTAGGCGCAACGGTCTTGCTCAAGCTCTAAAAGCTAGCGCAGTCCCTGTGGGAGATGGCCCAGCCCTTTGGGCTGCGCTGTCGCGTAGATAACTGAAATCGCAAGCAGTCCGCGTACCCTGTGGGAGCGGCTTTAGCCGCGAAGAATCCAACGCGGTGCATGGCACCGGCTGCGCCGGTGTTCGCGGCTAAAGCCGCTCCCACAGGTATGGTGCAGGTTTCGGGTACCCTCGGTTCCTGTGGGAGCGGGCATGCCCGCGAACACCGGCAACGCCGGTGCCATCCACCGCGTTACCTGATCAGGCTTGAGCGGGCTATTTGCGCTGCCACACCTAGCCTTGTTCGCTGACCACCCAGGGCCTGTCCGCGGCATCGATAAGCACTTCACCCAGCGCTGCGCAGGGTTGTGGTCAAGCCAGTGCGCCTGCCCAGCGAGCACCTGCTCGGCAAGCGCGGTCAGCCGCAACGGCCGTTGTGTCCAAGACAGGTCGAGCAGGCCGTAGTGGCGGAATGCATTGATGGCGGGCATGCCAACTCCTTTGGGCTCTGTCCGCCGACAAAGCATCGACTTCCTCGGCCGATGAGGATAGCCTCGGCGCAATGCTGCCGAGCAGCCAATAGAAAAATCATCGCCATGCCTGCAGGTTTTCCCGGGTTGCCCTCACTCAATGCGTTACGGGTGTTCGAAGTGGTGGCGCGTCACTTGAACTTCCGCCTGGCCGCCGAGGAGCTCGGCGTCACCCAAGCCGCCGTTGCCCAGCAGATTCGTGGGCTGGAGGCCGGTCTGGAGGTTCGCCTGTTCGAGCGTTTGCCGCGCGGCCTAGGCCTGACCGATGCCGGGCATGCCTACAGCACCAGCGTGCGCAGTGCCTTGGCGATGATCGACGAGGCCACGCGGCTGTTGCGTCCGGCGCCCTCCCATCTCACGGTCAGCGTAACGCCAACCTTTGCTTCGAAATGGCTGATCCCCAAGCTGGGGCACTTTGCCGAGCACAACCCCGAGATTGACTTGCGGGTGCTGGCCACCGACCGGCTTTCGCATTTTCATACCGATGGTGTGGACCTGGCCGTGCGTTATGGCCAGCCGCCGTTCGGTGCCGGGCTGAACGCCGAGTTGCTGATGGAGCCGCCGGTGGTCGCGGTGGCGAGCCCGGCGTTGTTGGCAGACGTGGGCTGGCCTGAGGGTTTTGCCGCCTTGCAGCGTTATGTGGCATTGCACGATGCGCACAACTTCTGGCCGCAGTTCTGCGCTGCGGTGTTCCCTGGCCACCCGACGCCCACGGCGAAGACCGTGCGCTTCAACCAGACCTCGCTGGCCATCGAAGCTGCCATAGGCGGGCAGGGCATTACATTGGCCAGCCATGCCTTCGTCAGCAACGATATCGCCGCCGGCCGGCTGGTGCAGGTGTTCCCCCAGCAACTGCGGCTGGACAAGGCGTTCTACCTGGTATGGCCGCGCAAGGGGCAGCCGCCAGCGGCCCTGCAAATCGTCAGGGCGTGGCTCAAGGCTCAGGCTGACGAAAGAAAAACTACTGGCTAGACGAAGTCCGGCTGCCTCCCTGCGCACCTGTGTGGCTGCTAGTGTGAATGCACTTGCAAACACAGGGTTCCATCGCCGAAGGAGGCAATATGTCTGTGCAAAAGGTAGCAATCATCACCGCCGGTGGCAGCGGCATGGGCGCAGCAGCGGCACGTCGCCTGGCTGCCGACGGCTTCAAGGTCGGCATCCTGTCGTCCTCGGGCAAGGGCGAAGCACTGGCCAAGGAGCTGGGTGGTATCGGTGTTACCGGCAGCAACCAGTCGGTCGAGGACTTGCAGCGCCTGGTGGATGCCGTGGTCGGGAAGTGGGGGCGCGTCGATGTGCTGGTCAACAGCGCCGGCCACGGCCCGCGCGCGCCGATCCTGGAGATCAGCGACGAAGACTGGCACAAGGGCATGGACACGTACCTGCTCAATGTTATCCGCCCGGCACGCCTGGTGACGCCAGTCATGCAACGGCAGAAGGGGGGAGTGATCATCAACATCTCTACCGCCTGGGCATTCGAACCCAACGAAATGTTCCCCACATCGGCGGTGTTCCGCTCGGGCCTGGCGGCGTTCAGCAAGATCTTCGCCGACACCTATGCCGTGGACAACGTGCGCATCAACAACGTATTGCCTGGCTGGATCGACAGCCTGCCGGCCACTGAGCAGCGGCGCGACAGCGTACCGCTCAGGCGCTATGGCACCAGCGAGGAAATTGCCGCCACCATTGCATTCCTGGCCAGCGACGGGGCTGCCTATATCACCGGGCAGAACATCAAGGTCGATGGTGGCCTGACGCGCAGCGTCTGACCGCCCTCAGTACGCAGCCGTCGGCAGCACGCCGTCGCCCTGGGCCTTGTGCGCGGCTTCTATCAGCTGCAGGTTGCGGCTGCGTAGTGCGTGATTGTTGCCAACACGCAGGTTGGAGCGCTGCGCCAGGGTTTCGGCCTGTTCGTACAACCCTTGCTGAAGGCGCAGGACGCCAAGGTAGTGCAGGGTTGCCGGGTTGTTCGGCTGAATGTGCAGCGCGCGCTCCAGGGTGGCTGCCGCCTGGTCCAGTTGGCCGTCGGCATACTGTTGCGAGGCGGTTTCGATCAGCACGGTCGAGGCATGGTTGCTGCGTGCCGGCGCGGAGCGCTCGCCGGCCAGTGCGCCTGGTGCCGTGATTGCGCTGAACAACAGGAGCAAGGCGGACAGAACAGGTGTGCTGGGCATCGGCGGTAGACTCGGCAGGGCTTGGGCAAACCCCTGGCTGGAGGGCAAGGGGATGCTATCGACCGAAGTGGAGCGTTGAAGTTCCCGCTTGGGCAATTTGTTGCCTGTTCCCCGCCCTTTGCCCTGGCAACATCTGTTCGGTTACCGCCCAAAACCGCATTCCGGCGCCTCAAGCCTGCGTCAGTACCTCCGATAGCAGCACACCCACCATCGAATCATCGACCAGAAGTGGTGCCAACAAGGAGTACTGCCCGCATGCTTGCCAACCTGAAGATCCGCACCGGAATGTTCTGGGTGTTGTCGCTGTTCAGTCTGACCCTGCTGTTTTCCACCGTCAGTGCCTGGCGTGCAGCGGTGGGTAGCGACCAGCAGATCACCGAACTGGACCAGACCGCGCACCAGTCGGACCGGTTGAACAATGCGTTGCTGATGGCGATTCGCGCCAGCGCCAATGTGTCCTCGGGCTTCATCGAGCAACTGGGTGGCCATGAGGAAAGTGCCAACAAGCGCATGGCGCTGTCGGTCGAGCTGAACGACAAGAGCCAGAAGCTGGTGGACGAGTTTGTCGAAAACGCCCGCGAGCCTGTACTGCACGCACTGGCAACCGCGCTGCAGGCCACCTATGGCGAGTACGCCAAGGCAGTCGCCGGGCAGCGTGAGGCAACCCGTCAACGTTCGCTTGAGCAGTATTTCAAGGTCAACACCGACGCCGGCAACGCCATGGGCCGGTTGCAGGCGCTGCGCCAGCAACTGGTCGGCGCGTTGAGTGAGCGCGGCCAGCAGATCATGCTGGAATCCGACCGGCGCCTGGCGCGCGCGCAGCTGCTGAGCCTGGCGCTGCTGGGCGTGACGCTGTTACTGGCGGCGCTGTGCTGGGCCTTTATTGCCCAGCGCGTGCTGCACCCGCTGCGCGAAGCCGGTCGGCACTTCCAGCGCATTGCCGGCGGCGACCTGAGCGTGCCGGTGCAGGGGCAGGGCAGCAACGAGATCGGCCAGCTGTTCCATGAGCTTGAGCGCATGCAGCAGAGCCAGCGCGACACCCTGGTGCAGATCAGCAGCTGTGCCGGGCAACTGGATGCAGCCGCCACGGCGCTGAATGCGGTCACCGAGGAAAGCGCCAACAACCTGCGCCAGCAGGGCCAGGAACTGGAGCAGGCCGCCACCGCTGTCACCGAGATGACCACAGCCGTGGAGGAGGTTGCGCGCAACGCCATCACCACCTCGCAGACCACCAGCGAATCCAACCAGCTGGCAGCGCAAAGCCGCCGGCAAGTCAGCGACAACATCGACGGCACCGAGGCCATGACGCGTGAGATCCAGGCCAGCAGCGCGCATCTGGAGCAACTGGTCGGGCAGGTGCGGGATATCGGCAAGGTGCTGGAGGTGATTCGCTCGGTGTCCGAGCAAACCAACCTGCTGGCGCTCAATGCCGCCATCGAGGCAGCCCGCGCGGGCGAGGCCGGGCGCGGCTTTGCGGTGGTGGCGGATGAGGTGCGTACGCTGGCCTACCGCACGCAACAGTCGACCCAGGAAATCGAGCAGATGATCGGGCGTGTGCAGGCGGGCACCGAAGCGGCCGTGGCCTCGATGCAGACCAGTACCAGCCGCGCCCAGTCGACGCTGGACGTGACCCTGGCCTCGGGGCAGGTGCTGGAGGGGATCTACAGTGCGATCGGCGAGATCAACGAGCGTAACCTGGTGATTGCCAGCGCAGCCGAAGAGCAGGCCCAGGTGGCGCGAGAGGTGGACCGCAACCTGCTGAACATTCGCGAGCTGTCGACATCCTCGGCAGCGGGGGCGCAGCAGACCAGTGAGGCGAGCAAGGCGTTGTCGCGGTTGGTGGGGGAGATGACGGCGTTGGTGGGGCGGTTCAGGGTTTGAGGTCAGGTGGGCATCAGGCTGTTGGGGGAGCAGTTGTCTTTACAAGGGCTTCCCCAGCCGAAGGAATGCGCCATGCCCGTTCTCATAGAACTGCACATAACTCATTGAGTTAGCAGGGACCCTGTGGGAGCGGCTTTAGCCGCGAACACCGGCGCAGCCGGTGCCATGCACCGCGTTGGATGCTTCGCGGCTGAAGCCGCTCCCACAGGTTCAGCGCCGCCCTTGAGGATTGTGCAGTGCCTGCAGGAGTGGCGTGCTTTCAGTTATCGATCATGCTTCGAAGAGGAGCGCCCGGCCTTGTTGTGCTCCTTGGAATGGGCAATGCCAGACTGGGTAGTACCACGGCCGTTGTCATCGTTGCGCAAGCTGCCATAGTGATTACCGCTCTCGCCATGGTTGCGCGTGGCCTTGCCGGCATGGTCACTCTCATAACCGGCGCCATTGCCGTTGATGCCACCCTTGCCGCCACCCTGCCCACCGCCGTTGCCACCACCTTTGGCATACGCGGAGCCGATCGGCGAGACATTGGCAGGCAACAATGCCGTTGCGCCGAGCGCCAGGGCACAAGTAAAGACGGCTACCAGGGTTTTTTTCATGTTTGTTCGCCTCCAGAAGGCGCAGGGGGAGCTTGGGTGCGGATAGGACATGAGGTTACCCTTCAAGTTCCGCTGGGTACTGCCCCGACTGCTCAGATCTCGACCTGAGTGCCAAGCTCGATCACCCGGTTCAGCGGCAGCTGGAAGTATTTGAGGTTGCTGTTGGCATTCTTCAGCAGGAAGGCAAACAGGTGCTCCCGCCAGCGGGCCATGCCCATCTGCTTGCCTGCAATGACCGTCTCCCGGCTGAGAAAATAGGTTGTGCGCATGGGGCCGAACTCCAGGTCCGCACGCTGGCAGCGGCTTAACGCCAACGGCACGTCGGGTTCCTCCATGAAACCGAAATGCAGGTTCACGCGGAAGAAACCGTCACCAAACGCCTCGATCTCAAAGCGCTTGCCAGCGCTGACTCGTGGCTCATCCTCGAACACGACGGTCAACAGCACCACCTGCTCATGCAGTACCTGGTTATGCAGCAGGTTGTGCAGCAAGGCGTGAGGCACCGCCTCGGGCCTGGCGGACAGGAACACCGCAGTACCGCCCACGCGGTGAGGCGGCTGGGCCTTGAGGCTGTTGATGAACAGGTCCAGCGGCAGCGAACTCTCGTCCAGTCGCTCGACGATGATCCTTCGTCCGCGCTTCCAGGTGGTCATCAGGACGAACAGCGCCAGGCCCGCAATCACCGGAAATGCACCGCCCTGGAGGATCTTCGGCGCATTGGCGGCAAAATACAGGCTGTCGACCAGCAGGAACGCCAGCAGCATCGGCACTGCCAGCCAGCGTGGTGCCTTCCACAACAACAGCACCACTGCCGAGGCCAGCAGCGTGGTGATCAGCATGGTCCCGGTCACGGCTACACCATAGGCTGCCGCAAGCGCCCCGGACGACTCGAAGCCGACCACCAGCAGCACCACGCCGACCATCAGCGCCCAGTTCACCATGCCGATGTAGATCTGCCCCTGCTCCTCACTGGAGGTGTGCTGGATGAACATGCGCGGTATGTACCCCAGCTGGATGGCCTGGTGCGTCAGCGAGAACGCACCGGAGATCACGGCCTGGGACGCGATGATGGTGGCCAGGGTGGCCAGCCCGACCATGGGCAGCAGGGCCCATTCGGGCGCCAGCAGATAAAACGGGTTGCGCACTGCCTGCGGGTCGCCGAGGATCAAGGCGCCCTGGCCGAAGTAGTTCAGCACCAGGCCGGGCAGCACCAGCATGAACCAGGCCCGGGCAATGGGTTTGCGGCCGAAGTGCCCCATATCGGCGTAGAGTGCTTCGGCGCCGGTCAGGGCCAGCACCACCGCGCCCAGAATCGCCACCCCCATGCCCGGGTGCAGCAGGAAGAACTTCACCGCCCAGAGCGGATTGAGCGCCTGCAGCACTTCCGGGCGCTGGACGATGCCGTGCAGGCCCAGTGCACCCAGCACGATGAACCACAGCACCATGATCGGCCCGAAGAGGATGCCGATGCGCGCGGTGCCGTGCTTCTGGATCAGGAACAGCGCCACCAGCACCACCACCGACAGCGGCACCACCCAGTGTTCGATACCGTCGAAGGCCAGTTGCAGCCCCTCGACGGCCGATAGCACGGAAATCGCCGGCGTGATCATGCTGTCGCCGTAGAACAGCGCGGCGCCGAACAGGCCGAGCAGCACCAGTATCCTGCCCAGCCGCTGGTAGGGCGCCGCCGCCCGATGCGCCAAGGCGGTCAGGGCCATGATGCCACCCTCGCCCTGGTTGTCGGCACGCAGGATGAACAGTACGTACTTCAGCGACACCACCCACAGCAACGACCAGAACACCAGGGACAGCACGCCCAGTACACCGGCGGTATTGGCCTGCACGCCGTAGTGCCCGGCGAACACTTCCTTGAGGGTGTACAGCGGGCTGGTGCCGATGTCGCCATACACCACGCCGACAGCGGCGACGAGCATGCCGATGGGGTTGGACTTGCCGGGAAGGGATTGGTTTGCGATGACGGTGGACTGGCTCACGAAAGGCTTCTCTGGACTGGCGGGTTGAAATGCATGCCATCCTTGAGCATCGCGCGCCCAGTATTCCTTCTGGCTGTCGGCTCAGCCGTAAAAAGAGCGTAAAAAATCAGCCTGCGCCCTGCTCAGGCAGATTGTGCCGCCAGGCTGTTGCTGACGTTGCGCCCCAGCACCAGCACCGTAGCGAAACCGCAGCCCACCAGGGCCGTGGCCAGACTCAACAGTACCGAGCTGCCCAACTGGTCGACGATCCGCCCGCCGAAGAACGAACCCAGCGCAATGATCACCTGGAACATGGCGACGAACAGCGGCATGCCACGTTCGACATCCTTGGGCGCGACGACGAACATCCAGATACTGGCGCAGGCCGGGAACGCACCGAAGGCGAAGCCCCACAACCCGATCAACATTGCGGCACCGGTCATGCCGGTGGCGAAGTGGGGGAACAGGGCGGTGCTGGTGCCGATCATCAGTGCGACCAGCAGCAGAGTGTGACGTACGCTGCGGTTGGCGGCGAAACCGGCGAAGATGTTGCCGAATACCCCGGCCACACCATAGAGCAGCAGCAACGAGCCAATGGTCGGCCCATCGAAGCCGGAGCTTTGTTTGAAGAACGGGGCGACATAGGTGTAAGCGGCAAAGTGCGCCAGGCCGATCAGCAACACGGCGATCAGGCCAACCCGCGCTTGTGGGTTGATGAACAGGGCCGGCAGGTCGCTGATGCGAATGGCCTTGTCCGGGTTGAGCCGCGGTAGCAACAGGATCTGCGCCAGCAGCACCGGTACGCCCAGTAGCGCGGTTACCAGGAAGGTCATGCGCCAGCCCATCAGGCCACTCAACCAGGTGCCTACCGGCACGCCCAGCACGGTGGCCAGGGTTACACCGACCATGATGATCGAGGTAGCCTGGGCTACGCCCACGCCCTTGGGCGCCAGGCGGCCGCTGAGGGCAATGGCCGTGGCCCAGAAACCGCCGATACTCACGCCCAGCAGTACGCGGCCGAACAGCAGCAGGCTGAAGTCACTGGCGTAGGCCACCACCGCGTTGGCGATGATCATGATCAGCGTCAAGCCGATCAGCAGGTAGCGACGGTCCAGGGCGCCAATGCCCACCGACAGCAATGGGGCGGCGAGGGCGGCCATGATGCCGGGCAGGGTAACCATCAGGCCGGCGTGGCCTGCACTTATGCCGAGGTCGCTGGCGACATCGTTGAGTACGCCCACCGGCAGAAACTCGCTGGTCACCAGGGCGAAGGCACCGACGGCGACGGAGAGAATGGCCAGCCACTGTTGGCTGACACTCTGTTGATCATGTTCGGGGCGGCCGCGAGGGGCCTGACTGGCACTTGGCATGGTATTGGATTCCAAGAGAGGGATGTCGCCTGAGGCAGGCGCAGGAGCGGGGGAAATGTGCTGGCGATTATAGGGGGTGGTTTTGCCGGGCCAACAGGCGGGGGGCTCGATAGTAATCATCAGCGCAATCGATGAAACGCCTTGCGCAGAGCACCCGCTGTTGGCCGGGGAGTTATGCTACAGGTTCCGCAAGCAGGTGTTGCGGAGGATGGCACGGGCTTCGCCCGTGTTCGCGGGTGATCCCGCTCCCACAGGTTTGTGTGCTGCTTGAGGCCAGAAAAGACCTGGGGACGCAACGGCCTTGCTCACAACCTGAACGCTGGCGCGATCCCTGTGGGAGCGGGTTTAACCGCGAAGCAGGCGCCGCGGTGGATAGCGCGGGCTTCGGTGCAGGACACACAAGCGTCCTCCCCATCAATCGACCCTATGGCGACACCAGCACATCGCACTGGGACTCGTTCAGCACATGCTTGGTGACGCTGCCAATCAGCAGCTCTTCAAGCGCACTTTCCCCTTGCTTGCCGACCACGATCAGGTCGCATTCCAGCGCTTGTTCCTGCTCGGCAATCTGCCAGCCAGGGTCACCGTGCACCACGATTTGCCGAGCATCGGCCACTCCGGCGATTTCGCTCAAGACTGCGAGTTGTTTCACCGCATCTTTGCGGATGACATTGCGATAGTGCATCAGGGTGTCGTGATCGATGTTGGCGAAGCGCATGCTGCCTTCGAACGGCGCCTCGTACACATGCAGCAAAATGATCTCGGCCTGTGGGGCAATGGCTTTTGCCAGTTTGATGGCGCGCAGTGACGAAGACGAAAAATCAACTGCAACCAGCAAGGTGCGGTACGCATCGCGAGGTGCCTGCTTGACCACCAGCAAAGGGCAGGGCATGTGGTTCAGCATTTTCTGCACAGTGGAGCCCAGCAGCAGGCGCCTCGCCACGCTCTGGCCCTTTGCCCCACACACCAGCAGGTCGTTGCGTTTATCCTGCACCACGCGGGTGATCTCCGTGGTCACCGAGCCGTGCGCGACTTGCACGCCAGCGGCGATGTCGTAGCGCTGGAACAGCATTGCAGCCAGTGCGCGAATTTTTTCACCAGCGGTATCCAGTACACGCTTCAGCAGATCGTCATCAGGTGCCACCAGTTGCTTCAGGCGCTCGAAGGGGGCCGGGTTGGCAACGTATAGCAGGTCCAGTGATGCTTGTTGCGCCTTGCACAAGTGCGCAGCGCGCTCTGCCGCGTTGCGGGCAGAGGTGGACAGGTCGGTGGCTACCAGTACGTGGTTCAGCGGGCTCATGTGGGGTTCCTTATCCAAAGCCGCGCACGGTGATCGATGGCGATGCCTTGAGCACGATGCGCCTGGCGGTTGTCGATTCGTTCCTTGCTGGCAGCCATCGTCTCGCGAACCCGGCCCGGCGACTTGATGTGTGTCAAAGGAGTGAGTGACCTATCTTGAGCTGACCACTTCTGCGCACCAAATCAACGCCAGCGGGCATCGGCAACAAGTCCGCGGCTCATGGTGCTCTAGGTCTTCTGTCTGGCAACACGATCAGCTGTCGTTGTGGTGTGCGCCATGCGACAGCAGCAGTTCGGCGAGCTTGTCCATGGCCGGTGTCGCCTGGCTGCCCTTGCGGGTGACCAGCTCATACGGGTCGCTGACCGAACCCATGGTCAGGGGCAGAATGCGGACCTGTTGGTTCATCGCACATTGCCGAGCCACGTCGATCGACACCAGTGCCACGAAGTCGGGGCTGTTCTGCAGCAGCGACAAGGTCGCCAGGATCGAGGTGGTCTCCACCAGGTGCAGCGGGAAGCGCAGCCCGGCATCGTGGAATTCGCGCTCGAGCTGTACCCGCATCGGCATGTTGGCCCGGTACACGATCCAGCGGCTCTCCGCCAGGTCTGCAAGGTTCAGGTTTTGCGCGTGCTTGAGCGGGTGGTCGATATTGGCAATGACCGCCAGCGTCTCGTCCTGGACAAACCGGCTGGAAAACAGCTGAGGGGTATTGCTCACGCTGGTGCGGCACAAGGCGACGTCCAGGCGACCGCTTTCGATCTGTGCCAGCAGCGACTGGCTGGTGTCTTCAATGATTTCGAACGACATCTGCGGCTGGATGCTGGCCAGCTGCGACACCGCCCTCATCAGCAATGGCACGGCGCCCATGATTGCCCCCACCGCCAGCCGGCCGCCGACCCCGCGCAGGATGGCATCCAGGTCATGCCGCAGGTTTGAAATGTCCGTTTGCACCACGCGTGCGTAGCGGATAGCGCAGTGCCCGGCAGCCGTGGGCTCCAGCCCGCGATTGGTGCGGTTGAACAGCACCGTGCCGAAGGTGGTTTCGATTTCCTGCAAGGCCTTGCTCGCCCCGGGCTGGGTAAGCCCGACACTGCTTGCCGCACCGAGCAGCGAGCGGTGCTCGTCCAGCTCGATGAGCAGGCGCAGGTGGCGAGCGTGGAGCCTGGACATGATCGAGTTGAGTGATGGGGTCATCTGGTATGCGTCCGGGTTATACCGATATGGATTGTTCTCAATACCATGGTCAGGCGCGCATTCCTATACTGGCGCTGCACGGTGTCGCATCCAGTGCGGCTGAACCGCCTATAAAAATAACCCCAGGAGGCTGCTGAGGCCCTATGTCCCTGATCAACTACATCACTCAGATCCAGTTCGATGTCGGCGCCATTGTGCATCTGCCTGCCGAGTGCGAGCGCGTTGGTATAACCAGGCCTTTGATCGTGACCGACCGTGGCGTGCGTGCCGCCGGTATCGTCGATGTGGCCTTGAGCACGTTCAGCGGCAGCAGCGCGCAATGGCCGATCTATGACGGCACGCCGCCCAACCCGAACGAGAACGCCGTGCGTGAAGCGGTGGCCATGTTCCAGGAGTGTGGCTGTGACGGGATCATCGCCATTGGTGGGGGCTCGGCGATCGACCTGGCCAAAGGTGTGGCCGTGTGTGCCAGGCACGACGGTCCATTGAAAAGCTTTGCGGTGATCGAGGGCGGCCTGGCCCGCATCACACCGGCAACCGCACCGGTGATCGCCGTACCGACCACGGCGGGCACCGGCAGCGAGGTAGGGCGGGGTGCCATCCTGATTCTCGACGACGGGCGCAAGGTGGGTGTCATCTCGCCCCATGTGGTGCCCAAGGCCGCCATCTGCGACCCGGCGCTGACCCTTGGCCTGCCCGCGCAACTCACCGCCGCCACCGGCATGGACGCCATTGCCCATTGCCTGGAAACCTTCATGGCACCTGCGTTCAACCCGCCCGCCGATGGCATTGCCCTGGATGGCCTGTGGCGTGCCTGGCGCTTCATCGAAACCGCCACCCGCGAGCCCGGCAACCTGGATGGCCGCATCAACATGATGAGTGCTTCGCTGCAAGGCGCCCTGGCATTCCAGAAGGGCCTGGGCTGCGTGCACAGCCTCAGCCACGCGCTGGGCGGTATCAACCCACGGCTGCACCATGGCACCCTCAACGCGATCTTCCTGCCCGCCGTCATCACCTTCAACCGCAAGGCCGAGACGGTGTTGAACGAGCACAAGATGCAGCGCATTGCCCTGGCGATGGGGCTGGCTGACGAAGGCCGGATCGAAGACGCCATCCGCCAGATGACTCGCGCGCTGGGCCTGCCGACCGGCCTGCGCGAGCTGGGCGTCAGCGAAGAGCTGTTCCCGCGCATCATCCAGGGCGCGCTGGCCGATCACAGCCACCGCACCAACCCACGTGAGGCATCTGCCGAAGACTACCAGTGGCTGCTTGAGGCATCCCTGTAATTCGCTGATCCGCTGTTCAACCAATAACAACAAAAGTGAACGCCCATGACTACCAAATATGCGCAAGCCGAGCTTGGCCGCGAGCCTGAAGCGACCGCGAGCTCGAACCCGCTCAGGAAGTACCAGGTCATCACCGTCAGCCTGCTGCTGGTGATCGGCATCATCAACTACGTCGACCGCAGCGCGCTGTCGATCGCCAACACTTCGATCCAGCGAGACATGGCGATCACGCCGTCGCAGATGGGCATTCTGTTGTCGGCGTTTTCCCTGGCCTATGCCTTTTCCCAGTTGCCGCTGGGCATGATCATCGACCGGCTGGGCAGCAAGATCTCGCTGGGGGCGGCGCTTCTGGGCTGGTCGGTGGCGCAGACAGCCACCGGCCTGATCAACAGTTTTTCCGCGTTCATCGGGCTGAGGGTGGTGCTGGGGATTGGCGAGGCACCGATGTTCCCGTCGGCGGCCAAAGCGCTGGCGGAGTGGTTCGCGGCCGAGAAACGCGGCACGCCGACCGGCATCGTGCTGTCATCGACCTGCATCGGGCCGTGCATTGCGCCGCCGCTGCTGACGCTGCTGATGGTCACCTGGGGCTGGCGAGGCATGTTCATCGTCACTGGGGTGTTCGGCATTCTGGTCGCCGCGTGCTGGTTTGCCTTCTATAAAAGCAAGGAACGTTACCTGGCCGAGTTGCCTGCCGAGGAGCGTGAGCGCCTGCTGGCGGCCCAGGCGCAAAAACAGGCGGTGGCAACGGCCAGGCCGAGCATGAAGGCACAACTGGCGGCATGGGCCGAGCTGTTCCGGCACAAGAGCACCTGGGGCGCTGTACTGGGCTTCATGGGGGTGATCTACATGCTGTGGCTGCACCTGACCTGGTTGCCGGGCTACTTCGAACGTGAGCACGGGTTGAGCTTGTACAAGACGGCCTGGGTGGTGTCCCTGGCCTACGTTTTTGGCGCCCTTGGCACCATTGTCGCGGGCCGTGTGTGCGACCGCCTGGTGAGGAACGGCGCCAGCGTGCTGGGTAGTCGCAAGCGGGTAGTGGTGAGTGCACTGTTCGCGGCGGCGGCTTTCACCGTGCCGCTATCGTTCGGCAGCGGCTTCATGCTCAGCGTGGCCCTGCTGTGCTGCGCGTTGTTCAGCGTGAACATGGCCAGTTCCACCGCCTGGATGATTGCCAACACCGTCGTGGATAGCCGGCGTGTAGCCTCGTTTGGCTCCATCCAGAACTTCGGCGGTTACCTTGCGGGTTCGGTGGCACCGATCGTGACGGGGTTCAGCATTCAGCAGACCGGGTCGTTTGCTTCGGCGTTCCTGATCAGTGCGGCGGTCGCGGCGGTGGCGGCGATGGCCTATGTGTTGCTGCTGAAGCAGCCAGTGTCTGCTGACAGGTAACTCCCATAGAAGATCGACCAGACCTTTGGGCTGCGCTTTCGCACAGGGAACAAGGCTCGCGTGACCGCATGTGCTTTTCAATTTTGAGCAAGACAGTTGCTCCCCAAAGGTGCCCGCTAAATCAACGATGAGGCCGACTCGGCGAATGGCCCTGTTCGAACGCCGCCAGCATCCTTTGCCGCGTCAGCGGGTCGGCAGGAATCAGGTGCTCGATGCGCAGCGATTCCACGGTGATGTCCAGTGGCATGCCGAAGGTGGTGAAGGTGGACAGAAACCTCAGCTCGCCGTCCGGGGTGTTCACACGGGTCAGCAACACCGGCGTGGCACTCGTCGCCTGGGTGGGGTTGCGTGGGGCTGGCAGGTCGCGCAGGCGCCTTGCCAGCGCCGGGTTGCCGGCGGCTTCCCTGGACGCACGTTGCCAGGCAACGGCGCGGATCTCCGCTGCATTGGCCAAATGGTCACCCAGGCCGCCGGGTTGAAGCAGTGTTTCCAACAGGTTGAGGCCTGACGCCGCCTGTGCGGCAATGCCCGCCATCGCCAACAGCAAGCCGGTGCTGGCATTTGCGGCGATGACGTTCCAGTTGCTGTCGATGACGATTGCAGGCGCCGGGTTGTTTGCCTGCAGGATGTGCTCGATGGCGGCATGCACCAAGGCCAGTTCGGGGGCATCGAGCGGCGAGGCTGCGTAGCGGGGGGCGTACCCGGCCGCGACGAACACTTCGTTGCAG
Organism: Pseudomonas sp. LS.1a; assembly: GCF_022533585.1. Classification (NCBI taxonomy): domain Bacteria; kingdom Pseudomonadati; phylum Pseudomonadota; class Gammaproteobacteria; order Pseudomonadales; family Pseudomonadaceae; genus Pseudomonas; species Pseudomonas sp. LS.1a. Next base: position 2,328,459 of record NZ_CP092827.1, read on the forward strand.
TGCTCCAGTGGGGCGCCAAGGGCCGAAAGCAGGGCATGCAGTGTGCCGGGGCTGGCGTTGGCGCGCCCTGTCTCCACGCAGCTCAGATGACGCTGTGATAGCCCGGCCAGCAGCGAAAGTTCAAGCTGGCTGAGCCCGGCCTGCTGGCGCAGGTGGCGCAGTTGCTGGCCCGCCGATGTGCTCGGTGCGGGGCTTTTGCGATGGAATGGATGATGACTCATGCGTTGACCCTGACCGTCCTTGAGTACAGCGTCCATGACCTCACAGGTCATTGAGCGCAGCCAACCCTACCACTACCGTGCCGAAAAACCCTACTCAGGAGAGGACGATGGGCATGCGTATCTGTGCGCTGGCGTTGCTGGGGCGGCTGATTCACTTTGTGGTCAGGGGCGTTGCCGGGGAGCGCCAGCCATGAGCAACGCCTTGGCTGTATACGCGCTGTGTGTGGTCGTGCTGTTCTTCAAGATGTTCATGGTCTCCTGTTACCAGGGTTTTTACCGCTTGCGCTTCGTGGCTTTCACCAATCCGGAGGATGCCGCTGTCTTCAAGCGACCTGCGCAGGTAGCGGAGCGGCCGGAGGTAGCTCGCGGCGCCAGGGTATGGGCCAACGATCTGGAAAATATCCCGGTATTCTTCGCCCTCTGCGGGCTGGCCATTGCCCTAGGTACAGCGGAGGGGCCCAACGCCGGGCTGAGCATCGTGTTCACCCTTGCCAGGGTCCTGCACACATGGGCCTATCTGGCAGAGCTGCAGCCCTGGCGTACCGTGTTTTATGGCATCGGGGTCGTTTGCCTGTTGGGTTTTTGCGTAATTATCACGGCGAGAGTAATGAACTCGTTCGCCTTCTGATACTGCTCGGCCTTAGATATGTTGCGGTTGCTTTTTCATGAGCCAACTTGATGCTTTCTTGTAACGGTACTAATACTAAGAAACTGCCGGGAGGGGGATGATCATGCAGACGCGCTTTGTTGTGGTTCCCGCTGTGCCGCTCAAGAAAGAGATTTACCCTCGCAGTCTTGGCTTTTCCGCGACGTTAGGGGAGGGGTATGACCTTTATGACACACAAGAGAAGCTGCGCCTGACCCTCAACTACCCGACACGCGCCGAGGCGGAATTCGTATGTGCGTCCCGCAACAGTTGCCTTGATGCTGGCGTGGCGGATATAGCCGGGAATGGTTGATGCTGATGATGTTCCGTGGGCCTTGAATGCGACGCGGTCCGGGTAGGAACAACTGACCGGCGTAGCCGGTGTCATGCACCACGATGCCTGCTTCGCTGGCGCGCGTCCGGCCGAGGATTGGCGCCATTCCTGTTAAGGCCATAGCCTCGCTCAAAGATCCTGAAGCCTGCACGGTCGGTGTGGGAGCGGCTTTAGCCGCGAACACCGGCGCAGCCGGTGCCATGCACCGTTTTGGATTCTTCGCGGCTGAAGCCGCTCCCACAGGGTACGCGGACTGCTTGCGAATTCAGTTCTCCAAGCGACAGCGCAGCCCGAAGGGCTGGGCCATCTCCCACGGGGATCGTGCCCGACCGAGGATTGGCGCCATTCCTGTTAAGGCCATAGCCTCGCTCAAAGATCCTGAAGCCTGCACGGTCGGTGTGGGAGCGGCTTTAGCCGCGAACACCGGCGCAGCCGGTGCCATGCACCGTGTTGGATTCTTCGCGGCTGAAGCCGCTCCCACAGGGTACGCGGACTGCTTGCGAATTCAGTTCTCCAAGCGACAGCGCAGCCCGAAGGGCTGGGCCATCTCCCACGGGGATCGCGCCCGGCCGAGGATTGGCGCCATTCCTGTTAAGGCCATAGCCTCGCTCAAAGATCCTGAAGCCTGCACGGTCGGTGTGGGAGCGGCTTTAGCCGCGAACACCGGCGCAGCCGGTGCCATGCACCGTGTTGGATTCTTCGCGGCTGAAGCCGCTCCCACAGGGTACGCGGACTGCTTGCGAATTCAGTTCTTCAAGCGACAGCGCAGCCCGAAGGGCTGGGCCATCTCCCACGGGGATCGTGCCCGACCGAGGATTGGCGCCATTCCTGTTAAGGCCATAGCCTCGCTCAAAGATCCTGAAGCCTGCACGGTCGGTGTGGGAGCGGCTTTAGCCGCGAACACCGGCGCAGCCGGTGCCATGCACCGTGTTGGATTCTTCGCGGCTGAAGCCGCTCCCACAGGGTACGCGGACTGCTTGCGAATTCAGTTCTCCAAGCGACAGCGCAGCCCGAAGGGATGGGCCATCTCCCACGGGGATCGCGCCCGGCCGAGGATTGACGCCATTCCGCGGGTGGCGGAGGGCTTGCGTCATGCCTGCGCGAGCGCTTCCACCAATTGCGCCTTGGTCATGGTGGAGCGCCCCTTGATGTCTTTACTACGCGCTTCTTTCATCAGGCTTTGCTTACTCTGGGTTTCCAGGGAACTGCCTGATTTGCGGGAATGACCCTGGCGTGACTTCGCTGCACGTTTGGCAGAGTCCGAACGGGCAGTCTTCTTTTCGCTGGAGGATGTCGTTTGCCCCGAGCCTCCTTTTTTCTCACCACCCCCGGACTGCTTGTTGACGGTGGCCCAGGCCCGCGCCTCGGCCTGGTCTTTCGGCACGCCTTTGTGCTCGTAGCTTTCCTCGATATGTTCGGCCTTGCGCTTTTGCTTGTCGGTGTATTTGTCCTTGTCGCCGCGTGGCATGGCATTCACTCCCGTCTGGTTTGCATGAGCGGTTGAATGCCGGGGCAACGCCAGAGTGCCCGCTAATCGACGAGTGGTGCCAGGAAGCCTGTTGCCCACCGGAAACCGTCATTCAACCGACACTTTGAGGCCTTAGGGTTGAGGCAGCCCTTGATGCTGCCGTGATGGCGCACCCGGACGGCTCTACCCTGCGGCCTGCCATTCATTGGTCACAAAGCTGTAACATTGCTGCTGCAAAGTGTGCCGGCCATCACACGGAGCGCTTTTCGATGATACGCCTGATGAAGTCTGCTGCACTTGCCGTTGCCGTTTCTCTTTGCGCCACCTCGGCTTCCTTTGCCGCAGAGAACGTCCGCCTGACCGGTTCCGGCGCCAGTTTCCCGGCCCCGATCTACCTGACCTGGTTCAAGGCCTTCAGCAAGGAAACCGACGGTGTCACCGTTGACTACCAGTCCAAGGGGAGCGGGGCGGGTGTTCAGGACTTTCTGAATAAAACCGTCGACTTCGCCGCCAGCGACTCGGCCATGAAAGCCGAAGAAATCGCCAAGGTCGGCGAGGGCGTACAGTTGCTGCCGATGACCGCCGGTGAAATCGTCCTGGCCTACAACCTGCCGGGCAACCCAAAAGGGTTGAAGCTGCCGCGCGATGTGTACTCCAATATCTTCCTCGGCAAGATCACCCAGTGGAACGACCCGCAGATCGTCGCGGCCAACCCTGAGCTGAAACTGCCAGCTACCCCGATCACCGTGGTCGTGCGTGCCGACTCCAGCGGTACCACTGCGGTATTCACCAAGCACCTGTCGGCCATCAACGCTGACTTCAAGCAAGCGCTGGGTGAAGGCAACACCGTCAACTGGCCGGCCAGTGACAAGTTCATCAAGTCGCCGAAGAACGATGGCGTAACCGCCACCGTCCGCCAGACCCCAGGCGCCATCGGCTACATCGAATACGGCTTCGCCAAGCTGGCCAAGGTCGACTTCGCCCAGCTGCAGAACAAGGCCGGCCAATACGTCGTGCCGAACGCCGAGAGCGGTGCCGAGGCACTGGCGGCGGTGAAAATGCCGGAGAACCTGGTGGCCTGGCTGCCTGACCCGGACGGTGCCAAGTCCTACCCGATCACCTCCTACACCTGGATGATCTTCCGCAAGGACAACGGTAACCCGGCCAAGGCCAAGGCCATGCGCGAAATGGTCGAGTACAGCCTGACCGAAGGCCAGAAGATCGCTGACTCGATGGGCTACATCCCGCTGCCACCGTCGGTTGTCGATCAGGTGCGCAAAGCGTCCGCCAACATCCAGTAACACGCCCAGGCGCTCCCGGTGTGGTCTTGCGGCCATGCCGGGTGTGTTTGCCCTCTGTCCCGGAACTTGCCAATGAACACACCTTTTGCCATCCCGGCTAACCCCGACTCCGCGTGCCAGCCACCGTCTGCGAAGGACTTCCTGGTTGATCGCACCTTCCGTGCGCTTGCACGCATCGGCGTGGTGCTGGTGCTGGCGTTGGTCTTCGCGCTGGTCTACGAAGTGGGCCGCAAGGCACTGCCAGGCATCGAGAAGCACGGCTTTGACGTGCTGTTCGGCAGCGTCTGGGACGTCAACCAAGGCAAGTACGGTATTCTGCCAGCGATCTGGGGCACGCTTTACAGCGCCCTGATCGCCCTGTTGATCGCCGGTTTCTTCGGCATCAGCATGGCCATTTTCCTGACCCAGGACTTCCTCCCGGCCAGGCTGGCGTCGGTGTTCCGCACCATCGTCGAGCTGCTCGCTGCCATCCCCAGCGTCGTTTACGGCCTGTGGGGGATCTATGTGGTCATCCCGGCCATTCGCCCGCTGACCACATGGCTGAACAGCGAGCTGGGCTGGATTCCCTTTTTCGGCACTTCCCTGAGCGGGCCCGGGCTGCTGCCGGCTGCGCTGGTGCTGGCGATCATGATTCTGCCGACCATCGCCGCCGTTTCGCAGGATGCGCTGACCAGCGTGCCGATGAAAACCAAGCAGGCCGCCTATGGCCTGGGCGCCACCCACTGGGAGGCCATCCTCAAGGTGATGGTGCCATCGGCGGCCACCGGCATCTTCGGTTCGCTGGTGCTCGGCCTGGGCCGTGCGCTGGGTGAAACCATGGCGCTGGCCATGCTGGTGGGCAATGCCAACACCATTTCCCTGTCCTTGTTCGCCCCGGCCAACACGCTGGCGGCCTTGCTGGCCCTGAACTTCCCGGAGGCTGGCCCGAACGAGGTCGAGGTGCTGATGTACGCCGCGCTGGTACTGATGTTCATTACCCTGCTGGTGAACGTACTCGGTTCGATGATCATGCTCTACGCCCAGCGGGGTAACAAATAATGACGAACCTCACCACCCCTGCAAACGCGTTGCCCAGCCTGCAGCGCAAGCTGGAAGGCCGTTCCCTGCGCAGCCTGGTATTGACCACGCTGGCATGGTTCGCGGCTCTGGTGGCCAGCGTGCCGCTGATTTCCGTGCTGTACATGCTGATCACCCGTGGCGGTGCACGCCTCAACCTGGAGGTGTTCACCGAGCTGCCACCCACCGGCTTCGAAATGGGCGGGGGCTTCGGCAACGCCATGGCCGGTACCTTCGTCATGGTCGGCATTGCTGCTGCCATCGCCGTGCCGGTCGGTATCCTGGCCGCGGTGTTCCTGGCCGAACTCGGCCCGGACAGCAAGCTGGCCAACGCCGCACGCTTCGCCGCCAAGATGCTCACCGGCCTGCCGTCGATCCTGGCCGGCGTATTCGCCTACGCCCTGGTGGTGATGACCACCGGCACCTACTCCGCGCCGGCTGGCGGCGTGGCCTTGGCGGTATTGATGCTGCCCATCGTCGTGCTGACCGCTGAAGAGTCGATGAAGATGGTGCCCAAGATCATGAAAGATGCCGCCTACGGCATGGGCTGCACCCGTGCCCAGGTGATCTGGAAAATCGTCCTGCCCACCGGCCTGCCGGCCATCCTGACCGGTGTCATGCTGGCCGTGGCCCGCGCCGCCGGCGAGACCGCGCCGCTGCTGTTCACCGCGCTGTTCAGCAACTACTGGATCCTGCATGACGGCGACCTGGCGGTCATGAACCCGACGGCCTCGCTTGCCGTACTGATCTACAACTTCTCCGGCATGCCATTCGACAACCAGCTCGAGCTCGCCTGGGCGGCCTCGCTGGTACTGGTGATGATCGTGCTGGTAATCAACATTTTGAGCCGAGTATTCGGCAAGCCCAAGTATTGAGAAAGGGAGCATCCGAACTTGAACGTATCCACTGCGCCAAAAGCCGCTCCCGTGGTCAGCGAAGCCCCCATCGTCATGGACTGCAAGCTGGACAAGATCTTCTACGGCAATTTCATGGCCGTTCGCGACAGCCATGTGCCGATCAGGAAAAACGAGATCACCGGTTTCATCGGGCCGTCCGGTTGCGGCAAGAGTACCGTGCTGCGTAGCCTCAACCGCATGAACGACCTGGTGAAGGGCTTCCGCTTCGAAGGCCATGTGCACTTCCTGGGCCAGGACGTCTACGGCAAGGGCGTCGATCCTGTGGTGGTACGCCGCTACATCGGCATGGTGTTCCAGCAGCCCAACCCGTTCTCGATGAGCATCTTCGACAACGTCGCCTTCGGCCTGCGCCTGAACCGCTACAAGGGCGACATCGGCGACCGCGTCAAGCACGCGCTGCAGGGCGCCGCGCTGTGGGACGAAGTGAAGGACAAGCTCAAGGTCAGTGGCCTGGCCCTGTCCGGCGGCCAACAGCAGCGTCTGTGCATCGCCCGCGCCATCGCCACCGAGCCGGAAGTGCTGCTGCTGGACGAACCCTGCTCGGCACTCGACCCGATTGCCACCCGCCGGGTGGAAGAGCTGATGGTCGAGTTGAAGAAGGACTACACCATCGCCCTGGTGACCCACAACATGCAGCAGGCGATTCGTGTGGCCGACACCACCGCGTTCTTCTCGGTCGACATCTCCAGGGGCACGCGTACCGGTTACCTGGTCGAGATGGGCCCGACCACGCAGATTTTCCAGAACCCGCGTGAACAACTGACCGCTGACTACATCAGCGGCAAGTTCAGCTGAGGCCGCATTACCTTCCGTCAAGTGTTACCAGGGATTCCCAATGCGAGCGACGCGTCGTCTTGATCTGCCAGCGGTAGAGCGTGCACTGCGCGAGGTGCAGGCCCGCTTTGCCGAACTCAGCCGGCACTTCACCGAACCGCGGGATCCGTTTACCGACGAGGTGCTGCTGAATGTGGTTGAAGGCTACGCACTGATTGACGACTATGTCGCCCGGGGTGTCGACCTTTTCGACCTTCAGCAGCTGAACCTGATGCTGGAGATCAATGCCACCGTACTGTGCGGCAGCGACCCGGCGCGCAGGTTGGAGTTTGCCCCGCACCTGGCGGCGACCGAGGCGCACTTTTTCAATAATGTGGAGGGCGGCATCAAGGACCTCTACAACTGGTATTGCTCGTATGGCAGCGACTCGATCTGGAAGCGCGCGGCGGGTGTCTACGTTCGGATTCTCAGCAAGCCGCAGCTGTTCATCGAAGGCAACAATCGCACGGGGTCGCTCATTGTCAGCTACTTGCTGATGCGCGCGGGGCTACCGCCCTTCGTGCTGTCGCTGGACAACGCCGAGGGTTACTTCAACCCGTCCTCGGTCATACGCAACTCTGCCAAGCATGGTGTCAAGGCCTTGTACGAACTACCCAAGATCAAGAAAAAGTACGCAGCCTTCCTTGAAGCGAAGGCGCCTGAGCCCGGCAAGTTCTTCCTCTGCGGCACATCCGTGCCTGCGCGCGAGAGGTGCCGCTGATGCCAAGGCCTTCACTGCTCCAGCGCGGGCGGCAAGCCATCGAGCGCACGTTCAACCGCCCGCAGGTACGCATTTCGTTCGATATCGACGACACGCTCGCCTGCCAGGCCGACCATGCCGCCGCCGAGGACAGCAAGCTGCCGGCGTTCGTCCACCGCTGGTTGGGTGAACCCCTGCGCAGCGGTACGCGCTCGCTGATCCGCGACCTGCGCCGTCAGGGCTGCAGCATCTGGATCTACACCTCGTCCGGGCGCACGCCGTCCTACATCCGCCGTTGGCTGATGCTCTACGGCATCCGTGTCGATGGCGTGGTCAACAGTGATCGGCACCAGCATATCCTGGCCGTGAACGGGCTTGAGAATGCGCCCTCGAAGTTGCCATCGGCCTTCGATATCGACTTGCATGTCGATGATTCCGACGGCGTGCGGCTGGAAGGCGTCGACCACGGTTTTCGCGTGGTGGTGGTGTGCCCGAAGGATGACAACTGGGCACAGAAAGTGATGGATGCGGCAGTCGATGTCCAGGCACAGCTGGCCTGGCAGCAACCGCACCGCTATCAGATGCCGGTACGGCAGCGTTCGCAAGCCCTCGCGTCCTGAGGGCTTCAAGGTACCTTTCTCGTTACGCTTCTTCGCGCCTTGTTACCCCCCCCAATATCTCCCTGCGCAGTTCCCCTTTTCAGATCCGGCTTGACGCGTGAAATTTTTCATGTATTTTTTCATGAAAAATAACTCTAAAAATTTCACGGCAGTCTCAAACGATGAAGATGCACGAAGAGGTTGAAGCCCTCGCGATCCTTATTCACGACCTGCGCAAATTCAAGAACCTGACCCTGGGCGAACTGGCCGAGCGCATCAACCGCTCGGTCGGCTTCCTGTCCCAGGTCGAACGCGGTGTTTCGCGCCCTACCGTGGCGGACCTTACCGCCATCAGTGAAGCGCTCGGCGTATCGACCGCGTACTTCTACAACCTGAGCAAGCCCCGCAGCATCAGCTGGGTCACGCGCCCTCACGAGCGCCGCACGCTGTACCTCGAGTCGGGCATCACCGATGTGCTGGCTTCGCCCAGCATCGCCGGCGCGTTCTCCATGCTCGACAGCCACCTCGAGCCAGGCGCCAGTAGTGGCGAGCTGTACCTGACTGACCGTTCCGAGCAGGGCTGCTTCGTGCTCGAAGGCGAACTCACGGTATGGCTGGACCACGGCGACGCCGTGACCCTGCAGGCCAACGACTGCTTCCAGCTGCACCCCCACGCGCAGTTCCGCTACGCCAACCTGACGGAAAAAACCACCCGCGTGCTCTGGGTTTTCAACTGAATTCGTTCACCTCACAAGGACAAGAAGATGAGTGTCATCTTTCCGGATCTGCTGACTGAAGTGCGTTCGTTCCGAGCGAAACACCCAGAAATACGCTATGTCGACCTGATTGCGCTGGATATCCCCGGGCACTTCTACGGCAAGCGCTACCCCATGGACATGCTGGAAAAAGTCGCAGCCGGCACGCCGCTTAAGTTGCCGCAGAACTGCGTGCTGCTGGGCACCCAGGGTGGCCTCTACCCAATCGGTGACTACTGCTTCGCCGACGGCGACCCGGATGCCGCCCGCCGCCTGGTGCCGGGTACCCTCAAACCAGTGCGCTGGGAAAAGGAAGTGATCGCGCAGATGCTCATCACCTCCGACGGTACCGCCAAGCCCATCGAGTTCGAGCCCCGTGAAGTGCTGGCCCGGGTGCTCCAGCGCCTGGCCAGGCGCGGCATCCGCCCGGTGGTGGCCTTCGAACTGGAGTTCTACCTGTTCGACCGCAAGCTCGATAACGGCCTGCCCCAGTACCCACGCGACACGGCGACCGACGACCAGGACGACCAGCCGAACATGCACATCGAGCGGCTGTCGCGCTTCGCACCGGTGCTGCACGAGATGGTCGATGGCGCCAACGAGCAGGGCGTCCCGGCGAACGTCATCACCGCCGAGCTGGGCCCAGGCCAGTTCGAGATCAACTTCTCCCACAGCGACGATGCCCTCAGTGCGGCGGACTGGTCGGCGCTGTTCTGCCGCAGTACCCGTGGTATCGCGATGAAGCACGGCTACCGTGCCAGCTTCATGAGCAAGCCGTACCTCGACGCGCCGGGCAGCGGCATGCATGTACACGTCAGCCTGTACGACAACGCCGGCAACAACATCCTGGCCGGCGCCGAACAGCGCAAGCTGCGCCATGCGGTGGCGGGGTGCCTGGAGCTGCTGCCCCATTGCATGCCGATCTTCGCCCCCAACCACAATGCCTACCGCCGTTACGGCGCCATGGTCAACGCGGCGAGCAAGGCCAGCTGGGGCTTCGAAGATCGTGATGCGTGTATTCGCATCCCCGAGTCCGACCCGCGCAACCTGCGCATCGAACACCGCCTCGCCGGTGCCGACGCCAACCCGTACCTGGTGCTGGCGGCCATCCTGACCGGGATGGAGCATGGCCTGGATCGTGGTGTCGAGCCCATCGCCCCGCTGAACGACAACCGCCAGAGCGGCATCGACTTCCCCAAGGATGCGCTCAGTGCCCTGGCCGCCATGCGCCACCACCCGGTGGTCAACGAGGGCCTGGGCAGTGAGTTCGTGATGGTCTATTGCGAAAACAAATACCAGGAGCAACTGGACTTCATGCGCCACATCGATGCCCGTGAATACCGCTGGTTCCTGTAGGTGCCGAGGTTCGAACAGCGACGCCTCCCTTTCTACCGTTTCAATACAACGCGCAATATGGATTTGCCGGAGGAAGATATGCCACGTGTGCCCGTTATCGGCATCACCGCATGCACCAGCATGATCGAGCTGCATGCAACCCAGACCATCAGCGAGAAGTACGCGCGCGCGGCGGCCAAGGCAGCGTGTGGGTTACCCATCGTGATTCCCAGCCTCGCAGACCTGATGGACAGCGCCGATATTCTCGATGTGGTGGATGGGCTGATCTTCACCGGTTCGCCGTCAAACATCGAGCCGTTCCACTACAACGGCCCGGCCAGTGCAGCGGGTACCCACCACGACCCGCTGCGGGATGCCACCACGTTGCCGCTGATGCGTGCGGCCATCGCCGCCGGTGTGCCGGTGCTCGGCATTTGCCGTGGCTTCCAGGAAATGAACGTGGCGCTGGGCGGCACCCTGCACCAGAAGGTCCACGAGACCGGCATGTTCATGGACCACCGTGAAAGCAAGGGTGAGCCCATCGAAAAGCAATATGGCCCGCGTCACGCCTTGCATATAGAGCCCGGCGGCATGCTCGACCGCATGGGCTTGCCGGCGATCATCAACGTCAATTCCATCCACGGCCAGGGTATCGATGTACTGGCCCCTGGGCTGAGGGTGGAGGCGCTGGCACCCGATGGCCTGGTGGAAGCGATTTCGGTCGAGAACAGCAAGGGTTTTGCCCTGGCCGTGCAATGGCACCCCGAGTACCAGGTCATGGATAACCCGCATTACCTGACTATCTTCCAGTCCTTTGGCAAGGCCTGCCGGCATCGCTCGGTGCTGCGCCAGATGCTGTTGAAGTCCGCCTGAACAGCGACCGTTCCCAATTACAAAAAAGTACCCGCGCAGCACGGCTGCGCAACTTGATGGAGTGAAGTCAATGAGTGAACAGCATTCGCAGACCCTTGCCTGGCAAGCGATGAGCCGCGACCATCACCTGGCGCCGTTCAGCGATGTCAGGCAACTGGCCGAGAAAGGCCCGCGCATCATCACCTCGGCCAAGGGCGTGTACCTTTGGGACAGCGAAGGCCACAAGATTCTCGATGGCATGGCAGGCCTTTGGTGTGTGGCGGTGGGCTATGGCCGCGATGAGCTGGCCGACGTCGCCAGCCAGCAGATGAGGCAGTTGCCGTACTACAACCTGTTCTTCCAGACTGCGCACCCGCCGGCGCTGGAACTGGCCAAGGCGATCGCCGATGTGGCCCCGCCAGGCATGAACCATGTGTTCTTCACCGGCTCCGGCTCCGAAGGCAACGATACCGTGCTGCGCATGGTCCGCCATTACTGGGCGCTCAAGGGCCAGAAGAACAAGAAGGTCATCATCGGCCGCATCAACGGCTACCACGGCTCCACCGTGGCCGGCGCGGGCCTGGGCGGCATGAGCGGCATGCACCAGCAGGGCGGGCTGATCCCGGATATCGTGCACATCCCGCAGCCGTACTGGTATGGCGAAGGCGGCGACATGGCCGAGGCCGACTTCGGCGTGTGGGCGGCCGAACAGCTGGAGAAGAAGATCCTCGAAGTTGGCGTGGACAATGTCGCCGCCTTCATCGCAGAACCGATTCAGGGCGCTGGTGGGGTGATCATTCCGCCGCAGACCTACTGGCCGAAGGTGAAGGAGATCCTCGCCAGGTACGACATCCTGTTCGTCGCCGACGAAGTGATCTGCGGCTTTGGCCGTACCGGCGAGTGGTTCGGCAGCGACTACTACGACCTCAAGCCCGACCTGATGACCATCGCCAAGGGCCTTACCTCCGGCTACATCCCCATGGGCGGCGTGATCGTGCGTGACGAAGTGGCCAAGGTCATCAGCGAAGGCGGTGACTTCAACCACGGTTTCACCTATTCCGGCCACCCTGTGGCGGCTGCGGTGGGCCTGGAGAACCTGCGGATCTTGCGTGACGAACAGATCATCGAACAGGTGCACGACAAAACCGCTCCTTACCTGCAACAACGCCTGCGCGAGCTGGCCGACCACCCGCTGGTAGGCGAAGTGCGCGGCCTGGGCATGCTCGGCGCGATCGAGCTGGTGAAAGACAAGGCCACCCGCGCCCGCTACGAAAGCAAAGGTATTGGCATGATCTGTCGCCAGCACTGCTTCGACAACGGCCTGATCATGCGTGCGGTGGGCGACACCATGATCATCGCGCCGCCGCTGGTGATCAGCATCGAGGAGATTGACGAACTGGTGGAAAAAGCCCGCAAGTGCCTGGACCTGACGTACGAGGCTGTTCGGTAAGGGACGAGCCCTGGGACTGGTGCCAGTAAGTTGAATGGTTTGGGGCCGCTTTGCGACCCTTCGCGGGCACGCCCGCTCCCACAGGGTTGGCGCTAGGTTCAGGAGAGGCGCGATCACTGTGGGAGCGGGCGTGCCCGCGAAGGGCTGCAAAGCAGCCCTAAGATCGCCATGAAGTATCTTGCTTTGTGAGATGAATCATGTACTTTTCAGGGCATCAATTTTCCCGTCCGAAAGTCGCGATTCAACCATGAAAGTGCACGAAGAGATCGAAGGCCTGGCCGTACTGATTCGCGACCTGCGCAAGTTCAAGGGCCTGACCCTCGGCGAACTGGCCCAGCGCATCGGCCGTTCGGTGGGCTTTCTGTCCCAGGTCGAACGGGGCGTGTCGCGCCCGACCGTGGCCGACCTCACGGCTATCAGCGAAGAGCTCGGCGTCTCCACGGCCTATTTCTACAAGCTGGACAAGCCCCGCGAACTCGACTGGGTCACCCGCCCTCACGAGCGTCGTACGCTTCACCTGGCCGGCGGCATCACCGATGTGCTGGCATCCCCCACGATCACCGGGGCGTTCTCCATGCTCGATAGCCACCTGGAACCGGGGGCCAGTAGTGGCGAGGAGTACCTGGACGACAGCTCGGAGCAGGGCTGCTTCGTGCTCGAAGGCGAACTGACCGTCTGGCTGGATGGCGGCGAGCCGGTAACGCTGCGCGCCAGTGACAGTTTTCAGCTGCAACCCCACGCCAGTTTTCGTTACGCCAACCTCACCGACAAGCCCACCCGCGTGCTCTGGGTGTTCAGCTGACGGGAAAACCCAAGCCATGCTGGCTCTGGAGTCACCAGGCAATCGGTGTGCCGTCCCACGCCCAGAATGTACCGCTCTGCTTTGGGCCGTGTCGGCTCACGAGCTCTAGAACGCATGACGCGGCAAATGCCGGCGAGAACAGTTTTCCCGGGGCCACATTGCCCTGAAAGGGCTGGGAAAGGCGGGTGGCGGTGGTCCCGGGATGCAGCAAGAGTATCGTGGAGGCGGGGTTCAGTCGCTTGAACTCGATGCTTGCAGTGCGCATAAGCTGGTTGAGCGCGGCCTTGCTGGCGCGATAGCTGTACCACCCGCCAAGATGATTGTCGCTGATCGAGCCGACCCGCGCCGACAGTGCCACATAGGTCATCGGTTGTTGTCGCAACAAGGGCAGCAAATGCCTGAGCAGCAGGACAGGTGCGAAACAGTTGGTCGTGAAACTGCTCAGTAGCCCTGCCATATCCACCTGTGTCAGCGCTTTTTCGGCCCGTGCAGGTGCCTCTTGCAGCACGCCAAGCGTACAAAATACCAGGTTCAGCTGGTTGCAACGGGCGCCTACTTGCGTTGCCAGGGTTTGCAGTGCCGCTTCGGAACACGCGTCGCAGTCGATGCGCAGCAACTTGCGCGGATGCTCGGCGAACAAGGCATCCAGCGCGGGGCTGCTGGTGGCATGTCGCGAGACGGCAAACACCTGCGCGACGTCGTCGCGCGCCAGCAACTGCGTGCACAGTGCAAGGCCAATCCCCTGGCTGGCTCCGCAGACCAGAACGTTGGCGGGCGTGTGAAGGTGATTGACAAGGCTCACTGAACTACCTCCTTTGCAAGGCCCCGCCGCCTCTCTGCCACTTCCACCGGCTTCGTCGAAAACTGGCGCCGAGAGCTGCAAGTAAAGTTGTACAAGTTGGCAAAAAGCTATACATGACTGCTAATATTGTACAGGTATTTTCAGGTGCTCGAGGTCAACATGGGGCACACCGCTCGTTGGGCCTGGCTTTGCCTGCTACTGACTGCCCTGTCGGAGGCGGCGGACTGGCGAACGGAGCTGCCAGGCGCGCAACGGCTGGGCGCCGGTGAGTTCACATGGTTTGGCCTGCGTCTTTACACCGCTCAGCTATGGGCAGCCGGTCCGGTTGAGGACTGGAATCGGCCTTTTGCCCTTGAACTGGCCTATCACCGAAGGCTGTCCAGGGATGTGCTGGTACAGGCCAGCCTCGAGGAAATGCACCGCCTGGACCCTGACAACGCGACGCCGCAGCGGCGCGCGGTGTGGGCCCAGGCCATGCAGCAAGCGTTTGTGGATGTGCGCCCTGGCATGCGCATTACTGGCGTCTACATGCCGGGGCAGGGCTGCCGCTTCTACGTCGATGGCAAACTCAGCCGGGCGATCGCCGACCCGCGCTTTGCCCGGGCGTTCTTCGCCATCTGGCTAGATCCGCGGGCCAGGGATCAACAACTGCGTCAGCGTCTGCTGGGAGGGCTGCCATGAATCTGCAACAGCCAGGGGTAGCCTGACGATGCGCCTGGGCCTGGTACTGGGTGACCAGCTGACGTTCGACCTGGCAAGCCTGAGGGCCCTCGATCCTGCCCGCGATGTTGTGCTGATGGCAGAAGTGGAGGGAGAGGCCCGGTACGTGCCGCATCATCCACTGAAGATCGTCCTGATCTTCAGCGCCATGCGACACTTCGCCCAGGCACTGCGTGAGCGCGGTTGGCAAGTGCATTATGTGCAACTCGACGATGACGGCAACAGCGGTAGCATCGTTGGCGAGTTGCGGCGCTGGCAGCAAGCCCTGGGAGCCACGCACATTCACCTGACCGAGTGCGGTGAATGGCGCCTGGAGCAGGCGTTGCGCGATGCCGCACTGCCGCTTGTGTGGCATCGCGACACGCGATTTCTTTGTTCTCGCGAAGCCTTCGCGCGCTGGGCCCGGGAGCGCGGCCAACTGCGCATGGAGCACTTCTACCGTGGCATGCGCAAGCGTACCGGCCTGCTGCTGGAGCCTGACGGCAGCCCGGCAGGTGGAACCTGGAATCTCGATGGCGACAATCGCAAGGCCTTGCCGCGCCAGCTACGTGGCCCCTTCGCCGCGCATTTCGAGCAGGACGAGATCACGGCGGCGGTGATAGCCCTGGTACGCCAACGCTTCAGCGACCACTACGGAGCCATCGACGGTTTCGATTACCCCGTGACCCATGCCGAGGCGCTGCAGCTCTGGCAACACTTTCTGGAGTTCGGCCTGGCGGCGTTCGGTGACTACCAGGACGCAATGGCCGAGGGCGAGCCGTACCTGTTCCATGCGCGCATCAGTGCGGCACTGAACATCGGGCTTCTGGACGTACGTTGCCTGTGCGACGAGGTCGACAAGGCCTGGCGCGAGGGGCGAGTGCCGCTCAATGCGGCAGAGGGCTTCATCCGCCAGTTGATCGGCTGGCGCGAGTATGTGCGCGGCATCTATTGGCTGCGCATGCCGGAGTATGCTGCGCTCAACTACCTGGGCAACGAGCGGGCGCTGCCGGAATTCTACTGGACCGGGCGCACCCGCATGCGCTGCATGGAGCAGGCCATCGGCCAGACCCTTCGCCTGGGCTACGCTCACCATATCCAGCGGCTCATGGTCACCGGCAACTTCGCCTTGCTGGCCGGTATCGAGCCAGCTGCGATCTGTGAGTGGTACCTGGCGGTCTACATGGATGCCTTCGACTGGGTCGAGCTGCCCAACACGCTGGGTATGGTGATGTACGCCGACGGCGGCTACCTGGGGTCCAAGCCTTACTGCGCCAGTGGTCGCTATATCCAGCGCATGTCCGACCATTGCAAGGCATGCAGTTACAGGGTTGACCAGGTGACCGAGGAGGATGGCTGCCCGTTCAATGCCTTGTATTGGCATTTTCTGATTCGCCATCGCCCCCTGCTTTCGGCTAACCCGCGTCTGGCGCTGGTCTATCGAAGCCTCGATGGCATGGCGGCTGACCGTCGTGATGCCGTGTGGCAGCGTGGCCAGTCACTTTTGGCACGACTCGATGCGGCGCAGCCGATATGAAAAAGGGTCTTTTGCCCAGCAAGGTCTGCGTGGTGTGTGGGCGGCCGTTCAACTGGCGCAAGCGCTGGGCGCGTTGTTGGGCGCAGGTGCGCTACTGCTCCGAACGATGCCGCAAATCAGCACCGTACCGCGAGGCGCGCGAGCAGGGGCAGGGTAGCGGCCCATATAGGCACCAGTAGCAGGCCGGTTTGCAGCGGGCCCATGGGCAAGTCGACATTTGCCAGCCTTGCTCCGCTCAGATAGGCCAGAGGGCCGCCAACTGCACCCACCAGCGCACCGAGCCGCCAGTGACGGTCGGCCCATGCCAGGCTGTGGCGCATGCCGCTGGCCAGCACCAGCCACAGCAGCGCAAGCCACAGCGGCAGTGGCCAGGTGTCGAAACCGAACACGCCCAGCGCGCCCAGCACGCTATCCAGCAAACATCCGACCGGCGTTACGCGCAACAGCGCCTTGACCTCTGCGTGGACGTCCGGGCACAGGCTCAAGTGCACGGCCAGGCCAGGAATCACCAGCATCGACAGGAAGGGCTTTTCGCTCCCCAGTACGCAGAGCCACCAGCCAGCCTGTAGCCACAAGGCATTGGCGACCAGCCAGCGACGGCTCATCAGGCACTGCCGGGCAAGGGCGCGCGCCGTGCCTGGGGCGCTGCCCAGAGCAGATGCGCGACACCGATGGTGCGCTCCTCGAAGCCGCCTTGGCAGTAACACAGGTAGAATTCCCACAGGCGCTGAAACATGTCGTCGTAGCCCAGCTCCGTCAATGCCGTACGTGCCTGGCGCAGGTTTTCTCGCCAATGCCGCAGGGTGCGGGCATAGTCCTGGCCGAAATCTTCCATGTGCAAGAGGTTGAGTGCGGTGTGCCGGCTGGCAGTTTCCAGCAACACGCTCAACGAAGGCAGGGCGCCACCGGGGAAGATGTAGCGCTGGATGAAATCGACCGACCGCCGCGCCTGTGCATAGCGCTGGTCGCGGATGGTGATCGCCTGCAACAGCATCAGGCCGTCGGGCTTGAGTAGCGAGGCACACTGGCGGAAGTACACCGGCAGGTAACGATGGCCCACGGCCTCGATCATCTCGATCGAGACCAGTTTGTCGAAGGTGCCTTGAAGATCGCGGTAGTCTTCGCGAAGCACTTTCACGCGCTGCTCCAGCCCCAGTGCCTGAACGCGCTGCAGGGTATGGCTGTACTGCGCTTCGGAGAGCGTCGTTGTGGTGACCCTGCAGCCATATCGGGTGGCGGCGTGGATCGCCAGGCTGCCCCACCCGCAGCCGATCTCCAGCAGGTGGTCGTCAGGGCACAGTTCCAGCTTCTGGCAGATGCGCTCCAGTTTGTGCAGCTGAGCGTGCTCCAGCGTCTGTTCAGGGTGTTCGAACTGGGCTGCCGAGTACATCATGGTGGGGTCCAGCAGCCGCTCGAACAGGGCATTGCCCAGATCGTAGTGCGCCAGGATATTGCGGCGGGCACCGCGCCTGCTGTTGCGGTTGAGTTTGTGCTGCAACCGCAGGGCAGGGCGGCCGAAGCGGGCCAGGCCACCCTCGAGTGCGTCAAGTACCTCGAGGTTTGCGACGAACAGGCGAGTGACCAGCGCCAGGTCGGGGCTTCGCCAATAGCCGTGGATGTAAGCTTCGCCAGCACCGATCGAGCCATTGCCGGCTATCAGGCTCCAGGTGATGTCATCAAGGATTTCCACCTCGGCCTGCAACGGGCTGTCGACATCACCGAAACTCCATTGCTGCCCGTGGCTGAGCAGGCGCAGGTGGCCATGGCGCAGCCTGCCCAGCCGGGCGAGCACGGCGTTTCGTGCCAGACCACCGAACAAAGGCCCGAGGCCTGCGAACTTGCTAACGCTCAGGGTGGGGTTCGACATCATCAGGGTCCTCGCAGGAATGGCCGAGCGCCAGGTCACTCTGGCTGGGCGTGTGGTCGTGGATGGGCGTGCGTTTGAACAACAGGCGCAGTGCCTGCCAATAGATGGCCGAGACGGTGCGCAGGCTCATCCATGGGAAGGCCAGTACGTATCGGTGCACGGCGGCCTTATCCAGCGGCTGGCGCTGCAGGGCCAGGTCGGCCTCGAACACCTTGCGATCGGCTTGCCAGTTCTCCATGTGGATGCGTACATGTTCAGCGTCCAGGGCGAAGCGCAAGCGATAGTCCATGTGCAGTGGCATGAATGGCGACACATGGAAGGCCTTGGCGACGGCGAAGGGCCTGGCAAGGTTT
This sequence comes from Pseudomonas sp. LS.1a, assembly GCF_022533585.1. Lineage (NCBI taxonomy): Bacteria > Pseudomonadati > Pseudomonadota > Gammaproteobacteria > Pseudomonadales > Pseudomonadaceae > Pseudomonas > Pseudomonas sp. LS.1a. The sequence continues at coordinate 2,346,966 of NZ_CP092827.1, forward strand.
CCTTGCACCGGCAGCACGTAATGAAAGCGCTCGCGCCATGGCGTGTTTCGCACCTCCAGCAGGATCGCCGTCAGTCGCCCATCGCGGTCATGGCAGAAATAGAAGCTCACCGGGTTGAACGACAGCCCCCAGCAACGCAATTGCGTGAGCAGGTGCACCGGCCCCTCGGGCATATCTCCCGTCGCGTTCTGCACCAGCAAGCGTGCAGCCTGGGCCAGCGTCTCGCCTTTGCGGGTCCGAGCTGGCAGGTAATCTGCCTGGTGCCAGCTCAGCGGCGCCAGGCGCCAGCGCCACAGCCAGCGTGACAGGCCTGCCAGCCAGGCTTGCTCGTCCAGGTCCAGGTAGAACATGCCGATCCTGTAGCGGAACGCATGGGGGCGCGGCGCCAGGCGTCGGTGGCTGACCCAGCCCACGCAAAGGCTGCTGTTCACAGGTGCTCTCCGAAATGCGCGGCCACCTTTAGTGCACTGACCACGCCATCTTCGTGAAAGCCATTGCCCCAGTAGGCGCCGCAGAAGTAGCTGTGGCGATGGCCTTGCAGCTGCGCCTGGCGCATCTGCGCGGTGGATGCCGCAAGGCTGTACTGCGGATGGTCGTACCGGAAGCGGGCGATGACCTGTGCCGGATCCACCAGTGCGGTTTGGTTAAGGCTCACGCAGAAAGTCGTCGGCACCTGGATACCTTGCAGAATGTTCATGTTGTAGGTCACCGCGGCAGGGGCCTGTTGTGGCCCGCCGAGACGGTAGTTCCAGCTGGCCCAGGCGCGCTTGCGCCGGGGTAGCAGACGGGTATCGGTGTGCAGCACCACATCGTTGCTGGCATAGCCGATGGCGCCGAGCACTTCCCGTTCCTGTACGCTCGGCGCTTCCAGCAGCGCCAGGGCCTGGTCGCTGTGGCAGGCGAACACCACATTATCGAAACGTTCGGTACCGGCACTGCTCGTCAGGGTGACGCCACCTTCGTCGCGGCTGACCCGGTAAACCTTGCAATCGAGGCGGATACGATCGGCAAACGGTCGGCACAGCGGGCCGACATAGCTGCGCGAGCCCCCTTCGATCACGCGCCACTGTGGACGTTGGTTTACCGACAACAAGCCGTGGTTGCGACAGAACCGCACGAAGAACGCGAGTGGGAAGCCGAGCATGTCCGCGCGGGACATCGACCAGATCGCCGACCCCATCGGTACGATGTAATGATCGATGAAGCGCTGTCCATAACGCTGCGCCTGGAGGTAGGCGCCGAGGGTAGCGTTGGCATCGATACGCTGGTTATCCAGGTCGGCGAGGGCCTGGCGATTGAAACGCAGAATATCCCGTAGCATCCCCCAGAACCCCGGTGACACCAGGTTGCGGCGTTGGGCAAACAGGGTATTCAGGTCGTGCCCGTTGTATTCCAGGCCGGTGACCGGGTCATGCACGGAGAAGCTCATTTCGGTCGGCCGTGAGGCGACCTTCAGGTGGTCGAGCAAGCGGATGAAGTTCGGATAGGTCCAGTCATTGAAGACGATGAAGCCGGTATCTATTGCATGGCGTTCACCCTGCCAGATCACATCGAGGGTATGCGTGTGGCCCCCGATCCAGCGCTCGGCTTCGAAAACCGTGACCTCATGCTTGCGTGACAGCAGATGAGCGCAGGATAGGCCTGCGATGCCGCTGCCGATGATTGCTATACGCATGGGGCATCATTCCTGTTCATGACGGGCAAGGCGTTGCCCTAGCGCCAGGCGCAGGCGTGCGGGCAGTGCGCCAAGCAGGCGCAATACCAGGGTGAAAAACCGGGGAAAGTTGATTTCCAGCGGGCGTTCAGGCAGGCGTTTGGCAATGTGGCTGGCTGCGCGCTGCGCCGACCATAGCTGGGGCATCGGGAAATCGTTGCGACGAGTCAATGGTGTATCCACAAAGCCGGGGCTGACGAGGGTAACGGCGATGCCTTCGCGGGCCAGGTCGATGCGCTGCGATTCCACCAGATAACGCACGGCTGCCTTGGACGCGCCATAGGCGCCGGCGCGGGGCAGGGCCAGCCAGGTCACCGAACTGCCCATCACCACCAGGTGAGGCTGCTGGCCGACGCGAAGCAAGGGCAAGGCTGCTGCCAGGCAGTAGCTGACAGCCAGGAAATTGGTACGGACCACGCGCTCGACCAGGGCAGGGTCGAAATGGCCCGGTTCCAGGTACTCGCAGGTGCCTGCATTGAGGATTACCCGGTCGAGCCCGCCCCAGGCCTGCTCGATACGGGTTGCGATCCCTGCTACCTGTACAGGGTCGTCAAGGTCGCCAATGGCCAGCAGCACCTGCCCGGGAAAGTGTTCGGCCAACGGTGCGAGACGATCGGCATGGCGTGCGCCCAAGGCAACCTGGTGGCCTTGCTCCAGCAGGCATCGTGCAAGTGCGGCACCGATACCGCTGCTTGCGCCTGTCAGCCAGCAGCGGCTCATGCCATCCGGCCTTTGAGCCATCGAATCGCACTGCCCATGACCGGAACATGTTCGTAGAGCAAGGCTGCAGCGTCGAAATAGTCCTGGTGAAAATGGACCCGGTCATGCCATTGCAGGTAACTGCATCCCTGCAAGGTGATCTGCTGACCACGGGACAGGCGTGGATGGCGGAACTGCAGGGTCCAACGCAGATAGCCTTTCCCGGGCATCACCTCGTCGATGCTGGAGAAGTCATAGCGAATATCGTGAGCGTTGGCGTACTGCTGCGCCAGGTATGCCTGCAGAGCCCGAAGCCCTTGGATCTGATGCAATGGATCGCGAAAGGTGACATCGTCGCTGTACAGCTTTTCAAGGGTGTCGAGGTTGCCCCCGTCGAGTCTGGTGAAGTGCTCGGCGAATTGCTGCAGATACGCTGACATGCTGGGCTCCAGGAAATCCTGTACAAGAATGGCTTGCTGTACAGGTATATCCGAAGTCTAAGCCTAAATCTATACAAGTCAACGATATTGTATAGGTTTGCTCAGCGCTCCGACTGGCCCAGTAGCCGACGCAATTCAGCTACCTCGGCCTCCAGCTCGCGTAGCTTTTCCTCGGCGAAAACCTGCGCTGTGACGTCGCGCTGGATGCCGATGTAGTACGTCAACTGGTCCGCCTCGTTGTGCACGGGCGTGATGGACAACTCGTTCCAGAACAGGCTCCCGTCCTTGCGGTAATTGCGCAGCACCTGGCAGCAGGGGAGGCCTCCACGGATTGCCTCGCGGATGTTGGCGAGGCCCGCCTGGTCATGATCTTCGCCCTGGAGAAAACGGCAGTCCTGATAGAGAATTTCCTCGGCGCGATAACCGGTCAGGCGTTCGAAGGCAGGGTTGACGTAGATAAGGATACTGTCGTCGCCTTCTTGTTCGGCGACGACGATGCCATCGTTGGAGTGCTCGACCATCAGTTGCAGGAGTTTCGCGTTGATCATGGGGCCCACCTACAGGCTTTCGTATGCGAAGTGCGCAGCGTGGCCTGCGTGCAGAAGGCCTCGGCGCCGTTTGTTGCATGATGAACCAACGAGGCTCGCCGCAGAAGGTGCATATGGGTTTAGAATGTGCCACCCCCCAGATAAACCCATATCATGACCGACGTCACCCCAGCCGATTTGCTACCCATGCGCGATGTGGTCAGCCTGACCGGCATCAACCCGGTGACCTTGCGGGCCTGGGAGCGGCGCCATGGGTTGATAAGCCCGCAACGCACCGAGGGCGGCCATCGCCTGTACACGGCCCGGGATGTTCAGCGCATACGCGACATCTTGCACTGGACCGGCAATGGCGTGCCCATCAGCAAGGTAGGCGACATTCTGGCAGGCCAGGCAGATGCGCCGGTGCAGCAGCACTCGGTCTTCGACGACTGGCGCGCCGCCGTGGCGCGCGCAACCAAGGCATTCGATACGCAAGCGCTGGAAAGCATTCATGGGCAGTTATTCACCATCCTGCCCAAGGCCACCGTGCTGCGTGAGGTACTGATGCCGGTCTGGCACGGCCTGGCTTCAGGCATTGCGCCGGGCCAGCGTAGCCAATGGCTGTTCCTGGACATGTTCCTGCGCGCCCGCCTGCTGATGCGTCTGCAGATGAACCAGGCCGATGCGCCGCGCGTACTGCTGGCGGGCACCGAGGGGCAAGCCGAACTGCAGGTATTGTGCGCCGGGCTGTTGTTGAGCAGCGAGCAGCAACGCATCGAAGTACTCGGTTGCGGGCAGCCGTTGGAAGAAATCCCCATGCTGTGTGCGGCGATGCAGCCTGCGGCACTGGTCATCAAGGTTCAGGTGCCGGTGGACCCTGCCTTGGCCAAGCGCCTGCGTTCGCTGCAAATGCAGATTGCGTGTCCGCTGGCCCTGATTGGCGAAGGGCTGGCCGATTCGCCACCAGCCTGGCAAGGCGTGCCGTTGTGTCTGCTGGATGAGCAACGCGCTGACGCCGCAAGCATGCTCAACGCCTTGCTCAATGGTGCCCTGGACCTCTGACCACTGCCGCTTGCCGGGATAACCTCGGCAAGTTCCTCTGGCCCGCCCCCGATCACGATGTGCATTGTCACGGCCCGAACCGGGGCCCGCAGTAGTCTGCCGTATTGATCCCTGCCTGCTCCTGTGGGTTACGCCAGAAGTCTTGCCCCAGGGCGTAACCCGGTCCTGGGCCGGAATCATCGCGCCCCCCGCACTGGCCCAAAGCGCCTGCCAGCCCCCTCCAAGGCAGCGTTTCTGGCGGTTTGCCAGCTTCTGATAATCGCCTCCGACATCCCGTCCCCGTTTCGGAGCGCGCCATGTACAACAATAAGAATCTGTCCCCACGTTTGCTGGCGGCTGTTACCGCCAGCCTGTCGACCCTTTGCCTGAGCAGCCTCGCCCAGGCCGAGATCATGCTGTACGACAAGGACCAGACGACGTTTTCCACCGACGGCTATATCAACGCCTTCTACGTCAACAGCGATGTCGATCGGCAGGGCGAGCAATTCGATCGCCGCCAGTCACGGGTGAAGATGGGCTTTTTGCCCAACTACCTGGGCTTCAACATGGGCAAGCAGGTGGATGACCTGAAGCTCGGGGCGCGTGCCTCGTTCTGGGTCACCATCAACGACAGCGAAACCAACGGCACCGACACCGCCATCGACGTGCGCCAGTTCTACGGTACCGTGGCCAATCCCGAGTGGGGCGAGGTGCTGATCGGCAAGGATTTCGGGCTGTTCGCCCGTTCCAACATCCTGCTCGACGAACTGCTGGCCGGTTATGGCCAGGTCAGTGACACCCTGGGGCTGGTGGACGGCGGCGGGGTGTCGTTCGGCAACATCGGCAGTGGCTACCCGTACCCGTTCCCCACGTCGCAGATCACCTACCGCACGCCAGTGATGGACGGCCTGCGGGTGGCGGTGGGCATCATGGACCCGGTAGACACCAACGACAGCAGCCCGACTGGCAAGGCCTACCAGGAAAACCCGCGCACCGAGAGCGAGATCACCTACCAGTTCGACCTGGCTGGGGCGCAGATCTACAGCTGGGTCAACGGCAGTTACCAGACCTCCGACAATACCGACCCGGCGGTGCAGTCGGTCACCTCCAAAGGGGTCGGCTACGGTGTGCAGGCGAAGATGGGAGGGTTGTCGCTGACCGGCTCGGGGTTCCAGGCCAAGGGCATCAACCCGTTCTTCACCAACAACGCTGGCGAACCGACCTTGCGCAATGTCGACAGCGATGGCTACCTGCTGCAGGGCTCCTACAAGGTCGGCAAGAACCGTGTGGCGCTGTCCTATGGCAAGACCAAGGACGATGGCAATGGCGCGGTGGGCAGTGGTGCGGATTACCAGACTCGTGGCGTGGCGCTGTTCCATGACGTCAACGACAACCTCAAGCTGGTTGCCGAGTACAACCAGTTCTCGATCGATGGGCACGAAACCAGTGACCAGAACGAAGACACCGATACCTTTGCGGTGGGGGCGGTGTTGACCTGGTAGGCCCTCGGCTTCGACTCAAGATTGCCGGGGCTGCACAGCAGCCCCGGCAATCTTCGGTGAAAGCAATTACAACCATGGAACCGCCCACCCGCTACCCAAGTAGCATTCGTCCCCGGTACCCACCTTCGTACACTGAACCCTCAGCCACCCCGCGCCGGAGACCACGATGCAGCAGGCTCACAACGACGGTGTGGTCAGCGCCATGTCCCAGGCAACCGACGCCCGGCTGGCAGCCCAGGAGCTGGCGGCGCAGTTGCTGCACCCGCACCTGGGCTTCGTGCTGTTCTTCTGCTCTGCCGAATACGACCTGCAAGCCCTGGGCGAGGCCCTGGAGCAGGGCTTTGGTGGTATCCGCCTGGTCGGTTGCACCAGCGCCGGCGAAATCACCCCGCTGGGCTACGGCCGCAATTGCATAACGGCGGTAGGGTTCGACCATCGGCACTTTTCCATCGCCACCGAGCTGATCGATGAAATGGAGCGCTTCAGCCTGATCGACGCCCAGCAGATGGTCGAGCGCCTGGTTGGCACCTGCCGCAGCAATACCCTGGCACCGATCAAGGGCCACAGCTTTGCCCTGACCCTGCTCGATGGCTTGTCCAGCCGTGAGGAGATGGTGCTCGCTGCCCTCAGTGCGGCCCTGGGCGACATCCCGCATTTCGGTGGGTCGGCCGGCGACGACAACTACCTGACCCGCACCCACGTGTATTTCGGTGGCGCGTTCCACCACGGCGCGGCGGTGGTGGTGCTGGTCAACACCTGGCTCGACTTCGAAGTATTCACCACCCACCACATCCTGCCGCGCCAGGAAAAGCTGGTGGTCACCGGTGCCGACAGTGCCCAGCGACGGGTCTTCGAACTGAATGCCGAGCCTGCTGCCGAGGAGTACGCCCGGCACATCGGCGTGCCGGTGGACGAGCTCGACCACCGGGTGTTCGCCGCCCATCCGCTGGCCGTGCGCATCCACGACCAGTATTACGTGCGGGCGATCCAGCAGGTGCACCCGGACCTGAGCCTGAGTTTCTACTGCGCGGTGGAAAACGGCATCGTGCTCACCGCCATGACCCCGGGCCCGTTGTTACCGAACCTGCAGCAGTTGTTCGACGGCTTGCAGCAACGCCTCGGCCCACTGCTGCTGACCATCGGTTGCGATTGCTTCCTGCGGCGGCTGGAGTTGCAAGCCCATCACGGCCTGGAGCCGATCGGCGCGTTCCTGCGCGAGCAGCGGGTGATCGGCTTCAACACCTATGGAGAACAGTTCAATGGCATGCACATCAACCAGACCTTCACCGGGGTCGCCATTGCCCGCAACCGGCCTCCTGTCGGTCGCTGAACTGCAGGCCGAGGTCGCCCGGCTGCAGCACCAGAACCACAAGCTGCAGCGCATCAACGGCGCGCTGATAGAACGCATCGAGTCCGGCGTAACGCGTGGCAATGACCCTTACGCCGCGTTCCAGCATTCGGTGGTGCTGGCCGAACAGGTGCGCGAACGCACCGAAGCGCTGAACCAGGCCATGGCCGAGCTCAAGGCCGTCAACCGCCTGCTCAGCGAGGCCCGGCAGCGGGCCGAGACTGCCCACCAGCACCAGATTCGCCTGATCACCGACCATGTGCCGGCGCTGATCGCCTACCTGAATGCCGACCTGGTCTACGAATTCACCAACAAGGTCTACGAAGAATGGTACTGCTGGCCCCGCGGCGTGATGCTGGGCCAGAGCCTGCGCGAGGCCCACAGCGAACAGCATTACCAGCGCCTGGAGGCCTATGTGACACGGGCGCTGGCGGGGGAGAGCGTCACCTTCGAGTTTGCCGAGACCAACATCAACGGCCAGGAACGCTACATGCTGCGCTCCTATGTGCCGAACCGCCTGGCCAACGGTGAAGTGGTGGGCATCTTCGTGTTGATCCGCGACATCACCGAGCGCCGTAATACCGCACAGGCGCTGCACCAGGCCTATCAGCATCTGGAGCAACGGGTACGCGAGCGCACTGCCGAGCTGACCAGCCTCAACGAGCAGTTGCTGCGCGAAATCGAAGAGCGCAGCCGGGTGGAATCGCGCCTGCGCGAGGCCAAGCGCGAGGCCGAGCAGGCCAACCTGTCGAAAACCAAATTCCTTGCTGCCGTCAGCCATGACCTGCTGCAACCGCTGAACGCGGCGCGGCTGTTCACCAGTGCCTTGCTCGAACACCGCGAGCTGCAAAACAGTGCTCACCTGGTACGTAATGTCAGCAACTCCCTGGAGGATGTGGAGAACCTGCTAGGTACCCTGGTGGACATTTCCAAGCTCGATGCCGGGGTAATCAAGGCCGATGTCGCCCCGTTCGCCCTGCGCGAACTGATGGACAACCTCGCTGCCGAATATGCCCAGGTGGCGCGCAGCGAAGGGCTTGAGCTGCATTTCGTGGGTTGCTCTGCCGTGGTGCGCAGCGACATCCAGCTGCTGGCGCGGATCCTGCGCAACCTGCTCAGCAATGCCATTCGCTACACCCCCAGCGGCCGCGTGGTACTGGGTTGCCGGCGCCAGCGTGGCGGCCTGCGGATCGAAGTGTGGGACAGCGGAATCGGTATTGCCGAGGAGCACCTGGAAGAAATGTTCCAGGAGTTCAGGCGCGGCGATGTGCAGCGCCCGGACCAGGACCGCGGGTTGGGCCTGGGCCTGGCGATCGTGGAAAAGATCGCTGGCATCCTCGGCCACCGGATTCGGGTGCGCTCATGGCTGGGCAAAGGCTCGGTATTCGCGGTCGAAGTGCCGCTGAGCGCCACCGCGCCCAAGGCCCAGCCGAGCCTGGCGATCAGCGAGCCGATGCTCGAACGCCTGCGCGGGGCGCGGGTGTGGGTGCTGGATAACGATGCGGCGATTTGTGCCGGCATGCGCACCCTGCTGGAGGGGTGGGGCTGCCAGGTGGTCACCGCACTGTCGGAGGAGGACCTGGCGCGCCAGGTGGACAACTACCATGCCGAAGCCGACCTGCTGATCGCCGACTATCACCTGGACAACGACTGCAATGGCGTCGATGCCGTGGCGCGGATCAATGCCCGCCGCGCCCAGCCGCTACCGGCGATGATGATCACCGCCAACTACAGCAACGAGCTCAAGCAACAGATCCGCGAGCTGGGCCACACCCTGATGCACAAGCCGGTGCGGCCGATGAAGCTGAAGGCGGCGATGAGCCATTTACTGGGCAGCAGCGTGGCATAGCCGCCGGCCTATTCGCGGGCTTGCCCGCTCCCACAGGGTTCCCGCAGTTTTCAGTGTTGCGCAATACCTGTGGGAGCGGGCAAGCCCGCGAAGAGGCCGGAACAGGTCAGCGGCGCAGGTAATCACCGAAATCGATATCACCGGCACTGAGGATGGCCTGCACCCGGTTGTGCACGTTGAGTTTGCGCAGGATCGCCGAAACGTGGGCCTTGACCGTGGTCTCGGCGATATCCAGGGTGTAGGCGATCTGCTTGTTCGATTCGCCCTTGGTCATGCGCTCGAGCACCAGCAACTGCTTGCGGGTCAAGGCCTGGAGCATCTCCGGCGGGAAGCTCGGGGCATCGCTCAGGCGCCGGCTGGTGCTGCTTTTCTGAGCGCGGATGATATCGGGCGGCAGGTAGACATTGCCGTTGAGGATCTGCTCGATCGCTTCGATCATCTGTGAGCGTGGCGAGGACTTGGTGATGAAACCCACCGCACCGTAGGTGATGGCCTGCAGCACGATCTGCTTTTCCTGCTCGGCCGAAACGATCACCACCGGCGTGGTCGGTGCCTCGTTGCGCAGGGTGATCAGGCCATTGAGGCCATGCATGCCGGGCATGTTCAGGTCGAGCAGGATCAGGTCGAGGTCGTCGTGCTCGTGGGTCAGCGCCAGGGCACTGTCCAGGTCGGCAGTTTCCATGACTTCGCTGCCCTGGAAACCATCGCTGATAACGTTGTGGATGGCTTCGCGAAACAGGGGGTGATCGTCGGCAATCAGAATTTTGTACATGGCCTTTTCACCTCGTTTTTATTGGATGGAGCGGGGCACGCGTTCGCAGGCAATGAACTCAGGGGAAGGGTTCCGGCTGTGCCGGTTGCAGTGGCAGGTTGGCTTGCTGCCAGGCGTCCAGGCCGTCGCGATACCAATACAGATTCTTATAGCCCAGGGCTTTTGCGCGTTTTACCGCGTTCCAGCTCAACCAGCAATCGGAGCGGCAGTAAAAGACCAGCGGTTGCTCCGTGCGCCCGGCGGTGGCTTTTTGCAGGTTGCGCACGAAGTAATCGTGCCACGCTGGGCTCAGCTCGCCGTCGCCGGTGTTGGCCAGCCAGCGGCTGCCGGGGATGTTGGTGTGGGGTTCATCTTCGATGAAGCGGCCCTGCAGCCATTGGCGGCGATAGACGTCGATCAGCACCGGCTTTGGGGTGTGCCCCAGCAGGTTTTGCAGCGTGGCGGTGTCGATGACCTGGCCGCCTTCGACCTGCTGTGGGGTCGGGCTGCGGTAGAGGGTAGTGCGATAGCCCTCGGCGGAAAACAGCGGTGTGCTGTCGGCCTGGGCTATGCCCAGCGTCAGGCTCAGCGAAAGCGCCGCCAGCAATGGGCGTGGCAGCCGGGGCAGGGCACGTGGCATGGGGTTTATCCTTTTTGTTATAGGCCCATTACATGCCAGTGGCGGGGTATTGTGAATGCGACGATCAGACAGCAAAGGCAGTACTAAAGTAGTAGATGGCCGTGCGCGCAACCCTGTGGGAGCGGGCGCGCCCGCAGGGTTCGCGCTAAGCAAGGGATCGCTGCCGCTCAGCGCGGCTTGCGCAGCGCCGCATGCTGGGGGTTGAAGGTGAGGATCGCCAGCAGGGTGAACAACACGGTCAGCCCCAGGCATACCGCCAGCGCCAGCGGGTTGAAGCGTTCATACAAGGCAAAGCGCACCAGTTCCACGGCATGGGTGAACGGGTTCACGGCGCACAGCCAATACAGCCACTGGCTTGCCTCGCGCATCTTCCACAACGGGTACAGCGCCGAGGACAGGAAGAACAGCGGGAATATCACGAAGTTCATCACCCCGGCAAAGTTCTCCAGCTGGCGAATCGCATTCGACAGCAACAGCCCCAGGGCGCTGAGCATCAGCGCCACCAGCAACAACGCCGGCAGCGCCAGCAACAGACCCGCAGCCGGTGGTTGCACGCCATACAACCAGGCGATGGCGAGGAAGGCGTATACCTGCAGCAGGGAAATCAACGAGGTCGCCAGCAGCTTGCTGCCGAGCAGGAATGGCCGCGGCAATGGGCTGGTCAGCAGCACGCGCATGCTGCCCATCTCCCGGTCATAGACCATCGACAACGAGCCCTGCATGCCGTTGAACAGCAGGATCATGCAGGCAAGGCCCGGGATGATGTACACCTCGTAGGGAATGTAGGTGTCGTAGGGCTCGATGATCGCAATGCCCAGGGCCGCGCGAAAGCCGGCGGCGAACACCAGCAACCACAGCAACGGGCGCACCAGGGCGCTGAGGAAGCGTGTGCGCTGCAAGACGAAACGCAGGCATTCGCGCAGGAGAATGCCGTTGAAGCACTGCCAGTAAGCGTTCATCGGGCATTGACTCCTGTGGGGGCGCTGGTCAGGCGGGCAAAGGCATGGTCGAGGTCACCGCCGTGCTCCAGGCTCAGGGCATCGGCCGTGCCGCTGGCCACCAGGCGCCCCTGATGCAGAATCAGCAGGTCGTCGCTGGGCTGCACTTCGTCCAGCAAATGGGTGGTCCACAGCACACTGAGGCGCTGCTCGCGGCACAGCAGCCGCAGGTGCTGGTTGAGCGCCAGGCGGCTGGCCGGGTCAAGGCCGACGCTGGCCTCGTCGAGCAACAGCAAGCGCGGTTCATGCAGCAGTGCGCGGGCAATCTCCACCCGGCGCCGATGGCCGATGTTCAGCGCCCGAACCGGCTCACGCCGCCGCTCATCGAGGCCCTGGCGGGCCAGTTCGGCATCGACCCGAATAGTGCCCTGGCGCCGCGACAGGCCATGTAGCGAAGCGTGGTAGCGCAGGTTCTGCTCCACGCTCAGGTCCAGGTCCAGGGTGCTTTGCTGGAACACCACGCCCAGCTGGCGCAAGGCCGGGCGCGCCGCGTTGCGCAGCGAGCAGCCGCACACGCGGATGTCGCCATGCTGCAGGTCGTACAGCCGGGTGAGCAGGGCGATCAAGGTCGACTTGCCGGCACCGTTGGGCCCCAGCAAGGCGGCGAAGCGCCCGGGCGCCAGGCTGAAGCCGACCTGCCTGAGCGCCTCGCGCTGGCCGTAGGCAAAGCTCACGTCACTGACTTCGAGGGTATTCATGGCGTCACCACCACGCCCCAGGGGTAGCGGCCGACCTTCACCGACTTGAGCACCTTGAGGTTTTTTGCATCGATCACCGAAACGTCGCCGCTGACCCCGTTGGTGGCCAGCAACTGGCTCTGGTCCGGGGTGAACGCCAGCTGCCAGACCCGCCGGCCCACCAGCAGGTAGTCGAGTACTTCGTAGGTGTTGGCGTCGACCACTGCTACATGGTTGGCCGGGCCCAGGGCGACGAATGCGTACTTGCCATCGGCGCTGAGCTTGATGCCCACCGGCTGGACCTTGTCCGGGTGCACGCCCTTGATCTGGAAGTTGAGGGTTTTCAGCACCTGGCGGCTGGCCACATCGAGGATGGTCACCGTGCCGCCGATTTCCGCCGAGGCCCACAGTCGCGAGCCGTCCTGGCTGAACTCGACGAAGCGCGGCCGCTGGTCCACCGGGGTGCTTTCCGCCAGGGTCTGGGTGCTGGTATCGATCCAGTGCAGCATGTTGGTGGTCTCGCTGGTGTTGACCGCCCACTTGCCATCCGGGCTCACCGCCATGCCTTCGGGCTCGATGCCGACGTCGATCTGCCCGAGCACCTTGTCGGTCTGGGTATCGATCACCGTCACCAGCGCGTCGTCCTCGTTGGACACGTACAGCCAGCGGTCGTTGGGGTGCAGGGCGAACTGCTCGGGGTCCTTGCCGGAGGGCAGTTCCTTGATGATCTTGCGGGTGGCCACGTCCATCACCTGCACCCGGTCCGAATCGCTGGCGCAGATGTACAGCAGCGTGTTGTCGTGGGACAGCAGCAGGCCGCGCGGGCGCTGGCCCACCGGCAGGGTCTCGGTGACTTGCAGGGTGTGCATGTCGATCAGGCTGAGGCTGTTGTCCTTCTCGTTCGACACCCAGGCAGTGGCGGCCACGGCGTGCCCGCCGGCAAGGGCCAGGGCGCCCGACAGCAGGCTTGGGTAAAGCAGTGCCCGGTGAAACGGGGAGCGGCGCATGGCGAAATCCTTTTTTGTTGTGGTTATCGGGTCAGGGGTAGCCGCAGGTCACTTCGGGCTTGTCGTAGCCCAGGCTGTCCATTTCGTTGAACGGGTGCAGGAAGCCCTCCTGCGGCGAGGTGCTGACCAGGGCCCGCGGTTGTACCAGCGGGATCGGTTGGCGCAGCTCGCCGTTCCACGGGCGGTAGCTGAGCTTGCGGCCCTTGAAACCGTCCAGCGGCAACTGCTCGCTGAGCAACAGTTGCTGCAGGGCACGGGGCTCGGCCTGGCGCAGTTTGTTCACTGCGCTGGCGACGCTGCGCACGGCCATCCAGGCGGCGAAGTCGCGGTCGTTCATCCAGCGCCCGGCCTGGGCTTCGAAGCGCTTTTGCAACTGCGCCGCGCCGAAGGTTTCCACGGTCTTGTGCCAGCCGGTGGGGGTCAGGCCCTGAGTGCCGGCCACCGGGCGCGGGTACCAGGTCTGGTAGGGCAGGTACTCGCCGAAGTCGCCGCGTTCGTCGGCCACCAGCACCACGTCGTACTCGGCGGTTTGCGTGAACAGCGGCATGTCGGCCTGGGCGCTGCGACGCTGGTCGTTGTCGAATGTCCAGGCTTTCTCCGCGACCAGCTGCATGCCAAAGCGTTTCATGGAGCGGCGCAGGGCCGCCGCGTAAGCCCGGTCGTCGTCGGTCTGGCCGACGATCAACAGCGCCCGCTGCCACTTGCGCAGCACCAGGAACTGCGCCAGGGCATCGGCCAGCATGGCGCGGCCGGGCAGGCTGTGCAGCACATTGCCCAGGCACTGGCTGCTGCGCAGGCTGTCGTCCGGGGTGCCGGCGTTGAACAGCAGGCTGTCGGGCAGGGCGGCCGACAGCTCGCGCAGGCTGGCGGCGGGGGCATTTACCACGAACAGTCGCAGGCCCTGGTCATGCTGGGCCTTGGCGGCTTGCAGCAGGGCTTCGGGGCTGTCGACGCTGGCCTTGGCCAGTTGGAATTCCTGTTTGAGAAAGCGCCCGCTGCTGTTGCTGTCGACAATGGCCAGTTCGGCGCCCTGCAGCCCGGCATCGGCGGGCTCGGGGATGATGTTGGACAGCAGCGGGCCGGGATCGGGGCGATAGCCCAGGTAGCCGATACGCACCTGCAGCGGTTCAGCGACCTTGGCCTGTGCGGGGGGCGCCGGCAGCGTCGCGGCCAGGGCCAGCAGGCAGGTCAGGGCAAGGTGGGCAGGCTGGCGCATAAAGCAACTCCACGGCAGATGGCGCCAGCATAGGAAGCCCGCCGGGAGGGGGAAATATGCAGAAAGTAGCGCACGGCCGGTACCAAGGTAGTAATTCGCCACGCGGGCCCGGGTTTTACGATGGGCCGCAGCACCCTCGGAGGAGAACCGCCCATGCGCCTTGTCAACCTGTCGGCCCTGTGGCGGATCAACCTCTGGGTCACGTGTTGCTTCGCGCTGGTGACGCTGGCTTGTGCCGGGGTGCTGTTGCATCAGGCGGTGGCTGATGTGGAGCGGGAGTTGCAGTCGGCCGAGGCCGTAGTGGCGTACCTCGGCGACACCGCCGAGCGCGACCCGCAGCGCCTGCAACCACGGCTGACGCAAAGCCTGCGCCATGTGCGGGTGCACTGGCTGGCGGCGGATGAGGCAGCGCGGCTGCCGCAAGAGGCCGGCCTGGATGCCTGGCTGGGCCGCCAATTGCTTGGCCAGCGCCACGGCAGCAGCCGGCTGCTGGAACTGGGTGACGGCCGCCGGGTAGTGATCGCCGTGGATGCCCGGGATGAAATCGACGAGGTCCGCGACTCCCTGCAGCAGCTGTTGGTCCTGTGCGGCCTGGCGTTGTTGCTGAGCTTGTTGACCATCCGCTGGGCGGTGCGGCGGGGCATGGGCTTGCTGGACGATCTGCTGCAGGCCTTGCGCCAGGTCTCGGGCGGCCAATTGACCACTCGCCTGCGCGAGGCCGGCCTGCCGGAGGCGCGCCAGCTGGCGGAGCACTTCAACCGCATGACCGCGTCTCTGGAGCAGGCCCGGGCCGACAATACCCAACTGACCCAGGCCCTGCTGGCGGTGCAGGAGCAGGAGCGCACTCAGCTGGCGCAGACCCTGCACGACGACCTTGGGCAATACCTGGCGGGTATTCGCGCCCAACTCTGCCTGCTGCGCATGGTGGCCGACCAGCCCACCATGGTGGCGCAGACGACACGTGCCCTGGAGCTCGATTGCGAACGCCTGCAGCAGGGTTTTCGCGCCTTGGTACACGACCTGTATCCGCTGGCGTTGCAACACATGCCGCTGGCCGAAGCCTTTGGCCTGCTGGTGAGCCAATGGCAGGCCAGCCAGGGTATCGAATGCCGCCTGCGGGTCGGCGAGCAGCTGCCGGTGCTGCCCGGGGCGAGCCGCACGCATTTGTATCGCTTGCTGCAGGAGGCGTTGACCAACGTTGCCCGGCACGCCGGCGCCAGCCAGGTGCGGGTGCGCCTGCAACGCAGCGCCAAGGGCTTGCGCCTGCTGGTTCGCGACAACGGTTGTGGCGCGAGCCAGCCCCAGCGCCCCGGGGTAGGCCTGCACTCGATGGCCGAGCGCGCCCGCAGCCTGGGCGGTGAACTGCGCATCCTCAGCCGCCCGGGTGCCGGCTGGGCGCTGGCCCTGAACATTCCTATGGAGGTGTGATGAATATCGTATTGGTCGATGACCACGCCGTGGTCCGCCAGGGCTATGCCAGCCTGCTGCGGGCGGTGCTGCCGACAATACAGGTGCGTGAGGCTGCCAGTGGCGAAGAGGCGCTGGCCCGGGTTCAGGAGCAAGTGCCCAACCTGGTGATAATGGACTTTGGCCTGCCAGGCATCAGCGGCCTGGAAACCACCCGGCGCCTGCGTCAGCGCCTGCCGCAGCTGCGAGTGCTGTTCTTCAGCATGCATGACGAGCTGCCGCTGGTGCGCCAGGCACTGGACGCGGGGGCCTCGGGTTACCTGACCAAGAACTCGGCACCCGAAGTGCTGATCGAGGCGGTGCAGCGAGTGTTGGCCGGGCATGCCTATATCGAACAGCCTTTGGCCACCCAGCTGGCCTGTACCTCACAGCAGAGCGCCAGTGACCCGCGCCTGCAGCGCATGACCCAGCGTGAGCTGGAGATTTTCGTGATGCTGGCCAAGGGTACACCGGTGCGGGGGATTGCCGAGCAGCTGTGCATCAGCGCCAAGACCGTGTCCAACCACCTGACCGTGCTCAAGAGCAAGTTGCAGGTCAGCTCCCATGCCGAGCTGGTGCACCTGGGGATTGATCTGGGGGTGGTGCGGGTGGCGGGGTGAGGTCTTTATGGGTCGGGTCCGGACCCTGTGGCAGCGGGCATGCCCGCGAACACCGGCGAAGCCGGTGCCAGACACCGCGTAGGCTGCTTCGCGGGCGAGCCCGCTCCCACAGGTAACCGAGCGGTTGCAAAAATGGCAGCGCTCAATTGTCCCAGGTCTCAGGGCACCCCTTGCATCCTTCCATGTTGGCCTCCTGAAAATTCCCGTAATGCTGCCGCGCCCCGCGCAGATCGGCGCGGGCCAGGTTGCTCTGGCCGAACTTGGCCTCCTGCAGGTTGGCATCGCCAAGGTCGGCCCCTTGCAGGTCAGCCTTGCTCAGCCAGGCCATTTCCAGGTCCGCCGCCCGCAGGTTGGCCTGGTGCATCTTCGCCCCTGACAACCTGGCGAACTGCAGGTAGGCCGCGCTGAGGTCGGCCTTGGCAAATTGCGCACCTTGGGCAAACAGGCCCCAGCCCTGAATCGCCACCAGCCGGCCATGGCTCAGGTCGGCCAGGCGCAGGTTGCTCTGCTGCAGGCTGGCGCGGGTCAGATTGGCGCCCTGCAGGCGTGCCTTTTCCAGGTTGGCCAGGTCCAGCCGGGCATGGCGCAGGTCGGCATCGCGCAGGTCGGCGCCGGCCAGGTTCATCTTGCGCAGGTCCTGGTTGGCCAGGTTGGCGCCACGCAGGTCGGCCCCCGGGCACTGGCTGGCTTCGGCAATCACGCAACCATTGATGGTCAGGGGGGTATCGGTGCCAGCGTCGTCGGCATTGTCGGCCATGGCAGGGGATAGCACGATCAGCAAGGCAAGTGGCAGGTAGTTCATGGTGAAAGGCTCCTGGCAGGAGAAAGGCAGAAGCGGGGAGGGGCGCAGGCCCGCTCCCCGCTGCAGATCAACGCTGTGCAGTCTTGTTGTCCCAGCTGGGGATCTTGAACACCCAGAACGAACCGCCCTGGGCTACCGGCTTGGTCAGCTCGGCCATGTCGCCGCCCCACAGCGGCACCGCACCGCCGTAGCCCACGGTCACGCCGATGTACTGCTCGCCGTCCTGCTCCCAGGTGATCGGCGGCGAGACGATGCCGCTGCCGGTCTGGAACTTCCACAGCTCCTTGCCCGTTTTGGCGTCGAAGGCCTTGAAGAAACCGTCGCCGGTGCCGGTGAACACCAGGTTGCCCTTGGTCGCCAGCACGCCGGCCCACAGCGGCAGGTGCTCCTTGTGCTCCCACACCAGCTTGCCGGTGGTCGGGTCCATGGCGCGGAGGGTGCCGACGTGATCGTCATACATGCGCTTGATGCGGAAGCCCATGCCCAGGTAGGCCGAACCCTTCTTGTAGTTCACTTCCTCGGTCCAGTACTCCTCCTTCCACTGGTTGCCGGGGATGTAGAACAGGCCGGTGTCCTGGCTGTAGGCCATGGGGTTCCAGTTCTTGCCGCCAAGGAACGGTGGCGAGACCTCCACCGGCTTGCCCTTGGTTTCGCCCGGCAGCGGTTTGGCCGGGCGCTGCTCGGGGTTCTCCACCGGGCGCCCGGTCTTGAGGTCGATGTGGCTGGCCCAGGTGATGTTGTCTACGAAGGGGAAGGCGTTCTGCAGTTTGCCGTTGCTACGGTCCACCACATAGAAGAAACCGTTGCGGTCGGCGTGGGCGGTGGCCTTGACCTGCTTGCCATCCTTGTCCTTGTAGTCGAACAGCACCAGCTCGTTGTTGCCGGAGAAATCCCAGGCATCATTGGGCGTGTGCTGGTAGAACCACTTCACCTCGCCGGTGCTCGGGTCGACGCCGACCTGCCCTGAGGTATACAGGCTGTCGAAGTCCTGCGGGTTGCCATCCTTCGAGGTGCGCGCCCAGGTGTTCCAGGGGCCGGGGTTGCCCGCGCCGACAATGATGGTATTGGTCTCGGGGTCGAAACTGGCGCTTTGCCAAGGGGCGCCACCGCCATGGCTCCAGGCTTCGACCTTACCGGTTTCGGTGGTGGGGTCGTCCGGCCAGGACGGTGCTTTGACGTCACCGGTCGGGGTGCTGTCCTTGCCGTTCAGGCGGCCCATGTGGCCTTCGACGAAGGGCCGCATCCACACTTCTTCGCCGGTTTCCGGGTCGCGGGCGAACAGTTGGCCGACCACGCCGAATTCATCGCCGGAGCTGCCGTGGATCAGCAGCACCTTGCCGCTGGTCTTGTCCTTGATCAGCACCGGGGCGCCGGTCATGGTGTAGCCGGCACTGTGGTCGCCGAACTTCTTGTTCCACACCACCTTGCCGGTGCGCTTGTCGAGGGCGATGACCCGCGCGTCCAGGGTGCCGAAGTAGATCTTGTCGCCGTAGATCGCCGCGCCGCGGTTGACCACGTCGCAGCAGGGGCGAATGTCATCGGGCAGGCGCGCATCGTATTGCCACAGCTTCTTGCCGGTCCTGGCATCGAGGGCGAACACCCGCGAGTAGGAGCCGGTGACGTAGACCACGCCGTCGCTGACGATGGCCTGGGATTCCTGGCCGCGCTGCTTCTCGTCGCCGAAGGAATAGGACCAGGCCGGGGTCAGCTTGAACACGTTCTGGTCATTGACCTGGGCCAGCGGGCTCCAGCGCTGGGCGTTGGTGCCCATGCCGTACTGCAGCACGTCCTGGGTGGTCAGGTGGTCGTTGGCGATGTCTTCCCAGGTCACGTTCTTGCTGGCAGGTGCTGCTGGGGCGGTGGCCGCCGTGGCCGCGTTGCTCAGGGCCAGGCTACCGACCAGCAGCAAGGCCCGCACGCTCAGGGCCAGAGGGGAAAGGGCGGGTAGCGTTCTTGTTGTCATGGTTGCAGTTCCCAGTGGAAGTTTTGGCCTGCACAGGGTGGGGCGGGGCGGACGTTGCGGGATACGGAAAAAGTCCCGCCCTTGCCGGGAATAGTTCCCGCGGCGCACCTCATTTGGCCCTTCGCCACAAGCCCTACTACCAAGGGATTAAGGCCCGGCCACCAAAGCAGCATTCGGCCGCCTGCGGGCTGTTTCTAAGATGGCGGCACGGCCTCTGTGGTTGAGGCCTTGCGTGCAATCGTGAGGGCATAAGAATGACAACAAAACGCAACGTCTTGCTGGCTGCCGGGCTGCTTGCCAGTGCAGTGCTGACCGGCACGGCCTGGGCACATGGCAATGTGGTGCCCCAGGCCGTGGAAACCCAGGGCCTGACCCCGATCAAGGACGCCGGCGTAGCCCTGGATGGCGATGGCTGGGCGGCGGTCAACCCGTACCGCAGCTCTCCCGAGCACGACAAGGCGGTGGAAATCGGCGCCTCGGCCTACAACCAGAACTGCGCCGCCTGCCATGGCCTGGAGGCCAAGTCTGGCGGTATCGCCCCGGATTTGCGCATGCTCGATGCCGGCGAGGCCGGGGATGAATGGTTCGTCGAGCGGGTACGCCACGGCGCCGTCCGCGACGGCCGGGTGTACATGCCGAAGATGGCCGACTACTTGAGCCAGGAAGCCCTGTGGGCGGTGCGCACCTACCTGGACAGCGTGCACGTCGAGGAGTGACGGCCATGCGCCTGTTGGCGGTGCTGTTCAGTACCCTGCTGCTGTGTTGCGCGGCGGCGCAGGCACAGGTGCGCAGCTATGACGCGATCATCGCCGCCGGTGAACTGAAGGTGGCGGTGTACAAGGACTTCGCGCCCTACAGCTTCGAGGACCACGGCCAGCCACGCGGTGTCGACGTGGAACTGGCGCAGGCCCTGGCCACGGCGTTGGGGGTGCGTTTGCAGCTGGTCTGGGCGCCACCGGGGGAAAAGCTCGACGACGATCTGCGCGACTATATCTGGCGCGGCAGCCCGCTGCGTCACCAGCAACTGGCCGACCTGATGATGCGCGTGCCATACGACCACGCCTACGCGCAAAGGCGCAATGAGGTGGGCGAGTTGGAAAACGCCCAGGTGGTGATGTTCGGCCCCTATCAGGAGGAGCGCTGGCAGGTCGCCTACGATCGCCGCCGCCTGCCCTCGGTGGCCAGTGTCGCGGTGTTCCGGCAGCACCCGATCGGGGTCGAGGTGGACAGCGTGCCGTCGTTCTACCTGACTTCTGTGTTCAACGGCATGCTGAGTGCCAAAACCCATCATTACCCCAATGTGCAGCAGGCCTTCGGTGCCATGCAGGCCGGCCAGGTAGACGCGGTGATGGCGATGCGCGGCGAGGTTGACTGGCAATTGCACCAGGCCGCCGACCCGCAACTGGCACTGGCGGAAAACGCCTACCCGAACCTTGGCAAGCAGGCCTGGGAGATCGGCATGGCGGTGCATGAAAGCAACCGGCAGCTGGCCTATGCGGTGGAGGAGGCGCTTGAGGCGCTGATTCGTGATGGGCGGATGAAGGCGATTTATGCCAGTTACGGCCTGCGTTACCAGGTGCCGGAGATGTACCAGTAACAAGCTGCGCAGGCTTGCGGGTTTCTAAAGGCAACACATCCTCCCTGTGTGAGCGGGTTCACCGAGGCGTCGAACCGCCGCGAACACCGGCGAAGCCGGTGCCATATACCGCGTCGCATTCTTCGCGGGTGAACCCGCTCCCACAGGGACCGCGCAAAGTCAGTGAGATCCGTGTTGATTAATGGGAGTGGGCGATGAACTGGCGAGCGACTTTCCTGCTGGCCTGCTGGGTGCCCTGGGCCGCACAGGCCCTGGCCAGCGAGCCGAGTAACCACAAGGACCCGGTACCGTCGGTAATGTGGGACTTCTACCACAAGCAGCTGCTGGGCCAGGCCGCGTTCGTCTTCGATGACCGGGTCAAGCTGCTGGCGCCACCCTTTGCCGAAGACGCACGCCAGGTGCCGCTGGAGATCGACGCTAGGGCGTTCAGTGGCGAGGTGGTGCGGATGCTCGTCTGGGCCGAACTCAACCCGCTGCCGCGCATTGTCGACTTCCAGCCCGGCGAGCGGGTGCTGCCCTGGTTGTCGATCCGCATCCGCGTCGAACAGGCCACGCCACTGCGTGCTGCGGTGCTGACGCGCGACGGCCTGTGGCATGTCGGCTCGACCCTGATCGATGCCGCCGGTGGCGGTTGTACCGCGCCCAGCGTGGTACGCACTCAGCCCGGCTGGGAGGAGCACCTTGGCGAAGTCCTGGGCGGGCGCTACCCGCGCGGCGACAGCAGCCGCCTGCGCCTGCAGGTGGCCCATCCGATGGATAACGGCCTGGTCAGTGGTATCCCCGAATTCTTCCTCAACCATGCCGAGCTGCAGGACGCTGACGGCCAGCGCCTGGCCAGCCTGGAACTGTACCCGGCGGTCAGCGAAAACCCCAACCTGGGCTTCGACATCCAGGGCCCCGGGCCGACCCGGTTGGTGTTGCAGGACAACAGCGGCAACCAGTTCGAGGCGGCGGTGCCCTGAGCGCGTTGCCCCACTTCATTCCTGACCCGAGGCGCCCGTCATGCGTTGCATTCTGCTATTGCTGCTGTGCCTGGGCCTGCCGGCCTGGGCAGACCTGGACTATCGGCTCAAGCCCCGGCAGATCGCCGAGGGCACCTGGCTGCTGGAGGGCAGCACCGACAATTTTGCCAAGGATAACGGCGGCAATATCGTCAACACCGCGTTCATCGTCACCGACAGCGGGGTGGTGGTGATCGACAGTGGGCCGTCGAAACGCTACGGCGAAGCCATGCGCCAGGCCATTGCCGCCACCACCGACAAGCCGGTTGTCGAAGTGCTGCTGACCCATCATCACCCTGACCATGTGCTGGGCAACCAGGCCTTTGCCGATGTACCCATCGGCGCCCTGGCCGGTACCCGCGAGCTGTTGCGCCAGCAGGGCGAGGCCATGGCCGAGAACATGTACCGCCTGGTCGGCGACTGGATGCGCGGGACCGAGGTGGTGCTGCCGACCCGGGTGCTGGAGCCGGGTATTCATGAGGTGGGCGGGCACCGCCTGCGGCTGCTGGCGCTGGGCGGGCACACCGGTGCCGACCTGGCGATTCTGGATGAAAACACCGGCGTGCTGTTCGCCGGTGACCTGGTGTTTTACGAGCGCGCGCTGACCACGCCCAACAGCCCGGGGCTGGAGGTGTGGCTGAAGGACCTGGACACCTTGCAAGCGCTGCCCTGGAAGCAGCTGGTACCCGGGCATGGCCCGCTGGCCAGCGATGCCCGGCCGTTTGCCCAGATGCGTGACTACCTGGGCTGGCTGGATGGGCTGATGCGTGACGGCGCGGCGCGTGGCGACGACATGGCCGAGATGATCCGCAGCCCGATACCCGAACGGTTTGCCGGTATCAGCCTGACCCGTTACGAGCTGATTCGCAGTGTCAGCCACCTGTATCCCCGTTACGAACGCCAGCAGCTGCGGCGCTTGCCGTGAGATTTTCTGCGCCTTCGAGATCGAGCGCCGCCCGCGTGGCGCATCGCGAGCAAGCTCGCTCCTACATCTGTTTCGGGCCAGTAACGCCTGCGCCGACGCGCGCGACCGCCTTGCTTGTCCCTCTCGATATCGAGGTGAACGCCAAGAGACCGCGCGCCTCTGCCTCAGGATCAATTGGCCCGAAACAAATGTAGGAGCGAGCTTGCTCGCGATGCGCCGCGCGGGCGGCGCTCGATATGCGCACCAACCCAAATCCCAAGCCCCATACCAAGGAACTAGAAAACTCCGCACTGCGGGCAATTGTTGGCAAGCAGGTCGGGACCAAGAATTCCCGACACACCGGGAAGTTTTCCCGGATACAACAAAAAAACCAAAGGTAGCCGTCATGACCCGATCCCCACGTCGTCCCGTGTTCGCCTTGAGCCTGGTGCTCAGCGCCATGCTGCTTGCCGGCGCGGCCCACGCCGCTGTCAGCAATGAAGAAATTCTCCAGGACCCGAAGAACCCGCAGCAGATCGTGACCAATGGCCTGGGCGTGCAGGGCCAACGCTACAGCCCGCTGAACCTGCTCAATACCGACAACGTCAAGGACCTGCGACCGGTCTGGGCGTTTTCCTTTGGTGGCGAGAAGCAGCGCGGCCAGCAGGCCCAGCCGCTGGTCAAGGATGGGGTGATGTACCTGACCGGCTCCTACTCGCGGGTGTTCGCCGTGGACGCCCGTACCGGCAAGAAGCTGTGGCAATACGATGCGCGCCTGCCCGATGACATTCGCCCGTGCTGTGACGTGATCAACCGCGGCGTGGCACTGTACGGCGACCTGGTGTTCTTCGGCACCCTTGACGCCAAGCTGGTGGCGCTGAACAAGGACACCGGCAAGGTGGTATGGAGCAAGAAGGTGGCCGACCACAAGGAAGGTTACTCCATCAGTGCTGCGCCGATGATCGTCAACGGCAAGCTGATCACTGGCGTCGCCGGTGGCGAGTTTGGCGTGGTGGGCAAGATCCAGGCCTACAACCCGGAAAACGGCGAACTGCTGTGGATGCGCCCGACCGTGGAAGGGCACATGGGTTACGTGTACAAGGACGGCAAGGCGATCGAGAATGGCATTTCCGGCGGCGAGGCGGGCAAGACCTGGCCCGGCGACCTGTGGAAGACCGGCGGTGCGGCGCCATGGCTTGGCGGTTACTACGACCCGGAAACCAACCTGATCCTGTTCGGCACCGGCAACCCGGCACCGTGGAACTCGCACCTGCGCCCGGGCGACAACCTGTATTCCTCGTCGCGCCTGGCCCTGAACCCGGACGATGGCACCATCAAGTGGCACTTCCAGAGCACGCCGCATGACGGCTGGGACTTCGACGGCGTCAACGAGCTGATTTCGTTCAACTACAAGGACGGCGGCAAAGAGGTCAAGGCCGCCGCCACTGCCGACCGCAACGGCTTCTTCTACGTGCTGGACCGCACCAACGGCAAGTTCATCCGCGGCTTCCCCTTCGTCGACAAGATCACCTGGGCCACCGGCCTGGACAAGGATGGCCGGCCGATCTACAACGAAGCCAGCCGGCCGGGGGCGCCGGGTAGCGAGGCCAAGGGCAGTTCGGTGTTCGTCGCCCCGGCGTTCCTCGGTGCCAAGAACTGGATGCCGATGGCCTACAACAAGGACACCGGGCTGTTCTACGTGCCTTCCAACGAGTGGGGCATGGACATCTGGAACGAAGGCATCGCCTACAAGAAGGGCGCGGCGTTCCTCGGCGCCGGCTTCACCATCAAGCCGCTCAACGAAGACTACATCGGCGTGCTGCGCGCCATCGACCCGGTCAGCGGCAAGGAAGTGTGGCGCCACAAGAACTATGCGCCGCTGTGGGGCGGAGTGCTGACCACCAAGGGCAACCTGGTGTTCACCGGTACGCCGGAAGGCTTCCTGCAGGCGTTCAACGCCAAGACCGGCGACAAGGTCTGGGAGTTCCAGACCGGCTCCGGCGTGCTCGGCTCGCCAGTCACCTGGGAAATGGACGGCGAACAGTACGTTTCGGTGGTTTCCGGCTGGGGCGGTGCGGTGCCGCTGTGGGGCGGCGAAGTGGCCAAGCGGGTCAAGGATTTCAACCAGGGCGGCATGCTCTGGACCTTCAAGCTGCCCAAGCAACTGCAAACGGCAAGCGCCAGTCGCTAAGCCGACAGCCTGCCGCTTGCTGCCAGGGACCCTGCGGCAAGCGGCCCTACTACCAAATGACGAGAGCCCCGCTGCCAACGATGCATTCGCCCGGCAGGCGGGGCTTTTTACCATCGGCTCATCGCCTGTCGCTGGACAGGCATCGACCCACAGAGGCTCAGCATGATCTACGCACAACCCGGAACCCCAGGCGCCATCGTGTCCTTCAAGCCACGCTACGGCAATTTCATCAACGGTGAGTTCGTGCAGCCGCTGGGCGGCCAGTACTTCACCAACAGCTCGCCGGTCAACGGCCAGCCGATTGCCGAGTTCCCGCGCTCTGGCGCCCAGGACATCGAGCAGGCCCTGGACGCCGCCCATGCCGCTGCCGAGGCCTGGGGCAAGACCTCGGTGCAGGACCGTGCCCTGGTGCTGCTGAAGATCGCCGACCGTATCGAACAGAACCTGGAAGTACTGGCCGTTACCGAAAGCTGGGACAACGGCAAGGCCGTGCGCGAAACCCTCAATGCCGACGTGCCGCTGGCGGCGGACCACTTCCGCTACTTCGCCGGCTGCATCCGCGCCCAGGAAGGCGGCGCCGCCGAGATCAACGAAGGCACCGTTGCCTACCACATGCACGAACCGCTGGGCGTGGTCGGGCAGATCATCCCGTGGAACTTCCCGCTGCTGATGGCCGCCTGGAAACTCGCCCCGGCCCTGGCCGCAGGCAACTGCGTGGTGCTCAAGCCGGCGGAACAGACGCCACTGTCGATCACCATTTTCGCCGAGCTGATCGCCGACCTGCTACCGGCAGGCGTGCTGAACATCGTCCAGGGCTTTGGCCGCGAAGCCGGCGAGGCCCTGGCCACCAGCAAGCGCATCGCCAAGATCGCTTTCACCGGCTCCACCCCGGTGGGCTCGCATATCATGAAGTGCGCGGCCGAGAACATCATCCCGTCCACCGTCGAACTGGGCGGCAAGTCGCCGAACATCTTCTTCGAAGACATCATGCAGGCCGAGCCTGAGTTCATCGAAAAGGCAGCCGAAGGGTTGGTGCTGGCATTCTTCAACCAGGGCGAAGTGTGCACCTGCCCGTCGCGGGCGCT
This sequence comes from Pseudomonas sp. LS.1a, assembly GCF_022533585.1. Lineage (NCBI taxonomy): Bacteria > Pseudomonadati > Pseudomonadota > Gammaproteobacteria > Pseudomonadales > Pseudomonadaceae > Pseudomonas > Pseudomonas sp. LS.1a. Next base: position 2,372,984 of record NZ_CP092827.1, read on the forward strand.
GATCCAGGAGTCGATCTACGAGCCGTTCATGGCCGAGGTGATGAAGAAGATCGCCAGGATTACCCGTGGCAACCCGCTGGACACCGCGACCATGGTCGGTGCCCAGGCCTCGGAGCAGCAATACGACAAGATCCTTTCCTACTTGCAGATTGCCCGGGAGGAGGGCGCGCAGCTGCTCACCGGTGGCGGTGCCGAGCGGCTCGACGGCGACCTGGCCAGCGGTTACTACATCCAGCCGACCCTGCTCAAGGGCAACAACAAGATGCGTGTGTTCCAGGAGGAAATCTTCGGCCCGGTGGTTGGCGTGACTACCTTCAAGGACGAAGCCGAAGCGCTGGCGATTGCCAACGACAGCGAGTTTGGCCTGGGTGCCGGGTTGTGGACCCGTGACATCAACCGTGCCTATCGCATGGGCCGTGGGATCAAGGCCGGGCGTGTGTGGACCAACTGCTACCACCTGTACCCGGCGCATGCGGCGTTCGGTGGCTACAAGAAGTCCGGGGTGGGCCGCGAGACGCACAAGATGATGCTCGATCACTACCAGCAGACCAAGAACCTGCTGGTGAGCTACGACATCAACCCGCTGGGCTTCTTCTAAACCGCGTCGCGGCCTTCGCGGGCTCGCCCGCTCCCACAGGTATTGCACTGGTCTTGAAACTTGTGCAGTCCCTGTGGGAGCGGGCGAGCCCGCGAAGAGGCCGGCACTGCCATGCACAAATCCACAGCAGCTCCGTATTACCCCTACCAACGCACCCCGCAAACCTGTCCCAAAGTAGCATTCGGCCCCGTCGCCCCTCGTGCATTAATGCCTCTACCGGAATCGCCCGGCACCAAGAAGAGGAATGCCCCATGTGGACTAAACCCGCCTTTACCGACCTGCGCATCGGCTTCGAAGTGACGATGTACTTCGCCAATCGTTGATGCCTGTCCGGCCATCGTAGCGATGGCCGGGTCTTTATAGCGCAAACCCCTTGTGAACCTGATCGATCGCAACCAAGCCCTGGCCTTGCGCAAAGGCTTCTGCCTGCGCTGGGAGCCGCACCAGGCGTGCCATGTGCTGCTGTACCCCGAGGGCATCATCGAGCTCAACGCCAGTGCCGGCTGGGTGCTCGAGTTGCTGGACGGCCAGCGCAGCGTGGCAGCGGTCATCGACCGCCTTGCACAGCGCTTCCCCGGTGTGCCGGGGCTCGACGAGGACATCCTGGCGTTTCTGGAGGTGGCCCGTGCCAAGTACTGGATCGAATGAGCGCTGGCCACGCTTTGGTCTGGTTGCTTTCGCTGCGGGATGCTTTACGCTGGCGGTTACCTTCCAGAACAATAAGAACAGGCTTTCCGATGAGCCAGAGTTTCAGCCCGCTTCGCAAGTTCGTTTCGCCTGAGATCATCTTTGGTGCCGGCTGCCGGCATAATGTCGCCAATTACGCCAAGACCTTCGGTGCGCGCAAGGTGCTGGTGGTCAGCGACCCCGGTGTGATTGCCGCTGGTTGGGTGGCGGACGTGGAGGCCAGCCTGCAGGCCCAGGGCATCGACTACTGCCTGTACAGCGCTGTATCGCCCAACCCACGGGTCGAAGAGGTGATGCTCGGCGCCGAGATCTACCGGCAAAACCACTGTGACGTGATTGTCGCGGTCGGCGGCGGCAGCCCGATGGATTGCGGCAAGGCCATCGGTATCGTGGTCGCCCACGGGCGCAGCATCCTCGAATTCGAAGGCGTGGACATGATCCGCGTGCCCAGCCCGCCGCTGATCCTGATTCCGACCACGGCCGGCACCTCGGCGGACGTGTCGCAGTTCGTGATCATTTCCAACCAGCAGGAACGCATGAAGTTCTCCATCGTCAGCAAGGCGGTGGTGCCGGACGTGTCGCTGATCGACCCGCAAACCACCCTGAGCATGGACCCGTTCCTGTCGGCCTGCACCGGCATCGATGCGCTGGTGCATGCCATCGAAGCCTTCGTCTCCACCGGCCACGGCCCGCTGACCGACCCCCATGCGCTGGAAGCCATGCGCCTGATCAACGGCAACCTGGTAGAAATGATCGCCAACCCCACCGATATCGCCCTGCGCGAGAAAATCATGCTGGGCAGCATGCAGGCGGGGCTGGCCTTTTCCAATGCGATCCTGGGGGCGGTCCACGCCATGTCGCACAGCCTGGGCGGGTTCCTCGACCTGCCGCATGGCTTGTGCAACGCGGTGCTGGTGGAGCACGTGGTGGCGTTCAACTACAGCTCGGCACCGGAGCGTTTCAAGGTGATTGCCGAAGTGCTGGGCATCGACTGCCGCGGCCTCAACCACCGGCAGATCTGCGGGCGCCTGGTGGAGCACCTGATCGCGCTGAAGCATGCCATTGGTTTCCATGAAACCCTGGGCCTGCACGGGGTGCGCACGGCCGATATCCCGTTCCTGTCGCAACATGCCATGGATGACCCGTGCATCCTCACCAACCCGCGTGCGTCGAGCCAGCGTGATGTCGAGGTCGTCTATGGCGAGGCCCTCTGACGAGCAGCAGCGGGCGCTGGCCGGGCTGCTGGGGCTGGGCGACCACTCGGCGCGCAAGAGCCATTACCCGGAGTTGGCGGCGCGCCTGGACGAGCTGGAGGCCGAACGCAACCGCTACAAATGGCTGTTCGAAAATGCCGTGCACGGGATTTTCCAGGCCAGCCTGCAAGACGGCATGCGCGCCGCCAACCCGGCGTTGGCACGCATGCTCGGTTACGACAACCCGCAAGCGTTGCTGTTTCCACTGACTGACCTTGCCGCCGACCTGTTTGCCGGCGGGCCTGAAGAGCTGCACGCCATCACCGCGACCCTCGCCCGTGAACGCAGCCTGCATGGCTATGAAACCCGCTTGCGGCGCAAGGACGGCAGCCACCTTGATGTGCTGATGAACCTGTTGCTCAAGCCCGGTCAGGAAGGGCTGGTGGAAGGGTTTGTCGCCGACATCACCGAACGCAAGCAGGCCCAGCAGCGGCTGCAGCAACTGAATGACGAACTCGAGCAACGGGTGGCCGCCCGCACCGATGAATTGCTGGAGGCCAACCGCAACCTGCAACAGCAGATCGCCGAGCGCAAACAGATCGCCCGCGCCCTGCGTGATGCCCGCGACGCCGCGGAAACCGCCAACCGCAGCAAGGACAAGTACCTCGCTGCCGCCAGCCATGACCTGCTGCAACCGCTGAATGCCGCGCGGCTGCTGATCTCGACCTTGCGCGAAAGGCCACTGCCAGAGGCGGAAAAAGTGCTGGTGGAGCGTACCCATCAGGCCCTGGAGGGCGCCGAAGACCTGCTGACCGACCTGCTGGACATTTCCCGGCTCGACCAGGCGGCAGTCAAGCCGGACGTGGCGCTGTACCGCCTCGACGAATTGTTCGGGCCACTGGTCTCGGAGTTCCGCTCGGTGGCCGATGCGGCCGGCCTGAAGCTGCGCGCGCGCATTGCCGACTATGCCATCAGCACCGATCTGCGGCTGATGACACGTATCCTGCGCAACTTTCTCAGCAACGCCTGCCGTTATACCGATGAGGGCAAAATTCTGCTGGGGGCCAGGCGCCGCGGCAGCCACTTGCGCCTGGAGGTGTGGGATACCGGGCGAGGCATTGCGGCAGATCGGCTGCAGGCCATTTTCCTCGAGTTCAATCAACTGGACGTTGGCCGCGCCGCCGATCGCAAGGGCGTGGGCCTGGGGCTGGCCATCGTGGAACGGATCGCCAAGATTCTCGGCTATCGGGTCGAGGTGCGCTCGTGGCCGGGGCGTGGCTCGATGTTCAGCATCGACGTGCCGATCGGCGAAGCGATGCCGCTGCCTGTTCACCAGGCTTCGCCGCAGCCGGGCGCCGGCAACCCGCTGCCAGGCCGCCGCCTGCTGGTACTGGACAATGAGGTGAGCATCCTCGAGAGCATGGGCGCACTGCTCGGGCAGTGGGGCTGCGAAGTGGTTACCGCGACCGACCAGGCCGGGGCCTTGCTGGCCTTGCAGGGGCAGGCACCGGAATTGATCCTGGCGGATTTTCACCTGGACCACGGCGTGGTCGGCTGCGAGGTGGTCAAGCACTTGCGCGAACATTTCGGCGTCGCCATTCCCGCGGTGATCATCACCGCCGACCGCAGCGATCAGTGCCGACGCGCCTTGAACAAGCTCGGTGCGCCGTTGCTGAACAAACCGGTCAAACCGGGGAAGTTGCGTGCGGTGTTGAGCCAGTTGCTGGGCCAGGCCTGAGGCCCGTCGCCGGCTAGCCAGGCTCCCATGGAACTGCACATGACTCATTGAATTAGCAGGGACTCTGTGGGAGCGGCTTTAGCCGCGAACACCGGCGCAGCCGGTGCCATGCACCGCGTTGGATGCATCGCGGCTAAAGCCGCTCCCACAGGGTACGCGTAGCGCTTGTGAATTCAGTTCTCTGCCGCTGTTGCCTGTGCTTCCAGCAGGGCTGTACCGAGCGTGTGGTGATAGTGCTCAGGGCCAAGCAGCCGCAAGATACCGGTCCTTTCCAGCTTGCCGAGCACCTTGCTGTTGGCTTCGCACAGTTTCACCACGATCTGGCGTTTGTGCAGTTGCTGGATCACTTCCTCCAGGGTTTGCAGACCCGTGATATCCATGAACGGCACCCGCTTCAGGCAGATCACCAGCAGCTCAGGGTCGGTATGCGTTTGTGACAGCGCGCGCTCGAAGGTTTCAGCGGCGCCAAAGAACAGCGGGCCTTCGATGGTGTACACCATCACGCCGGGGGGAAGCGATGTCTGGCCGTTGCTGTGCAGTTCACTGGCCAGTTCCTCTTCGACCACCTGTTGGACTTCGACGGACGATGCCATGCGGCGCATGAACTGAAGCATGGCGAGGATGACGCCGATATTCACGGCAATCACCAGGTCGCTGAACACCGTCAAGGTGAAGGTGACGAGCAGGATGGCGATGTCGGCTCTCGGTGCGCGTTGCAGCATGCGCTTGAAATGCTTCAACTCGCTCATGTTGTAGGCGACGACGAACAGAATCGCCGCCAGTGCGCAGAGTGGAATGTTCGACGCCAGCGGCGCGAGGAACAGAATGATCAGTACCAGCGTCACGGCATGGACGATGCCGGCCAGTGGCCCGGTAGCTCCATTGCGGATGTTGGTCGCTGTCCGGGCAATGGCCCCGGTGGCGGCAAACCCCCCGAATAGCGGCACGACCAGGTTGGCGACCCCTTGGCCGATCAGTTCCTGATTCGAGTCGTGCCTGGTCCCTGCCATGCCGTCGGCCACGACAGCAGAAAGCAACGATTCGATGGCCCCGAGCATGGCGATCGCGAAGGCCGGCCCGATCAGTTCGATCACGCGCGCGAGGGAAACCTCGGGCCAGGTGAGCGATGGCAAACCCTGTGGAATCGCGCCGAAGGCGGTGCCGATGGTAGCCACACCGTCAAAGTGGAACAGAGATTGAATGAGCGTCGCGAACACCATGGCTACCAGTGGCCCGGGCAGGCGTTTCAGCACGGGCAACCTTGGCGCAAGGACCAGCAGGGCAAGGCTGCAGGTTGCGAGCAGCGTCGTGGCAATGTGGAGGTCCGGCAGGGCTTGCAACAGATGCCATAGTTTTTCGTGGAAGTGCCCGCCTTCGATTTCGGGCAGACCGAAGAAATCCCGCCATTGCCCCACCCAGATGATGATGCCGATACCGGCGGTGAAACCCACGATCACCGGGTCGGGAATGAACTTGATGACTGCGCCCAGGCGGGTAATGCCAAGCACCAGCAGTATGGCGCCAGCCATCATCGTGGCCAGTTGCAAGCCTTCGACTCCGTACTTCGCCGTCACCCCTGCGAGGATCACGATGAATGCTCCGGTAGGCCCGGCGATTTGCAATCGACTGCCGCCCAGCAGGGAAACCAGCAACCCGCCTATGATTGCCGTGTAGATACCTTGCTCCGGCTTGACCCCGGACGCGATGGCGAAGGCCATGGCGAGGGGAAGCGCAACAACCCCAACGATAAGGCCGGATACAAGGTTGCGCATCCAGTGTTCACGTTTGAACAAGCCGGCTTTCCAGGCTTCGCGTACCGCGATCATTGCAGGCTCCTTGGTGGGTGCATGCACATAGTATTTAGCATGTCATGCGCAGGAGGAGCACCCAATGGTAAACCTGGGCCGCTGTTCGTGAGATGGGACACAGCGTCCCGGAATCCAGCCTGTCGTCAGTAAACCTGCTTTCGCCTCCAGTCAATGTACTAACCCGGCCTGGCGAACCATGCGCCCCTGCGCGGTTCCCTGGTCGTGTCCCGAGGTGCCGGATGGCTCCACTGATTTCGTATTTCAAGCTGGCCTTGAACCCTGGCCGTGGGGTGCTGTTCTTCGCACTGCGCACCATCGTTGCAGGCTTGCTGTGCCTCTACCTGGCGTTCATCTTCGACCTTGAGCAGCCGAAGTGGGCGCTGATGACCGTGATCATCATCAGCCTGTCGTTGGCCGGCATGGCCCTAAAACGCAGTTTTGCCCAGGTACTGGGCACCGCCGCGGGGGCAGCCATGGCGGTGGTTCTCATGGCCTTGTGGCAACCGCCTGCTGGCCAACGTCAACCCGAGTTACACCTGGGTCAAGCTTGCCCAGCGCATCCCGGTACGGCTGCGCCTTGAGCGCAGTGCCGACGCGCCCCCTTTGCGCGCGGGGACCACAGCCGCCGTCACCATTCTCGAGTAACAGGGGGCAGCGTTCATCAGGCAGAACGCTGCGGTGCATTTCATCGCCTATCGTCAGTTCAGGCGTGCATCTATCATTCAGGCTTTGCAGCCTGCGTTGCCAGGTGGCCACAGGCAATCGTCAATCAGGAGTTTCAATGGCAGAGCGAGCTATTCGCGCCTCTTTTGCAGGCGTGGCGTACGAGGTGAACGTGACAGACGGCCTGCACCAGTGGGCCAGCGATGTTGACGCGGCGGCAGGGGGCGGGGATGTCGGTCCGTCACCCCATGGGCTGTTGCTGTCTTCGCTCGGCGCCTGCACCTCCATCACGGTTGCCATGTACGCACATCGCAAGGAAATGCCGTTGCAAGCCATTGATGTGGATATCCGCATCGAGCAGGAACAACTGGGGCGCGAACCCCGGATCCAGATTGCCCGTGACATTCGTTTGAGCGGCCCGCTGAGCGATGAGCAACGCACGCGCTTGCTGGAAGTTGCCAATGCCTGCCCCATTCACAAGGTGTTGAGCGGCGAAATCATCATCGCCAGCAAGCTGGTTGGATGAAACAAGGTGCTGCATTGGGCAATCCACCGTGAGGCCTTCGCCTGATACGTCCACACGACGGTTGGTGGCTTCAAGATGCACCTGCACCTCAGGGTTTTCGGCCATGAAACGACTGTCCAGCCCACCTACGCGGTAGTGCAGCAGGGGGAGTGGGGCGTATCCTGCGGATCGTGCCCTGGGTTCTGCACGGGTAGTACCTGTGGGAGCGGCTTTAGCCGCGAATACCGGCGAAGCCGGTGCCAGACACTGCGGTGCCGTGGTGCTTAACTGCACCTCACACGTTTCCTGCGAAGGCACACCGTAGGAAACGTAATATGCCAGCCCCACGAGGATCGCCCCACCCACCGCATTCCCCAGGAACACGGCCACCAGGTTCTCCGCCAACTGCCCCAGCTCAAGTACCCGGCAAACCTTTGGCCCAGCTTCGAAGAGGGCGGCAAGCTACATGAGGCAATTTGACGCGGTCAAATCGATGGAATGGATGAGTTGACAGACCGCGTCGATGAGGCCCGCAGTTCAGCGCGCGTAGATCAGCTTCCCGGCAAACCAGGTCTGCAGCACATGGGTATCGCGCAGCGTTTCGGCATCGACGTCGAACACGTCCCGATCAACCACGATCATGTCGGCCTGCTTGCCGACCTTGAGTGAACCGGTCTGCTGCTCCAGACGCATGGCCCGGGCGGCGTTGAGGGTATAGGCCTGGAACATCACCTGACGGTCGATGGTTTCAGCCGCGTTGAGCACACCGTTGGGCCCCTTGCGGCTGATGGCCTGGTAGATCGCTTTCCAAGGGTCCGGGGTAGTGATCGGCCAGTCGCTGGCGCCAGCAAGGGTGGCGCCATGCTTGAGCAGCGACCGTGCCGGGAACGTGTGCATGAACGCCATGGCATCCACATACGGCTTGACCAGTTCCATGTTCGATTGGTCGGCGCTGGCCCAGTACAGCTGCATCGCGGCAATCACGTCGAGCTGTTTGAAGCGGGTGTATTCCCTGGGGTTGACCATCTGCAAGTGGGTGATGGAGTGGGGGATGCCGCTGTGGCGATCACGCCGGGCCTGCTCGATGCCGTTGAGTGCCTCGCGCACGGCGCGGTCGCCGATGGCATGCACGTGCACCAGCCAGCCACGGGCATCGGCGGCGCTGACCAATTCGCCAAAGTGCTGTGGGTCCAGCAGCAGTTCGCCGTGCTTTCCGGAATTGCTGTAGGGTTCGAGCATTGCCGCCGTTTGCGCTGGCGCTTCGGCAACACCGTCGGCAAACACCTTGATGCCCGGCAGGGTGAGGTTGTGCACACCGAGAAACTGCCGGCGGATCTTGTCCAGCTCGTCCAGGTCAGCGGGGCTTGCCCTGGAGTCAGCCATCAACAGGGCGGCGACGTGGGCGGTCAGTTCGCCGCGTGCGGAGAGGTCCTTGTACACCGGCAGCACGCCCAGCGAATGGTTGTTCACATCGGCCCCCGGCAACTCGTTGGTCAGTGGGTCCATCCAGCCGGTGATGCCCAGCTGTTTGTAGTAATCCAGGGCCATGCGCCCTGCGTTCAGCAGGGTGGCGTGGGGTAGCGCGGGGAGCAGGTCGGTCACCGGGTAGTAGCTGGCATCGGCGAGGAAACCGTTTGGTGTGCCGTCCGGGTGTTGGCCAATGGTGTTGCGTGCCTCGGCAGGCAGGGCAGCAATGGTGTCGGCATCGATTGCGGCGCGCTTGAGCATGGCCTGGTTGGCCCAGCCGGTGTGCATGTCGTTGGCGGCGAACAGGATCGGTTGCTCGGCCCATTCGCCGTGGTTGAAGCGCTGTTCCAGCGCCGGAATGTCATTCCAGTAGGTGCCCGGTACACCACCGACGACAAGGAACTCGCCGCGCACGGCCTTGCCGTCGCTGCGCCACTGGCGCAGGCGCCGTTCCAGTTCGTCCAGGGCAACCTGCTCGCCGGCGAGGTCGGCCAGCACCCGTTGCAGGCCACCCTTGATGGCATGCGAGTGGGCGTCGAGCATGCCCGGCATCAGCACCTTGCCACCCAGGTCGATGACCCGGGTGCCTTTGGCCTTCAGGCGTAGCACGGCCTGGTCGGAACCTACCGCGACGATTTTCTCGCCTTCGACGGCCACGGCCTGCTGCAAGGGCTGGCCGGGCTCGGCGGTGTAGACCTTGGCGTTGTGCAGGATCAGGTCCACTGCCGCGAAACCCGGCATGCAGGTGCAGGCCAGGCCGGCGCTGATTGCCATCTTCAGGAGCTGTTTCATGCTGTGCCTCGTTCTTGTCGTGATGGCGCCGCAGCCTAGCCAGGGGGCTAGGGCGGATAAAGGCGAGGGCAGGCACAACTTTTTTCGTGATGAGGAAAAAATCCCGAGCCCGTATTTGCCAAGGTGCAAGCAGCGGACCTTGCCGTGCCTATTCAAATCGCCGGCATTTGCGGGTTTGATAGGAGGGGCAGATACTCGCCACCCTCGCATCACTCCCACCGTTTGTGCCGAACAGGAAGAAACCATGGACAAGATGATGGCCCTGACCATCTTCGTCGCTGCCGCCGAACACGCCAGCTTCAGCCGTGCGGCCGAGCAACTGGGCAAGACGCCGTCGGCCATCACCAAGGCCGTCGCGCACCTGGAGAGCGAACTGGGCGTGCGGCTGTTCGAGCGCACTACCCGGCGCATGGCGCTGACCGAGGCGGGTACCTTGTACCTGGAAGGCGCGCGTCAGGCGTTGATGCACCTGCAACGGGTGACCGAGGAAGTGGAGCAGTTGCAGCACGCGCTGCGCGGCACCCTGCGCATTACCGCACCGCCGTCGTTCGGCCCGGCATTTCTCAACCAGGTGTGTTGCCGCTTCATGCGCGAGCACCCGCAGGTGCGCCTGGAGGTCAACCTCAACGATGCCAACGAAGACCTGATCGATGGTGGCTACGACCTGTCGCTGCGCGACGGCCCCACCGACCAGCCGGAGCTGATCGCCCAGCCGCTGATCGAGAACCGCGTGATCCTTTGCGCCAGCCCTGCCTACCTGGCCCGACATGGCGAGGCGATCACCCTGGAGAACTATGCCCAGCACGACTGGCTGCTGCTGCGCCACCCGCTGCTCAACCGCAGCTTCTGGTGGATCGAACACGGCGGCCAGACGCTGCGTGTGCGCCAGCCCACCCCCCGCCTGGTGAGCGACAACTTCGACTTCCTGCTGGCCTGCCTGCTCGATGGGCAGGGCTTGCAGTTCGTACCCACCTGGTGCGCCGCGCCCTACCTGGCCAACGGGCAACTGGTGGAGGTGATGCCTGATTACTGGCGGGCCCTGAGCGCGTTTGGCCCTTGGGTACACGTGCTGTACCTGCCGCACCGGCGCAATACCCGCAAGGTGCAGGCGTTCATTGCCTTGCTGCATGAACATTTGCACGGGCAGGGGGCGCAGGCGCTGGCGTGGGGCTGAATTTTTCCAGCGGGGCACAAAAGTTGTGCGGGTTGTGGCGATGATCGATCAGGGGGCGCCTCGTTAGGCTAGCGGTGCTTGCCTGACCACCCCGGCCTGTACCAGGAGTTCCCCGCCTTGAAGATCCACACCCATGTCAGCGACATCCACCACCCGCTCGAGCGCGGCCACCAGATTGGCGCGCGCTTCGCCGAACAGATCCGTACCACCACTGCACTGTACCTGGGCTTTTTCCCACGGGTTGGCGTGCCCTTGAGCGAGGCGCAACGCATCGGCGAAAACAGCCTGGCTGCCCTGGAAACCTGGAGCCCGGGCCTGGCCGCTGAAGTGGTCGGCATGGCCCGCGGTGCCGACCTGCCGCTGTGGCAACTGGCGAGCCTGAACGCGCGCACCGAAGTGCTGGCGGCCCGCACCCGCCACAGTGAATGCTCCACCACCGTGCATGCACCCCGTGGCGCGCGTGTGCCGCAGACCCTGCAGACCTGGGACTGGCATGACAGCCTGTGCCCCCATGGTCTGATGCTGGCGCTGCACACCGAACGCGGCATGCTCGTCAAACTGTTCTGCGAATTCGGCATGCTCGCCAAGCTGGGTGTGAACAGTGCGGGCCTCGGTCTGCACTTCAATATTCTCCACCATGCCAGTGACAACGACCATGGTGGTGTGCCGGTGCACGCCATCGCCCGGCGTCTGCTGGAGGAGGCCAGCAGTGTCGAGGAGGCCATCGAGCTTGCCCGGTCGGCGCGGGTCAGTGCCTCTACCGTGCTGACAGTGTTCTCGCGGCAGGACAGCAGCCCGCGCGCAGCCAGCATCGAACTGAGCCCCGCGCGCACTGCCCTGGTGCTGCCAGGAGAAGACGGCTGGCTGCTGCACACCAACCACTTCCTCGACCCACAACTGAGCCTGGGCGAGCAGGTCGCCGACCGTGCCGATAGCCAATGCCGCCTGGGCCACCTTGAGCAGGTGGTCGGCCAGATGGCCAGCGCTGACCTGCGTGCCCGGGCCGAGGCCATGTGCGGCGCCGAGGGCGACCGTGCGCCGATCTGCTTCCACCCGGACATGGCCATGCCCGATACCGAGCGCTGGGAAACCTTGCTCAGCGTCGGCATCGACACCGAACGCTGTGCCCTGCAGTACGTAGCCGGTACGCCTGTGCACCTGGCCAAGGCCGGCTTCGACACTTTCTGAGCCAACCCGGTGCCGCCAGCCAAGGCGGCACCGCCGAACGAGAACAACAACAATGCATGCGCACCATTCCCACCCTGCGTCATCCCGCTCCGCCTTGCGAACCTTCTGTGTCTCCGGCCTGGGGACGGCGCTGGAGTTCTACGACTTCATCATCTACGGCACTGCCGCTGCACTGGTGTTTCCCCAGGTGTTCTTCCCGCACATGGACCACCTGACCGCCACGCTGGTGGCCTTCAGCGCCTTCGGTGCGGGCTTTCTTGCCCGACCGTTGGGAGGGCTGGTGTTTGGCCACTTCGGTGACCGCATCGGCCGACAGAAGGTCCTGGTCGCGACCTTGCTGCTGATGGGCATGAGTACCTTCCTCATCGGCTGCCTGCCCGGCCATGCCAGCGTCGGCGTGGTCGCGCCGATCCTGCTGGTGCTGCTGCGCCTGGTCCAGGGTTTTGCGGCAGGCGGGGAGTGGGGGGGCGCCGCGCTGTTCGGCATCGAGTCTGCGCCACCGGGGCGGCGCGGGTTGTGGGGCAGCTTCACCAGCATGGGGATCGGCGTGGGGGGCATCCTCGGTGCTGGAGTGTTCGCCATCGTCAGCGCGGCCTTCGACGACAACCTGGTCGATTTCGCCTGGCGCATCCCGTTCTGGCTGGGTGGCACCTTGGTACTGATCGGCCTGTACGCGCGCCTGAGGGCGCCGGCAGCGGCCACTGCGTCACTGACCAAGCCCGTGCGTGCGCCGTTGGCCGAGGCCCTGCGCCAACGTCCGCGGCAGCTATTGTTGTGCACCGGGATCGCCTTCGGTTACTGCACCATCGCCTATATCGGCAGCACCTTCTTCCTGACGTACGCCACGCAGGTGGGTTTCGGCAGTACCGAGGCGCTGATGTTCGACCTGACGCTGTCGGTCGCCATCGTGCTGTCGGCACCGTTGTTCGGCTACCTGTCGGACCGCCTGGGGCGGCGCACGGTGATGAGCTTCGGCGCAGCGGCCATGGCCCTGGGGCTGTTCGTGTTCTTTTCCCTGGTGGGCATGAAGAGCTTCGCCATCGCCTTGTGCGCCTACAGCCTGACCGGCCTGCTGATGGGCGCGACCCAAGGGCCCATCCCGGCCTTCCTCGGCGAGCAGTTCCCGCGCAGCATGCGCTATTCGGGCATCTCGGCCAGCTATCAGGTCGGCGCCGCGCTGGGTGGCGGCACCGCCTCGAGCGTTGCCACGGCAATCCTGATCCTCACCGACCATGACCCGCTGGGCGTGGCGCTGTATGGCGCGGGGGCACTGGCACTGGTCGCGGTGTGCTCGCTGATGTTGCGCGAGACATCGCGCTTGAGCCTGGCGCAGATCGATGAGGAGGCGCCGGGGCATCAGGCGTCAGCGGCTTTGGGCACTCATTGACGGTACCTGTGCTGCCTGGCAGCACCCGGGCCGAGTTGCGGGCGCTGGCAGGCTGAAGGCGACAGACGGGTCGTTGGCTGCGCCTGGCGATCGGAATGGGGCTGTTTTTGGCCCGACTGATGGCACTTCAGACACGGCCCGCCGCAAAAGGGGAACTGCAAAATAGCGGAGTAGAGCATTCAAAGTCGCTTGTGAAGTTTGGATCCAGTTGCCGTGAAAACTTTCCATTCGGTCAAACTATAACAACTTAGCAAACTAACTAACTTGACTAAGTGTACCGCCTGTCGGTCGTTTTGCCTGAGAAATGAACGATTTGGGCGAGGCTGACTCCTATTTGCCAGCAGGTGCTTTCAACAAGATCGCACCTGGTGCCTTTCCCCCAGAACTTATGGACGTTCAACCTCATCGGCATCGCAGGGATGCTCATGGGGCTTTTTTTTTCGAACCAGTGGAGCAATGCCATGCCCAACCGAGGCTCTTCGGGTGAGCCACCGTGTGTATTAAAAACGATCTGCTATTTCAACTAACGATTTGAATTTGGTCTTGCCGCTGCGATTAAAACGTTCGCGCGCCTATTGCAAGGTCATCTAGCGCTAACGCATTACGTGGAGAAAACGTCGTGGAGATTAATACAATTATTAGCCTGTTCGGGCAGAAAGAATCCATGGAGCTGGTGCGGTTGTCGGTGATTTACGTTCATTTACTGGCCTGTTGCATTGCCATCGGCCTGGTATTCGCCAGTGACGCCGAGATGGTCAGGAACTTGTTGAAAGGCCAAAAAGGGGCCGGGCATGACAGTCAGCATATGACGCGCTTGCAGAAGTCCGTGGCCAATGCCCTGATATTCCTGTGGCTCACGGGCGCCGCAGTGATTGGAATTGACTACCTTGATAAAGGTATGAACTATTTTGCCAATCCCAAACTTCACGCGAAAATCATTATCGTCATGTTGTTGACCTTTAACGGCATGTTGTTGCATCGCTATGTTTTGCCTGCCCTGCTCAAAGCGGGAAACTTGCTCGACCTGAATTTCGGCGTGCGGATGTTCGCGCTGTTCTCCGGCGCACTGTCGGGTGTGTCCTGGCTGTATGCGGCGATGCTGGGCGTCGGTCGCCCACTGGCCTGGAAATACTCGCTGACCGAGTTGCTGCTGGCCTATCCGGTGATGATCCTGCTCGGCTTTGCCATGATGGCTGCCCTGACCCAGTGGGCACGCAACCGCAGCCAGGCCGAACCGGTTCAAGCGCCTGTGTGGCGACTGGCTGGCATTCCTACCTGATTGCCTGAGTAACGCTTCAAATACGCCGTGAACCGGGAAACCTGGTTCGCGGCGAGCTCGTTTCATGCGCCGAGGCTGGGCGGGAAACTTCAGGATCTCGACATGGCCATACAAGACAGGCCAATGGCGTTGAATTTGAACGTCGCTGCGTGGTGGAGGCTCTTAATGCAAAGGACACCTTGAGGGCCCCATCATGAGCATTGAACGCAGCATCCCCGAGCTCGAGGCCTGGTACGCCCAGTACGACGACATCAGTTACCGCCGTGAGTCGCCGGATGCCTACCACCATGAACTGCTGCGCACCGCCGAGGCCCTGCGCGACGATGGGGCCATCGATTGGGACGACTGGCTCGCACTCAAGGCATTGGCCGATGACGCCCATGTACGTGCTCTGGAAGATGCCGTACAGGCCCACGTCAGCGACCCCGACGCATGAAAGCGCTGAAGATTGCCACGTTCAACATCAACGGCATTCGTAGCCGACTGCCGGCACTGCTGGCCTGGCTGGAGCGGGAGACGCTTGCCTCCTTGCGCAGGATTGGGTGACTGGGGGCGGCATTGCCGGCGAAGCAGGCAACGCCGCTCGATGGTTGAGCCTCAGCCGTCAGACTGTTCCTCCGGCGGCACCTGGCCTTCGGGCCAGTCGGGTGCTTCCTGCTCCTGTTCTGGTTCAGGTACAGGTTCGCCCGGGTTGTGCGGTATGTCGTCCACGTAAGGGTCAGGGTTGTCGGGTTCGATCATGGTTTGGTCCCTCGCCGTTGGGCTCTCGGGTTTGTGAGCGGGCGTCAGCCCGACTCCACAGCAGCATTTTTCTTCCAGCCCCGCAGGTTCATGGCGCACAGGCAACCCTGCAGGAGGATCAGCGCCCAGGCTTGCGCCTGCCACCCCCAGATGGCCCACAGCACATTGCTGGCGATGAAGCAGCAGAAACCCAGCTTGCGCCGGCCAGGGCGCCGCGAACCGATGCACCAGGCGGCAAGCACCGTCAGGGCCATGGCCGGCCAGTCAAGCAAGTCGATCCAGTCCTCCATCACGCGGCACGCTGTTCGCCCTTGAGCAGCTTTTTCTGCGCCTCCATGGCCTGTCCGAGCTTGTCCAGTTCCTGTTTGCCCAGTAGTTTGCGGGCGGTCGGGAACAGCTCGCTTTCTTCTTCCTCGATATGGTGTTCCAGCAGTTCCTTCATGACCTTGACCCGCCCGGCGAACTCGACGGTGCCGGTCTCGGTCTGCAGCAGGTCCGGCAGCACCAGCGAGTCGACGGTGCGGTGCTCCTCCTTGGCTTCGTAATACATTTTCGCTTCTTCCTTGCCGCCGGCCTGCTTGATGGCCGGGTACAAGATTTCTTCTTCCAGCGCGGTATGGATGGTCACTTCCTGCTTGATGCGTTCGAGCAGCTCGGCGCGCTTCTTCACCGCGCGCTCGGTGGTGGAGGAGAGTTCCTCCAGCAGCTTTTTCACCAGCTCATGATCCTGGATCAGCAGTTCGATAGCGTTCATGAAACACCTCTTCAGGGTTGGAAAAATCACGATTGCCTTCGATGGAGTAAGGCGCGTGCGACAAGGTTCAAAGCGGATGATCAACGTACCGGGCCGCAGCTGCCTTGTACCCGGCAGGTAGGGTCACTCCTGCGGGATGATCGAGATCTTGCCGTTGCGCTCGACGATGGCGAACTTGATCTGCCCGACGCTTTCGATACCCTGGCTGTCCCGGGCTGATTCGAGAATGTCGTCTTCGGTCAGCCGTGCCCGCCGCATTCGGTGGTGGAGAAAGCGCCCCTGATCCACGACCAGTGTCGCGTGGCCATCGACCAGCCGGGCCAGGCGCCTGGAGTTGAGCTTGGCCAGTGACAGGCCGACATCCAGAACGATCAGCGTGGCGATCACCAGCATGGCGTTGGTGAATGAGAAGTCCTCGCCCAGCAAGGCCTGCTGGGTCGCCTCTCCAATGATCAGCAGCAGGACGAAGTCGAAGGTGGTCAGGTCGGCCAGCGAGCGCCTGCCAGCCACGCGAAACAGCAGCATCAGCGCGATATACATGCCTGCCGCACGGAGAATGGAGTCCATGTCGCGCTCCTAGGGGTAGAGAAAGGTCGAGAAATGCACTGTGCTGCTCGGGCCAGCCCTGACAACACCTTCGAGCGTGCCGACGTATTCGCTGCGCAGGGTCAGATAAAGAGTGGCGATCCCTTCTTTGCTGGTACCAAGCTGGAGCAGGAGCGACCGGCCTTGGGAACGCGATGCTTGCGGTTGTGGCTGCAGCGTTTCGATGCTGGCTTCGCGCAGCAGGTTGCCCCCGAGCAACAACATCACAGGCTCCCCTGCGGTGCCGCGAACCGTGATACGCAGTTTGTCGGTGGTGCCGCTGCGGCTGAGACGCTGATAGTCCACCTGTACCCGGCCGTCTTCACTCGAGACCTGTGCGTCACTGAGCGGGCCGTTGCCGAACAACCCGGCCAGGGCCAGCAGCACGATCAGCACCAGGGCATACCATCCGACCCGTTCGAAACGCCACACCCGCTGCTGCATCCGCATGTCTTCCTCGACGGGATGGCGCCTTGAAACCAGCTCCTCTTCGTCCATGCTCGCAGCCCCCTCAGGCGCGCTCACCGCGCAGCCAGCGTTGGTGGTAATGGGCCAGGTGCGACAACCCGTAGAGCGCACCCTGGCGCATGACCTCCGCGCGCTCGCCAAAAAAGCGCTGGCTGCGAGTGAACACGGCCAGCGGCTCGCCGGCAAATGCCCAGGCGAAGCACACGGTGCCTGGGGCGATGGCATCCTGCGGCTCCGGCCCGGCGACACCCGTGCTGGCGATGGCGACGGTGGCGTCGCTGTCTTTCAAGGCGCCAAGCGCCATCTCCCAGGCTACGGCCTCGCTGGTCAGACCGTAGCGTTCGATAGTCTGGGGATTGACGCCGAGCAGGCGTTTCTTGGCACTTGGCGAGTACACCACGTAGCCGCTTTCCAGCACCTCGCCGGTACCGGGTACTGCCGCCAGCAGCGCAACCATGGCGCCGGCCGTGCAGGATTCTGCGGTGGTCAGCAGCAGCTTGTGGGCCTTGAGGTAATCGAGGGCCTCGCGTACAGGGTCGGTCGCCATGGCCGGTCACTCGTGCGTTGTTTTCTGGTGGACGTGTTTCTTGCGGGGTTGGTTCATTGCTTGTGAGCCATTCATCGATGTCAGGTAAAGCTCCCTGAACTTTGTTGCGTCTGCTGGCTTCCTCTTGGTAGGAGGACGCACGAGCCGCGTACTGCTGCCGGATCAAACAGAGGAGAGGGGATCATGACCGAGCCTGTGACGTATTTCTGGATCGCCGTTGCGGCGATCATTCTGTTGGTCGATCTGTGGGCCATCGTCAGTGTTTTTCGCAGCGACAAGTCCGAGGTGACGAAGGCGATGTGGGCGCTGCTGCTGTTGGCGCTGCCTGTTGTCGGCCTGGCCATCTGGGGTGTGCTCGGGCCGCGTGGAATCAAACGCGGCACGGGGCCATCTTCGCCTGAACACAGCAAGGGATAGGAGGGGAGATGAAGAAAGAAGCGATGACAACTCGCAGCGCAAACGTTAAGTCGGCCTGGGCAGTTGCGCGGTCGTTGCAGTACTTTCGCTTGTTTCGCGGGCACGCAAAGGACTGATCAGAAGCCAGCTTCGCCGCCAGCTGCTGGGACCGCAATTAGCCTACGACCGTTGAAAATTCCTAAAGTTTCAATTTAAAAACAGCAACTTAGAAAATTTTCTCAAGCCGTGTTACTCGTCGGATTTTCATTGTAAGCCCCCTTCCAGAGCCTCAGGATCGCCTCGGTATCCCTTTGAGGCTTTCACAAATGAAGTACTCCTCGATTCTCTTGTTGTCACTTGGCCTGCTTAGCGGTGTTGCTTCGGCAGGCGGTAATACCGAAGCAGGTATAGGTGGCGCATTGGGTGGAGTATTGGGCTCGGTAGTCGGCCAGTCGATCGGCGGCAGCACCGGCTCGGCAATCGGCGCAGGCCTGGGTGGCGCGGCCGGTAGTGCGGTGGGCGCCAACAAACACAGCCGTGGCGAGGCGGCCATTGGCGGCGCCTTGGGTGCAGCTGGCGGTAATGTGGTAGGTCGCAAGATGGGCGGCACTACGGGCAGCATGATCGGCGCAGCGGCCGGTGGCGGTGTGGGTGGTGCCTTGGGCAACCACATGGGCCGGGACTACGATGATGAAAGTGGGCATCGCTACCGTGATTATGACGACGATGATGACGATCGGGGCTGGCGTCGCCACCGTCACGACCGTGGCCATCACTATGGCTGGCGCAAACACCGCCACGACGACTGACCCTGGCGTTACAGGCCCATCGAAAGGGCTGGCCGCAGGAGCTGCGGCCAGCCAGACCAATACCAGTAGCGCTAAGGTGGTGGCTTGAAACCAGCGAACGGCGTACCAGGTTCGGGTAATGTGATTCAAGCGCAGCGCGCCAGTCCTCGGCAAAGCGGGGGCTAGCGCGGAGCAACCACGGTGGTGTGCTGTGGCAAGGCGATTGAAATCAGGGCAGCCAGCACAACGAAGGCCGTGGAGATCCACAGGCAGGCTTGCAGCCCGTAAGCCTGGAATACCCAACCGGAAAGCAGCGTACCGACCAGCCGCCCTAGCGCGTTGGACATGTAATAGAAGCCCACATCCAGCGATACCCCGTCTTCCTTGGCATAACTGACGATCAGGTAGCTGTGCAGCGACGAGTTCACGGCGAACAGCACGCCGAACAGCATCAGCCCGCCAAGCACCACCACCTGAGCCGACCAGCCTGCCGACAGGCCCAGGGCGATGAGCGCAGGCAGCCCGGCAAGGGCGATCGCCCAGATGAAAGCCGCCCGACCGTCGGGCACATGGCCGCGCTTCTTGCCAGTGATGTGGGGGGCAAACGACTGAACGATGCCGTAGCCGATTACCCATGCAGCCATGAAGCCGCCGACCAGCCAGAAGTCCCAGCCAAAAGCCGTGCTCAGGTACACCGGCAATGCCACGACGAACCAGACGTCACGGGCGCCAAAGAGAAACAGCCGTGCGGCCGAGAGGATGTTGATGGCCCGGCTCTTGGACAGCACGTCGCGGAACTTTGGTTTGGCCTTGGCTTTGCCCAGGTCCTTCTTCAGCAGGATCAGGCTGCCGACCCAGATCAATGCCAGTACCGCAGCCATGGCCAGCACCGCCAAGGTAAAACCGAGCAGGGCGAGCAGGGCGCCGCCAAGGAAGAAACCCACGCCTTTGAGCGCGTTTTTCGAGCCCGTCAGGATGGCCACCCACTTGTAGAGGGTGCCTTGCTGGCTGTCCGGCACCAGAAGCTTGATGGAGCTCTTGGCACTCATCTTGTTCAGGTCCTTGGCGATGCCGGACAACGCCTGGGCGGCCATCACCCAGGGTACTGTCAGCCAGGCTGACGGTACCGTAAGCATCAGCAACGCCAGCACCTGCATGCCCAGGCCGATGTTCATGGTGCGGTTGAGCCCCAGGCGGGCGCCAAGGTAGCCGCCCACCAGGTTGGTGATCACGCCGAACACTTCATAGAACAGGAACAGCGCCGCGATCTGCAGCGGCGTGTAGCCCAACGAATGGAAGTGCAGTACCACCAGCATGCGCAACGCGCCGTCGGTGAGTGTGAAGGCCCAGTAGTTGCCGGTAACCAGCAGGTACTGACGCACTTGAGCAGGCAGGGCTGACAACGCCATCATGTTTGCCGTCTACTCCGCCAGGCCGACCATTCGGGCCAGCTCCGCTGCACGGTTGGCGTAGCCCCACTCGTTGTCGTACCAGGCGTAGATCTTCACCTGGGTGCCATTGACTACCAGGGTCGATAGCGCATCGATGATCGAGGACCGCGGGTCTGTGCGGTAGTCGATGGACACCAGTGGTCGCGCTTCGTAGCCCAGAATGCCTTTCAACGGGCCTTCGGCAGCCGCCTTCAGCAACGCGTTGACCTCTTCAGCCGTGGTCTCACGCGCCACTTCGAACACGCAGTCGGTCAGCGAGGCGTTGGCCAGCGGTACACGCACGGCGTGACCATTCAGCTTGCCGCGCAGCTCAGGGAATATCTCGGCGATTGCGGTAGCCGAGCCCGTTGTGGTCGGGATCAGGCTCATGCCTGAGGCACGGGCGCGACGCAGGTCCTTGTGCGGCGTATCGAGGATGCTCTGGGTATTGGTCAGGTCGTGGATGGTGGTGATCGAGCCGTGGCGGATACCCAGGTTCTCGTGAATCACCTTGACCACCGGGGCCAGGCAGTTGGTGGTGCAGGACGCGGCGGTGACGATACGGTGTAGCGCCGGATCGAACAGGTGCTGGTTGACCCCCATCACCACGTTCAGCGCGCCTTTCTCCTTCACCGGAGCGCAGACCACTACGCGTTTGACGCCCTGATCCAGGTAGGCCTGGAGCACGGCTACCGACTTCATCTTGCCGCTGGCCTCGATGACCAGGTCGCAGCCCGACCAATCGGTGTCGGTGATTGCCTTGTTCGCAGTGACCTTGATGCGCTTGCCGTCGATCACCAGCGCGTCGCCTTGTGCCCCGGCTTCACGATGCCAGCGCCCGTGGACCGAGTCGAAGTTGATCAGGTGGGCGTGGGTCTCGGCGTCGCCGGCCGGGTCATTGATCTGGACGAATTCGAATTCCGGCCAATCCCAGGACGCCCGCAGCGCCAGGCGACCGATACGGCCAAATCCGTTGATGCCTACTTTGATTGCCATGTTCCTGTTCTCGAGTTGGGACTTCAGATGGATCGTTGATTGACACGCCTGGACAGTTCTTCGGCCGACTCCTTGCGCTCGGAGTAGCGGTCGACGAGGTAGTCGGCGCGGTCACGCAACAGCAGGGTGAACTTCACCAGTTCTTCCATGACATCGACGACACGGTCGTAGTACGGGGACGGTTTCATGCGGCCCGCTTCGTCGAACTCCAGGTAGGCCTTGGGCACTGACGACTGGTTAGGGATGGTGAACATGCGCATCCAGCGGCCCAGCACGCGCAGCTGGTTGACCACGTTGAACGACTGCGAACCGCCGCACACCTGCATGACCGCGAGGGTCTTGCCCTGGGTCGGGCGCACAGCGCCCATGCTCAGGGGGATCCAGTCGATCTGCGACTTGAACACACCGGTCATCGCGCCGTGGCGTTCCGGCGAGCACCAGACCATGCCTTCCGACCACAGCACCAGTTCGCGCAGCTCCTTGACCATGGGGTGGTCTTCGGGGGCGTCATCCGCCAATGGCAGGCCGGACGGGTTGAAGATTCGCGTCTCGGCACCGAAGTGCTCCAGCAGGCGGGCCGCTTCCTCCGTCAGCAGGCGGCTGAAGGAGCGTTCGCGGGTCGATCCGTACAGCAGCAGGATGCGCGGCTTGTGGGTGGACTGCCGGGCGATCGCCAGTTTTTCGGCGGATGGCAGGTCGATCAGTTCGCTGTCGATGTTGGGGATAACATGTTCGGTCATGGTTCTACTCCTGGGACAAGGCACCGGACGCCTGATCGAACCAGCGGCGCTTGAGCCACCAGGCCACGCCAACCAGCGAGATCAGTACCGGCACTTCCACCAAAGGCCCGATGACGGTGGCAAAGGCGACCGGCGAGGCAAGGCCGAAGGTGGCGATGGCCACGGCAATGGCCAGTTCGAAATTGTTGCTTGCCGCGGTAAAGGCCAGCGCAGTGGTGCGGGGGTAGTCGGCTGCCAGCAGCTTGCCCATCCAGAAGCTGATGAAGAACATCACCACGAAATAGATGGTCAGTGGGATGGCGATGCGCAGCACATCCAGCGGCAGTTGCAGGACCATGTCGCCTTTCAGGCTGAACATGGCCACGATGGTCAGCAGCAACGCCACGAGCGTCAGCGGGCTGATCTTCGGAATGAACTGCTCCTGGTACCAGGTTGCGCCCTTACTGCTGATCAGGATCTTCCGGGTCAGGAAGCCGGCCAGGAACGGGATACCCAGGTAGATCAGCACCGATTGGGCGATATCGAGGAAGCTGGTCTCGATGACGCTGCCCTCCAGGCCGAACAGCGGGGGCAGCAGCCCCAGGAAAATCCAGGCGTACACACTGAAGAACACAATCTGGAAAATGCTGTTGAAGGCAACCAGGCCGGCCACGTACTGGTTGTTGCCGCCGGCGATCTGGTTCCACACCAGCACCATGGCGATGCAACGTGCCAGGCCGATGAGGATAAGGCCGGTCATGTACTCGGGCCTGTCGGAAAGAAAAACGACCGCCAGCCCGAACATCAGCACCGGGCCGATCACCCAGTTCTGAATCAGCGACAGGGCGAGGATGCGTTTGTCCTTGAAGACCTGCGGCAACTCCTCGTATTTCACCTTTGCCAATGGCGGGTACATCATCACGATCAGGCCGATCGCGATGGGGATGTTCGTCGAGCCCAGCGACAAGCTGTTCAGCCAAACCGGCAACCCTTGGAACAGGCTGCCCAGGGCGATGCCAAGGCCCATGGCCAAAAAGATCCAGACCGTCAGGTAGCGGTCGAGGAAGGAAAGTCGGCTTTTGCTCATGGTGTATCTCCCTGAACGTCAGAGCGTTCCGATACGTGCCAGCTCGCCTTGAGCTGGGTGGCATCCAGTTGTTCGAAAGGCAATGTGAAAAATGCCGTGTTTTTCTCGGCAGTGGTCAGCAGCAGGTAGCGACGCGCTGAGGGCGGTCACCCATGCTGTCCAGTCGTTTGGCGCTGGTGTTCAACCAGTCGCGGTTGGCCTCCAGCGTTGTTACCAGGACATCGCGTACCCAGGTGGGCAGTTCTGGATGCAGGCGGTAGTAGACCCACTGGCCTTGGCGGCGGTCTTCAAGCAGGCCGCAGGTACGCAGTTGTGCCAGGTGGCGGGAGACCTTGGGTTGGCTTTCTTCCAGGGCGCAAATCAGTTCACAGACGCATAGCTCTTGCTCGCGAGCGATCAGCAGCATCATCCGAATGCGGTTCTCGTCGGCGAGGCATTTGAAGACCTGGGTCGGGGTCAGCGAGTCAGTCATGGCAGTTCTCGGTGTTTGCTCTTCATGCTTGATATATATGGTTTATCAAATATACGAATTTTCGCATGTATTGCAAGGCCTGCCAGATTGATTCCTGCAGACGAAAAGAAGGCCTTGCAGGAGATCGGCCAGCTTGTGGGCTGCGCTGACGCTTGGCGAACTGAATTCGCAAGCAGTCCGCGTACCCTGTGGGAGCGGCTTTAGCCGCGAAGAATCCAACGCGGTGGATGGCACCGGCTGCGCCGGTGTTCGCGGCTAAAGCCGCTCCCACAGGGTCCCTGCCAATTCAATGAGTCATGTGCAGTTCCATGAGGGCGGGCCAGTCCGTTCCACCGTAGCGTCCTGTCGATCAAGGCTTGACCGCCCACGCTGTGCAAATACGGTTAACATGCTCCAGGCCTGCCCCCATCGTTGAAGAGAGTTGTATGGAGTTACGTCAGCTTCGCTATTTCCTGAGTGTTCTGGAGTACGGCAGTCTTGGCAGGGCGGCGGTCGAGCTCGGGGTCGGCGCCTCCGCACTGAGCCAGCAACTGTCGAAGCTGGAGAGCGAGGTGAGTACCCGGCTTTTGACACGTTCGAGCACCGGCGTCTCGCCGACGGCGGCGGGCCTGGCCTTTGAATACCATGCGCGCCTGGCGCTTCGTCAGGCGGAGCATGCTGTGCTGGCAGCACAGAGCGGCCGCATGAGCGGCTACGCCAGCGTGGGGTTGGCACCGACCACCGCATCGATTCTTGGCCTGGCGTTGATCGACAGGATGCGCGAACGCTATCCGGACATCCGCCTGCACCTGGTGGAAATGCTGTCTGGCTATCTGATGAACCAACTCAATGCCAGGCACCTTGACCTGGCGGTGCTGTTCCAGGCAGAGACGGGGCCGCGGCTGGATGTCCGGGCGCTTCTGACGGAGCGGCTGTTCGTGCTGGTTCCCGCCCCGCTGGTCAAGGCCGAGTGGGGCGAGTCGCTTACATTGCAACAGATTGCGACGCTCCCCTTGGTGATGCCCAGCACCCAGCATGGTCTGCGTACGACATTGCGCTCGATTTTCGAACGGGCCGGGCTGGAGGCCAGCATCGTCATGGAAGTCGATGGTCTGTCGCTGTTGATGGATTGTGTCTGTGCGGGCCATGCCGCCACCATCCAGCCCGGCGCCACGGTGGCCCGGGCGCATCAGGCGGGCTTGCGCGTGTTTGCCATCGATGAAGCACAGGCGCAGCGTCGCAATGTGATTGTCAGCCTGACCGATGACGAGCTCTCGCCGGCCGCGTTGGCGACACGGATCGTACTGCAGGAGGTCGCTCGGGATCTGGTGGAGCAGGGCCGATGGCCTGGGGCCCGGTTGCTATGACCCAGACTGTGGGTTCATTCATCCAACCCCTTTAGAAAAACTGAATGCCTCCCCCCGACGATCGCGTTTCGCACCCTCCGGGCACTCATTAAAGTCCGTGGCCACGAGGAGCACCCGAACATTCGGCTCTTCGTGACCTGGAGGCGAAATGATCGATGTGCTAGTCATCGGAGGGGGCAATGCCGCCCTCTGTGCCGCGCTGATGGCGCGAGAGGCCGGAGCCAGCGTGCTGCTGCTCGAGGCCGCGCCCCGCGCCTGGCGTGGTGGTAATTCACAACACACACGTAACCTGCGCTGCATGCATGATGGCCCGCAGGACGTGCTGGTCGAGGCTTACCCGGAGGAAGAGTTCTGGCAGGACTTGCTGAAGGTCACCGGTGGCCAGACTGACGAAAAGCTCGCGCGTCTGGTGATTCGCGCGTCCTCCAGCTGCCGCGGGTGGATGCGCCGCCATGGTGTGCATTTCCAGCCCTCGTTGTCGGGTGCGCTGCACACCGCACGGACCAATGCCTTCTTCATGGGCGGCGGCAAGGCGCTGGTCAATGCCTACTTTCGCAGCGCCGAAAACCTCGGGGTGCAGATCCGCTACGACACGCCTGTAGCCGACATCGAACTGCAGGACGGACGCTTCGTTGCGGCCCATGTGCCGGCGCGTGAGGTTCAGGGGCGGCAACTGCCCGCCGAGCGCATCGAGGCACGCACCTGTGTGCTTGCCGCCGGCGGTTTCGAGTCCAACCGCCAGTGGCTGCGCGAGGCCTGGGGGCAGAACGCGCGAGGGGAGTGGCCTTCAGACAATTTCCTGATCCGCGGTACGCGTTTCAATGACGGGGTCTTGTTGCGCCGCATGATCGAACAGGGCGCCGACACGATTGGCGACCCGACCCAGGCGCACATGGTGGCGATCGATGCTCGCGCTCCGCTGTACGACGGCGGCATCTGCACGCGCATCGATTGTGTGTCGCTGGGCGTGGTGGTCAACCGCGACGGCCAGCGCTTCTATGACGAAGGCGAGGACTTCTGGCCCAAGCGCTATGCCATCTGGGGGCGTCTCGTGGCCCATCAGCCCGGGCAGGTGGGGTTCTCGATCATCGACCAGAAAGCGCTCGGTCGCTTCATGCCGCCGGTTTTCCCCGGTGCCACCGCCGACAGCCTGGAGGCGCTGGCCGGCCTGCTCGGTTTGCCTGTGCAGGCCTTCCTCGAAACCGTACATGCCTACAACCAGGCCTGCCAGGTGGGCACTTTCGACCACACCCGGCTGGATGACTGTCACACCGTGGGCCTGGAGCCGGTGAAAAGCCACTGGGCGCGCCCGATCGATACACCGCCTTACTACGGTTACCCACTGCGTCCTGGCGTGACTTTCACCTATCTGGGGTTGCGCACCGATGAAACTGCCGCGGTCCATTTCGACAGACGTCCCAGTCCGAACCTGTTCGTTGCCGGCGAGATGATGGCGGGCAACGTACTGGGCAAGGGCTACACCGCAGGTGTCGGCATGTCCATCGGCACCGCCTTCGGCCGTATCGCCGGGACCAGCGCCGCTGCGGCGGCAGGTTACGAACATCCAGAAAAAGAGAATCGCCATGACCGTGCAACTGCCTGAACCACGCCAGCCTGATGCCGCCCGGCCGGCCCTCGCACTGATCCCGGTGTTGAACCTGGAGGAGCGGGAAGTGGACCGGCAAATGCGGATCTGCAACGCCTGCCGATACTGCGAAGGCTTCTGCGCAGTATTCCCGGCCATGACCCGCAGGCTGGAGTTCGGCAAGGCCGACATCCATTACCTGGCCAACCTGTGCCACAACTGCGGCGCTTGCCTGCACGCCTGCCAGTACGCCCAACCCCACGAGTTTGCCGTCAACGTGCCCCAGGCAATGGCCAAGGTGCGCGGGCAGACTTACGCCGAGTACGCCTGGCCGGCCCTCTTCGGACGGCTGTATCGGCACAACGGCACCTATGTCGCCACTGCATTGGCCCTCGCCTTGTCGCTGTTCTTGCTGCTGACCTTGTACGTCAACGGCACGCTGCTGCCCGGGCGGTTGGCGGGGAACTTCTATGCGGTCTTCCCGCACAACGCTCTGGCGCTGATGTTCGGTAGTGTCTTTGCCGCTGCAGGTGTGGCCCTGGCGGTGGCGGTACGACGTTTCTGGCGCTCGGTCTCGCCTGCCGAGGCGCTGGCGCAACCGGCCAAAGGGGCAGTGTTCGAGGCATCAAGCGCAGCGTTGACCCTGAAATACCTGGACGGCGGACACGGCCAAGGTTGCAACAATGCCGATGATCGCTACACGCTCTGGCGCCGGCGCTTCCATCACTTCACCTTCTACGGTTTCATGTTGTGCTTTGCCGCCACGGTGGTCGCCACCGGGTATCACTACCTGCTGGGCCAGCAGGCGCCGTACCCGCTGCTGAGTGCACCGGTGTTGCTCGGAACACTCGGCGGCATTGGCTTGATCGTCGGGCCGGCCGGGCTGTTGGCGCTGAACCTGCGCAGGGCGCCGGAGCAGGGCGATGTTGCCCAGCGGCCCATGGACCGGGCGTTCATCCTGCTTCTGCTGCTGGTCAGCGCCACGGGCCTTGCGTTGCTGGGCCTGCGTGATACCGCAGCGATGGCGATCCTGCTGGCGATCCATTTGGGCACTGTGATGGCGCTATTCGTCACGCTGCCCTATGGCAAGTTCGCTCATGGCCTGTTCCGCAGCGCGGCACTGCTGAAGTTCGCGATCGAGAAACGCCGGCCCAACGCCCTGGGGCTGGGAGGAGAGTGAACCATGGACGCCGCCGGTTTTTCCCCTGTGCCGCACCGCGCGAACCGCAAGGCGTTTCGCTTATCGGTTGGGCCACTTGTCCAGCAGGATCGACACGAACTTCTCCGCTGCTGGCGACAGCGACGCCCCGCGGCGATAGACCAACCCCAGGGTGCGGGTGACCTGGGGTTCGATCAGCGGCACGCTGACCAGCGTCGGGTGGTCGGCGTTGGGCATGGCCAGGCTGGGCATGGCCGACACGCCCAGCCCGGCCTCGACCATGCCCAGCGAGGTGGACAGGTGCTGAACCTCATAGAACCACTTGGGCCGCAGATTGAGCCCGGACAGGGCATGGTCCAGCAGCATCCGGTTGCCGCTCAGTCGGCCTACGCCGATCAGGCGGTAGTCGGCCAGTTCTGTCCAGGTGACGGCTTCGCGGTTCGCCAGCTTGTGGTCCCTGCGGCAGGCCAGCACGAAATGCTCCTGTACCAGGGAGACGAATTCGATGTCCGGGTGCTGGCCGCTCATCATGTTGATGCCGAAATCGGCCTCACCCCGCAGCACGGCTTCGAGCCCGTCGTTGGCGCTGAGGTCCAGCAGACGAATGCGGATCTTCGGGTATTGCTCGTTGTAGTCGCGGATCACCGACGGCAGGAAATAGAACGCCGCGGTCGGGATGCAGGCGAGGGTGACCTGGCCGGTCTGTCGTTCGGCGAGTTCGCGAATGCTCAGGATCGAGTCCTCGAAGTCATCCAGCAGGCGCCTGGCCTTGGGCAGGAAGTCACGCCCGACGCTGGTCAGGCTGACGCGACGGGTGGTGCGTTCCAGCAACGACGTGCCCAAGCCTTCCTCGAGCTTCTTGATCCGTCGGCTCAAGGCAGGCTGGGACAGGTGCAGCGCTTCTGCGGCTTCGTGGAAGCTACCGAGTTCGGCGATTTTCACGAAAGATCGTATGTCTTGCAGCTCATATTCCATCTCGGTTCGCTCTTGGCATTGGGCTCTTTATTGATGCTCAAATCGGAACAATGACTACGATATTTGCATTGGATTGATTTATCCATCCCTGTCAATCTTTTGTCCACAGCATCAATGATGTCCATTGATCAACAAGAGTGCGAAATCATGCAACGAATTCCTTGCGTACTCATGCGCGGCGGCACCTCCAAGGGCCCCTTTTTCCATGCATGGGACCTTCCTGCCAATGTGGTCGAACGCGACGAATTGCTGATCAACCTGATGGGTTCCGGGCATGAACTGGAAATCGACGGTATCGGTGGCGGTAGCCCGCAAACCAGCAAGGTAGCGATTGTCAGCCCCTCGCTGCATGCCGACGCCGATGTCGACTACCTGTTCGTGCAGGTCATGGTCGCCCAGCGCCGGGTCGATACCGCGCCCAACTGCGGCAACATGCTGTGCGCCGTTGGCCCGTTCGCCATCGAACAAGGCCTGGTCAAAGGCCAGGACGGCAAGACACTGGTGCGTATTCGCAACCTCAACACCGGTACTTTCGTCAATTCGCTGGTGGAAACCCCCGGCGGCATCGTGCGCTACGAAGGCCGTACGGCGATCGATGGCGTACCGGGCACTGCCGCCCCGGTGCACCTGACCTTCCTCGATGCGGTCGGCAGCAAGACCGGCAAGCTGTTCCCGACTGGCAAGGCCAAGGATGTGATCGATGGCGTATCGGTCACCTGCATCGACATGGCCATGCCGATGATGGTGATTGAAGCCAGCCAGCTGGGTGTCACCGGCTCGGAAACCCCGGCCGAACTCGACGCCAACGTCGGTCTGCTCGAGCGCCTCGAGGCGTTGCGCCTGAAGGCCGGCAAGGCCATGGGCCTGGGCGATGTCAGCGGTATGGTCATCCCGAAGCCGGTGCTGGTGTCCAAGCCCCGCTATGACGGCACGTTGCAGGTTCGCTACTTCATGCCGCACAACTGCCACCGCGCCCTGGCCATCACCGGCGCGATAGGGTTGGCGACTGCCTGCGTCAGCCCCGGTACGGTCATCGGCGAACTGCTGGGCGAGGGCGCCGAGCAACTGGCCGAGGTACGCCTGGAACACCCAAGTGGCGGTATCGATGTCGCGCTGTCACGCAGCGGTGCCGATGGCAAGACGATTCAGGCCTCGGTGGTGCGAACTGCCCGGCGGCTGTTCTCAGGCTTCGTTTACGCCCCTACATTCCGCAGGTTGGCGGGGTAAGCCCAGGCGGTAGCCCAGACCTGTACATTCGCAACAAGCGCATCCGCACAATTTGAACAATGGGTGATGCCTCATGAGACTTGCCAAATCGCTGTACTTCCAGATCCTCTGCGCCGTCCTGCTGGGCGTGGTGGTCGGTCACTTCTGGGCGCAACAGGCCGTTGCGCTCAAGCCTCTGGGTGATGCGTTCATCAAGCTGATCAAGATGATGATCGCGCCCGTGGTCTTCTGCACCATCGTCACCGGTATCGCCGGCATGACCGACAAGCGCTCCCTGGGGCGTTTGATGAGCAAGACCTTGCTGCTGTTCCTGGTACTGACCGTCGTCAGCCTCATGATCGGCCTGGCAGCGGTATACCTGTTCCGCCCGGGCGTCGGCATGAACATCGACCCGGCCACGCTCAGCACCGAGGGGCTCGGCCAGTACGCCGCGTCTGCGGCGAAGCTCAGCGTGGTCGACTTCTTCATGCACATCATTCCCGACACGTTCATCGGGGCGTTCAGCAAGGGTGAAGTGTTGCCGGTGCTGTTCATCGCGGTGCTCAGCGGTTTTGCCCTGTCGTCCATGGGCGAGAAGGGCAAGCCGGTACTCGATGTGCTGGAGTCCGCCTCGACCATGGTGTTCCGCATTTTCGGCTACCTGATGCGCTTCGCCCCGGTCGGTGCCTTCGGTGCGCTGGCCTTCACCGTCGGGCAGTACGGCGTGACGTCCCTGGGCGCCCTGGCCAAGCTGGTCGGTACGCTCTACATCGCCTGTGCGTTTTTCGTGCTCGTGGTGCTTGGCGGCATCTGCCGTGCCCATGGCTTCAGCCTGTGGAAGCTGCTGCGCTATTTCCGCGAGGAGTTCCTGGTGGTGCTCGGCACATCGTCCACCGAGCCTGTACTGCCACGCATGCTGGAAAAACTGGAAAAGCTGGGCTGCAAGAAAGGTGTGGTCGGGCTGGTGCTGCCAACCGGCTACTCCTTCAACCTCGACGGTACTGCCATCTACCTGTCGCTGGCGGCGGTGTTCATCGCTCAAGCCTGCAACATTGATCTGAGCCTCGGCCAGACGGTGACGATGCTGGCGATCATGCTGTTGTCGTCAAAAGGCGCCGCGGGTGTGACCGGTAGCGGTTTCGTTGCGCTGGCCTCGACCTTGACCGTCATTCACGACATCCCGCTTGCAGGGCTTGCCTTGCTGATCGGCATCGATCGCTTCATGTCCGAGGCGCGTGCCCTGACCAGCCTGGCCAGCAACGCCGTGGCCACCGTGGTCATCTCACTGTCTGAGAATGCCTGTGAACGGGAAACCTTGCTGCGCCGCCTGAACGGCACCCCGGCTGCACCGGACGTGGCGGACACTGTGCCGGCCGACTGGTCTGCCGAGCCTAGGCATCACGGCTGAAAGCCTCTTCTACCTCCCATTGTTGACTTAGAATCCCACTCAGCATCCCAGCGATGTCGAGTGGGGTAGGGGGCCGTCTGCCTTGGCGATGGCCGCAATAGAATAAAAACAAGAGATAAGACCATGCTCGCACTCCTGGGCCTGATCATGGTGGTGACCTTCACCTACCTGATCATGAGCAAACGCCTGTCACCGATCGTTGCGCTTACCGTAGTACCCGTTGTCTTTGCAGTGATCGGTGGCTTCGCCCCCGAACTGGGCAAGATGATGCTCGATGGCTTGAAAATGGTGGCGCCTTCGGCGGCCCTGTTGCTGTTCGCCATCCTGTTCTTCGGCCTGATGATCGATGCCGGCCTGTTCGACCCGTTGATCCGCAAGATCCTCAAGCGCGTCAATGGTGACCCGATCAAGATCGCCATCGGTACTGCGCTGCTGTCCCTGCTGGTGGCGCTCGATGGTGACGGCACCACCACCTACATGATTACCTGCGCGGCCATGCTGCCACTGTACAAGCGCATTGGCATGAACCCGATGATACTGGCAACGGTGTCCATGCTGTCGCTGAGCATCATGAGTGGCATGAGCCCCTGGGGTGGGCCGGCCACCCGGGCCATTGCCGCGCTCGGGCTGGATGCGACCGAGTATTTCATTCCGCTGCTGCCGACCGTGATCGGCGGTGCGGCCTGGGTGGTGTTCACCGCCTACCTGCTGGGCCGCGCCGAGCGCCGACGCATCGGCAACATCGCCCTGGAGTCCGGTGGCGGCAACTGCTACATCAAGGAAATCCTCGGTGATAACCCGCACAAGCGCCCACGGCTGGCGTATGTGAACCTGGTGCTGGTGATTGCCGTGATGACGGCTCTGGTGATGGGGGTCATGCACGCGGCACTGTTGTTCATGATCGGTTTCGTCGCGGCGCTGATGATCAACTACCCGCAGCTGGATCTGCAGAAGGAGCGCATCCTCGCCCATTCGGGCAACGCCATGACCGTGGTGCTGCTGGTGTTCGCCGCAGGCATCTTCGCGGGGATCTTCTCTGGCACCAAGATGGTCGATGCCTTGGCGCAGACCCTGGTCGACTGGATTCCCGACGCGTGGAGCCACTGGTTCCCGCTGGTGGTGGCGCTGACCAGCATGCCGCTGACCTTCGTGCTGTCCAACGACGCCTATTACTTTGGCGTGGTGCCGATCCTTGCCAACGCCGCGGCCGCCTATGGCATCGACCCGGTTGAAATCGCCCGCGCCTCGGTGCTGGGGCAGCCGGTGCACCTGATGAGCCCGTTGGTGGCCTCGACCTTGCTGCTGGTGGGCATGGTCGATCGTGACATCGGCGACTTCCAGAAGGCCACCGTGAAATGGGCGGTGCTGACATCGCTGGTCATCACCGCGCTGGCCTTGGTCACGGGGGCCTTGTCCTTCTTCGTCTGATCTGCATGGGGCGCCGCTGGCGCCCACCTCATCCAAGAACAACAACAGAGTACCGAACATGTCCCGAACTGTTTTCCGTGGGGCCACCTGTGGCCTGCTCTGCGGCTGGCTGCCTGTGGCCGGCGCTGCCGGATTCATCGACGACGGCAAGCTCAAATTGCAGCTGCGCAACGTTTACTTCAACGAAAACTTCCGCGACGAACAAGGCATGAGCGCCCGCGCTGCTGCAACTGCCAAGAGTGAGCGGGTGGAGTGGGCACAGGGCTTTTTGCTGGACTACCAATCGGGGTTCACTCAAGGCCCGCTGGGCCTGGGGCTCGATGCCCTGGGGCTTGTAGGCGTACGGCTTGATTCGGGCCGCGGCCGCAGCGGTACCGGCTTGCTGCCGGTGCATGACGATGGCCGTGCGGCTGACGAGTTCGCCAGTGCCGGGGTGACGGCCAAGGCGCGACTGGGGCAGACCGTGGTCAAGCATGGCACCTTGCTGCCCAAGACGCCGGTGCTGGTCTACAACGATGCGCGGTTGTTGCCGCAGACCTACCAAGGCACGCAGCTGACCAGTACCGATGTCGATGGCCTGATCTTGACTGCCGGCCACCTGGACCGCTTCAAGCAGCGGGATTCCTCCGACAGTACGGGCCTGTTCCTGGATGGCTACAGCGGCGGGGAGTCTGGCGACTTCAACTTTGCCGGTGCCGACTATGCCGTCAGCAAGCAGCTGCGCTTGAGCTACTTCCACGGCCAGCTCGAACACTTCTACCGCCAGGACTATGTCGGCCTGGCCCATGACCTGCCGTTGGCCGGCGGGGTGTTCACCACCGACCTGCGCTATTTCAAGAGCCGCGACAGCGGAGCCGCTCACGGTGGCGAGATCGACAATGACATGTTCAGCGGGCAGCTGTCCTACACACACACCGGGCACACGGTCGGTGCCGGTTACCAGGTGCTCGACGGCGAGGCCGGGCTGCCGTACATCAGCGGTGCGACGGTCTACTCGTTCAGCAACGTGGGTATCGGCAAATTCATCGAGGAGGAAGAGAAAACCTGGATGGCGAGCTATGCCTACAACTTTGCAGCAGCCGGTGTCCCCGGGCTCACGTTCATGGCGCGCTACCTGAGCGGCGACAACGGTCGCTCCGCTGATGCCGGGCTAAGCGAGTGGGAGCGTGACGTGGAGCTTGCCTACGTGGTGCAGTCCGGGCCGGTGAAAGGGTTGGGCGTGAAACTTCGCAACTATGTCTACCGTTCTGACTTTTCCCGAGGTCGCGACAGCAACCGGATCTACCTGACCTACGATATAGCGGTTTGGTAATGCGGCGGCGCGAGCATGCGCTCTTGGAGCGCTTGCTCGCCAGGTGCAGGCAGAAGAACGAATCACGCTCCGGACGGCTGTGGCGCTTTCTTGCCTAACCGGATCAGCTCGTTGGAGAAACACAGTCCGCTGAGAATCAACCCGGCCCCAAGGTACAAGGTGTCTCGAGGTACCTCATTGAGGATCACGAACGCCAGCAGCGCGGCAAACAGCGGTTCAGTCAGTTCCAGTGCCTGGACCTGCGATGGCTTCAGGTACTCGATGGCCTTGGTGGTACAGAAGAAGCCGAGGATGGTCGGCAACGCAGCCAGAGCCAGCAGTGCCATGACCGCCGCCAACGAAAGCTCTCCGATGATGAACCCATCGGTCGCAGCTGGCATCAGCAGGTAAAGACTGCCGAAAAACAACAGTTGGCGAGTGAAATGCAGCCCCCCGGAAACGCCCATGCGCTTCATGGCAACCGAAAATGCGCCATAACCGCAGCCTCCGATCGAAGCGAGCACTGCGCCTTGCAGCGTGAAGCCTTGTTCCAGATCGGCTCCGAAAATCACGGCTATACCGGCTATCGTCAATCCGGCGCCTACCGTCGCGTTGGCGGTGATTGGGTCCTT
The DNA here is from genome assembly GCF_022533585.1 of Pseudomonas sp. LS.1a. Lineage (NCBI taxonomy): Bacteria > Pseudomonadati > Pseudomonadota > Gammaproteobacteria > Pseudomonadales > Pseudomonadaceae > Pseudomonas > Pseudomonas sp. LS.1a. The sequence goes on from NZ_CP092827.1 coordinate 2,407,476, forward strand.
GAGGACTATCCGTCCCAGCAGTATCGAAGAAATGGAGGCACTCGCCATCAGGATCACCACGACACCTGCCGCGGCGTAATGGCTATAGGCTGAGGTTTCAAAGTGGAACAGCACGAAAATGCCGAGAAAGGCGCAAACAGCGGCAGGGAGCCACTTGGCCGTATGCAGGGGCCGCTTGAGGAACATGAGCAAGGCTGACAGCAGCAGGCAGCCAAGTACGGTTTTTATCAGGGCGATGCTGCTGGAGCTGAATCCACTGTTCATCAACACCTTGCTGAGTACGCCGATCGTTGCATTCAGTGCTGCGGCGCAGAGTGCAAAGAGGACGCCTTTGCCGAAATGAGATTGCATCAATACGTTCCTTGTCATTGGCTTTATACATTCGCCCCGTCGACATGCAGGCGATTGCGGCCCGCTTGCTTGGCGATATAGAGCGCCTGGTCGGCGCGTTCAATTAGCGACGGCGGGCTGTCGAGGGCTGTTCCATCGGAGCAGGCGATGCCGATACTGGCGGTTACTTGTCCGAAAGGGCTGCCTTCGTGAGGGATATGTTGCAAGGCCAGGCGCTCGAGCATCAGCCTGGCAACGACGGTTGCTCCATCGTTGTCGGTATCGGGCAGGATCACAGCCATTTCCTCACCCCCGTAGCGTGCCAGCAGGTCGCGCGGGCGGCGGATGCAGGAGGAGAGCAGGTGAGCCATCTGCTGCAGACAGGCATCGCCAGCCGGATGCCCATAGGTGTCGTTGTAGCGCTTGAAATGATCGATGTCGATCATCAGCAGAGCCAGCGTGGTCCCATCTCGATGGGCCGTGCGGATCTCCTGGGTCAGCGCCTCGTCAAAGCAGCGCCGGTTGGCAAGCCCCGTCAGCGCATCATGCATCGCTTGGCGTTCGAGCTGTTGGTTGCTCTCAAGCAACTGCTGTTGGGTCAGTCGCAGTTCGTTTTCGACCGCGCTTCGCCGGCTCATGGCTCGAATCAGCAGCCAGCCGATGGTTCCGGTCAGTGCGAGCAGCGCAGCGACCACCAGCGACGACAGCAGCGCCTCGAGCCGCCAGGCTGCAAGTGCTTCCTGCTTGCCCAGCGCGACCGTTGTCACCAAGGGTAGCTTGTCACTCTTGCGAAACGCATAGAGGCGTTCTACGCCGTCCAGGCTGGAGGTGAATGACGCGGTGCCGGCTGACTGGTCGATGAGGTACTTGGCGAAGATTGGCGACTTCGAAAAGTTGCGCCCCATGTCCTGTTCCCGAAACGGATAGCGCACCAGCATGGAACCGTTGGTAAAGGCCAGCCCGATGGCACCGTCATGGCCGACGTCCAGCTTGCCGAAAAGTTGCAGGAAGTTTTCCACGCCGAGCGTCATGGCAACAACGCCGGCGAATTCACCGCGGCCGTCGTTGAATCGCCTGCTGATGGTGATCACCCATTCCTGAGTGACGCGGCTTCGGATTGGCAAGCCGATGAAGGGGGCGCGGGACGGGTCGTCACGGTGGTGGATAAAAAAGGCCCGGTCGCTGCTGTTGGCGCCGACGGGAGTCGGACGGTTGGACGACATGAGCCAGCGCCCATCCTTGGCATAGATGGTGATGCCGCTCATTGGCGGCATCAATGGTTGCTGACGCTTGACCAGCTGACCCAGCCGTTCGATCTGTGCAGGTTCGGTGCCCTCGGTTTCCAGGCGCTCGACCAGCCCGAGCAACAGCATTGAGCTCTGCCGGACGATACCTTCCGAATAGGTGGACAGTGCCTGGGTCAGGTTCAGGCCATGGACATTGATGTCTTCCAGGGCGCGCTCGCGAGAGGCCATGACCTTCCACAGCGTTAGCGAGGCGAGAGAACAACCTATGACCGATAGCAGTAGCACAACAAGGTGGATGTCACGCTTCACGTCAATTCACACGCCTTTTTCCCTAAAGACCAAGCTCAGCGCCGACACGCTGTAACTAACCAAACGGTCAGGATGTAACTATCTGGTCCATGCCCAAAAATATAGCACCTAAATTATTGGAATGTCCGACAGAATTACGCGAGCTGAAGTTTTCCTTGAGGGCGCGAGTCGTTATCTTCCAGCCGGGTTTTCAGAAGAGCCAGCATGGTAATCAGGCAAGTAACCCTGGACGTAGCGCACGGTCTTCTCCAGCGTTCGCGCCATGTCGGGATGTGCCAGCTGATACTTTCGTTCCAATTGCTGGCTGTTACGCATGTCGAAGCGCTGTGTCTGAATGAAGTTCAATGACTCGGCGCTGATCGCGAATCGGGCCGCCAGTCCGGGAATCATCAATAGCCACTTGAGCAACCCTATCGGTACATGGCGGCGGGGGGCCTTGATCTTCAGCGTTTTTGCCAGTTGTTCGAGCATACCCTGCAAGTTCGGGGTGTGCTCATAGAGCGCCAGGACCTCCCGGTTGGCCATCGAGGGATCGAACGCCACGCAGGTCATCATCATCACCAGGTAGTCGACGCTGACCAATGGCAACCAGTGCCTGGCGGAACCGGGGATAGCCTTGAACCGGCCCAGGGCCAGATTTCGAATCAGTTCGGCCAGGGGTTGTCCTTCAGGGATGTGCCCACTCTCGCTGTGGCCACACACCGTGGCGGGATGAACGATGGAGTAGTCCGCGCCCACCTCCTGCATGAAACGGATGACCGCAAAATGGGACTCCAGCTTGCTGCCTTCGTAGCCACCGGCACGGCTGTAGACTGCGGGCCAATTGGTGTTTTCAGGGCGCTCGTTATCAACCCCGATACTCGCAAGGTGGGTAAGGTTCTGCAGCATATAGCCGCCCACCATCAGTAATCGGACGCGCTGGCTCGCCGCGAGCCTGGCGACTCTCAGCGCTCCTTGTACATTGACTGCGCGGGCCTGCTCCATTGTCAGGCCCCAGGTAAACTGCGCCGCGAGGTGGAAGACAACAGCGGCCGAAGACACGCATTGCTTGTCTGCTTCACTGAGTCCAAGTCCCTCCCTGCTGATATCGCCTTCAACTGCATGGATATAGGCAGGGTCACCGCCCAGTCGGCTTACCTGGGCTCTCAGGCGCTCGATGTTTTCGGGGTTACGCATAAGTACCCGGGTCGTGTGCCCTGTTGCAGTAAGGTGGGCCAACAAGTGTTGACCCACAAACCCACTGCCGCCTGTGACGAAGCATTCCACGCTCATGTCTGAACCCTTGTATGGATGATTGGCGCAGGCTAAGGTGTAGAGCGTACTCTACAGTCAAGGGATTTTTGCTGTGAATATTGGTGAGTTGGAGCGCCGCAGTGGAATCGGCCGCCATACAGTGCGTTATTACGAGCAACTCGGGCTAATCGTGGCCCATCGACAAGCCAACAACTACCGCAGCTATAGCGACCAGACCATTGTTGATCTGGCCTTTATCCAGAGTGCCCAGAGCGGCGGTTTTTCACTCGCCGAGATCGGCGACATCCTTGCAGCCAAGCGGGGCAATACGATCGATTGCGCGCAAGGCGCGGTCCTCGTCGCCAGCAAGATGGCCGAAATTCAAGCGAAGATCACCACGCTGCAGGCCGCCTATGTGTTTCTCGACGCGGAGCGTGCAAAGCTTGAAGCCAGCGCCATTGCCAACGGACTGACTGTTCCTCAGTTTCCTGCCCAGCTTTAAGGCCGATGGTGTCCGCGTATTTCTAAGCGGACGCGATCACCCTTATCGCCAGGATTTTCATGCGCCAACGAAGCTCTTGCCCGACACCATTCAAAGCCCAGGTCGATCCGGAATGCCTGCAACCTGGCGCAACCGTGTCCAGTGTCGCCATCAGCCATGGCATCAACGCCACCGTCAAATCCTGCGACGGTTACTTCATGCAGGGCGATCTGGATATTTCGTCTGTTTAGCGGGTAGACCATTGTGTTCCTCTTGGGTATTGCGAGCGCTGGTGTGCTGATGGCCACAGCAATTGTCATGCTCACCCCTTCCACCGTGTTCATGTCCGCCATTCCCATGTCCACGGTGCATGAAAAAGTGCATCAGTGGACAGGCCAGTAGCAGCAGGAATGGCAGATATGGAAGGACGTGAGCCCTATGCTCGGTGAACAGGAAATAGCCCGCGATGGCCAGAAAACCTAAAAAGTACCAGTTGGTGCCCCGTGCGCGGTTCTGGGGCAAGTGCTGATGGCTCATGATGGCACTCCTTGGAGGGAACGGGAGTGAGGTCGTGACGCAAGGCCACTTCCAGTTTGGCTGGCGCGATCGTAGGTGTGAGCATAGCGAGCTGGAGCATCGGTTTACGTGTCCAATGCGTCGCAAACTCAGGTAGTGAATCGCATAAGGTATCAAGGCAGATTCTTCCTTTTCAGTTGCCGTTCAACCTCGGCCATGTCCTTGTCAAATTGGCGGACGCCTCGAAAAAGTTGGACACCGACCAGGACCGGGCACAGCAGGAAAATCGCTGCTATGACAAACGATTCTTCGGTCAGTCCCAACAGGTAAAGCACGGTGGCGATGCCCACAACACTTACGAGGAGGCAGATAACAAAAATCTCGCGCTTCATGGCTTGGCCTCCTGACTTAAGCCAATATGGGCACGCTTCAGCATCGCGGAGTTGGCGATCACAGATAATGAACTGAGCGCCATCGCGGCGGCAGCGATGATGGGATTAAGCAATCCGAAGGCCGCGATTGGAATACCGATGCCGTTGTAGATGAACGCCCAGAACAGGTTCTGTTTGATCTTGACCATGGTTGCGCGTGACAGCTTGATCGCGGTGACCACGTCGCGTACATCATTCTTGAGCAAGATGATGCCGCCGGTTTCCTTGGCTACATCAGAACCTGAGCCAATAGCGATGCCGATGTCAGCGGTGGCCAGGGCAGGGGCATCGTTGACACCATCGCCGACCATTGCCACGATCTGCCCTTCGCTTTGCAATTGACGGATCACTGCGGCCTTGTCGTCCGGCAAGACCTCGGCAATCACTCGCTCGATGCCGACCTGCCGCGCGACCGCTTCGGCAGTGCGGTGGTTGTCGCCGCTCAGTAGCACGACCTTGATGCCGCTTGCCTGCAATGCTGCGACGGCTTCAACCGCTTCGGGTTTAACGGTATCGGCCACAGCAATCACCCCGACCAAACGTTCGTCGACACCGACCAGCGTGGAAGTCTTGCCATCGGCTTCCAGGCTGACGAGGTGTTTCTCGGCAGCCTCGGTCGAAATGCCTTGGCGGGAGAATAAACGCCGGTTGCCCAGCCAGATTTTTCGACTATCAATACTGCCTTCGATGCCGTGACCGGCGATCCCATTGATGCCGGTCGCTTTCGGCAGAATGATGCCGCGATGGCGGGCAGCGCGGACTATCGCTGCGCCAAGCGGATGTTCTGAACCAGACTCCACGGCGGCGGCGAGCATCATGACTTCGTTTTCCAACGCTGTGCCAAGCGGGATCACATCGGTCACGTTTGGTTCGCCTCGGGTAATAGTGCCAGTTTTGTCGAACACTACCGCACTCAGTTTTTCTGCCCGCTCTAACACCTCGCCGCCGCGGATAAGTATGCCGTTGTTGGCACCCTTGCCAACACCTACCATTAACGCGGCCGGCGTAGCCACGCCCAGTGCGCAGGGGCAGGAAATGATCAACACCGCGATAAAGGCTAATAACCCTTGTGGGAAATTCCCCGCAAGAGACCAGCCGACCAGGGCCAGCAGTGCGACCGACACCACCAACGGTACAAAGTAGCCAGTGACCTGGTCGGCCAACCGTTGGATCTGCGCCGTGCTGGTCTGTGCTTCTTCGACCATCTTGATGATCTGTGCCAGTGCGGTGTCGGCACCGATCCTGCTCGCCTTGAAAGTGAGCACACCACTGCCATTGAGCGTACCCCCGATCACCGGACTGCCTGGGTGCTTGTCAACCGGCATCGACTCACCGGTCAGCATGGACTCATCTACCGTTGACTGACCTTCACTGACATCGCCATCGGTGGGGATTTTTTCGCCAGGTTTGACGATCAGAAACTCGCCGGCCATAACGCTTTCAGCGGGCAGGTCGACTTCTTGGCCATCACGAATCACATGCGCGATCGCTGGTTTGAGATCAAGTAAGCGTCGTACTGCGGCTGAAGACTTCTTCTTGATGATTTCCTCCATGTACCTACCAAGCAGTACGAAGGCAATGATGACCGCCGACACCTCGAAATAGACGTCGCGCTCGGCAACCTTGACCGGCAGGACGTCGGGAAAGAACAACACCGCGACGCTGTAGAAATAGGCGACCGACGTGCCAAGGGCGATCAGGAAATCCATGTTGATGTTACGGGTGCGAATGGCGTTCCACGCCCCCATATAGAAACTCCAGCCACCGATGAACTGCACCGGAGTGACCAACAGGAAAAGCCAAATTCCCCACGTGAACCACGGTAGCGCCTGGATCGGCACCCAAGTCAGCAGCGTCGCACCAGCAGCCAGCGCAATGAAGGCGCCCGCACGCAGCAGCGCCAAGGCCAGTACACCTGTGAGGGCGATGGTCACGCGGGTTTTCATCGCCTTCAGTTCACTTTCTGGCGAATCGAAGGTGCGCAGGCAGGTATCGCTGCAAAAGTAATAGCGGCGCCCGCCACGTTCTCGTGACAACGCTTTGGTCTTATCTACCATCATTCCGCAGATCGGATCTTTCGCCATTTTTTCTGATGCGAGCGCCTGCGGATGCTGGCTGTGCTGCATGTGTGATTCGTTCATTGCTGCCTCCTACTCGAAGCGGCTATCAAGGCCTTCCATGGAGCTTGGCGGACCGCCAGGCGAACAAGGTGCCGACCATCGCGCCCCATACACTCAAGATCAGCAGGGGCCCGACGAAAGTCGCCACACTGTAGTCTTGCGGAACTTGAAGACGACCAAAGTCGAGCCCGTGAAACAAGGCGCCAAGAAAAGCAATACCCTGCGCAGGTCATTGCGCATAGAGCAGCGCGCAGATTGTGCAGGAGATGGTCATGGCCATGGTCATGGCCAGGAAAGTCCGGTTCTCCAGAGAGCGTTCATGACTGCCTTCCTGAGTTTGGAGGGGCGCCAGCAGGTGTGTTGGGACTGCGGGGGGATGACCAGGGCAGGAACGCCGGAGTATGTTCGCAGTAGTTGCGATAGGCATCGCCGAAGTGCGCAAGCATCTCCTGTTCTTCCTGCTTCGCCAGCTTGGCGTAGACCAACAGGAGGATTGGAAACATTATAAAGGTGATCAATGTCGGCCACTGCAAGAGAAAGCCAAACATGATCAGCACGAAGCCAACGTATTGTGGGTGACGGATCCGCGCATAGGGCCCGTCGAGCGCGAGTTGGTCAGTACTTTGAGCCTTGTAGAGCACACGCCAGGCGCTTGCCAATAACCAGAAGCCGCCTGCGATCAGCAGGTTGCTGATAATGTGGAATGGCCCCCAGTGCGGATTGACCTTCCAGCCCATGACAGTTTCGAGCAAATGCCCAGCGTCGTGTGAGAGGAAATCGATGTTTGGGAAGTTACGAGAAAGCCAGGGCATCAACAGGTAGATGGTCAGCGGGAACCCGTACATTTCGGTAAATAGAGCTACCAGGAACGCCGAGAACATGCCAAAAGAGCGCCAATCGCGGCGCGTCTTGGGCCGTGTGAAGCTGAAGGCGAACAACACAAACACTAATGAGTTGATGATGACCAGTGACCAGAGGCCGTAGGCCGGTTCAGTATGGTTCATGGTTGGTGCTCCTCACTTGTCGGGTGTGTTTGCTGTACTCATCGTGTATGCCTTCAACAGCAAACAACAGGCGGGTGCGTTCTGGTTTAACCCGCCAACACCGGTGCTTAGTAATTTGGATCAGCTCCAGTAGATTTACTTTTCATTGGCATTTCCATCATGGACGACTGCTGTTCCATCATTTGCATCATCATGTCCATCATCTCGTTGCCTCCGCCTTCCTTAGCTCCAGACATGCCCATACAACCCATTGCACGATGCTCCTTGCTCATCATGGCCATGCTGTCCTTCATCGCCTTCATGCCCTCTTGCATGGCCGCTTGGCGCTCGGCGGGAGTTTTTGCCGCCGCTGCTTTGTCATGCGCAGCCTGCATTTTCTGCATTTGATCGGTCATGGCTTTGGTGATGGCCGTCGCCGCTGGCGCTGTGCTCTGGGTTGAGTCGCCTGGTGCGTCAACCGGGTGATGTGCATCCTCGGCAGAGGCTATGCACGCGCTGCCAGCCAGGAGGGCAGCCACAACGAATTTGGAATGCGTTTGCATGATGAACTCCAGGGAATGTGAGGGATAAGCAGGAATAGCTGAGTCCCGAAAAATCCGCACTCAACAAGATAGAGCGGCCGGTACCCGGCCACTCTGAAGCAGGGGGGTTAATCGTTGGAACGAACGAAAATCAGGCGGGCTGGGCGGTCCGGCGGCGCGGGGCGTTTCAGTGCAAGAGAGGCGAAGGAGGATTTCTTGTCGGGGTTAAGCCCTGTCACTACTGCCGCAGTCAGCAGCAAGAGGACGGCCCAATGGATGGGGTCTGATGCAGGAGTTTGCAATGCAGGCTTTATTGCCGTGGTGGCTTCCTCACAGCTCTGAAGGCAACCACTGGCGTGGAGAGCATGACCATCCACCACATACTGCTCGGCATGGTGGGGCGCGGCTAAATTGTGATCCGGTTGCACCAAGCACCCTTGGATTGCCATCACGGCCATAGCCAACACCCACACCACGAGGGTGAGATGCAACAGGCTTCGACGGTGACGGCGGAACCAGTACATGGAGCATTCCCTCGACTTATCACGTCGTATTGATTTTCAGTCTAGGCAGGAAGGCAATGAAGCATTTGATAAAAATCAAACTACTCGATGAAGTGATTTTCGAGGTCGAGGCTTGCCTTGAAGCGTCCCTGGTTATTGGCTGAGTTCTGCATTGGCATCGACACCCTGCAGCTGCGCCAAACATGCCTTCCAATTACCTCTTGCACCCACTCGAGCAGGCAACAGCTGGGTAGAGGAGGGTGTTTATTCGCAACTATTTCTCATTTACACTTGCATCTTGTTTTCGGGGCCTACCTCTTTTCAGGATGCATTGTGTCGCTCGATCCCGCCAAACCGACGCTGCTGTCTACATTGGTACGTCACTATGACGACCTGGTGGACCACATTCGCCGACGCTTCGGCGACAGAAGCATGGCGCGCGATGTAGTGCATGACGTGTGCGTGCAGTTGCTTGAGCGCGGTGAGAAAGAAAACGTTCGGACCCCGCTGGCGTTGCTACGAAAAATCTCCAACGACACCGCCGTGAGTCGCTACCGTAGTGATCGCCGCCGAGGCGCCTGGGTAGAGGCAGTTTCCGAGCTTCCGGAGGTAGCCTGCCCGGCAGCCACGCCGATGAGCCAGTACGACAGCGAGCGCGAGTTTCAACTGCTCGTGAGCGCTATCGCAGACCTCCCACCTCGCTGCCAGGCCGTTTTTGTCATGCATAAGGTTCACGAAATTCCCCAGGCAGAGGTAGCCGCTCGCCTCGGTATTTCCATCAAGACAGTCGAAAAGCACCTACGCCTGGGGTTGGCGGCGTGCAGGCAACGGCTTGGCCGCGATGAGGTGCAACCATGACGAAGCAGCCCGAACAGGCGCCACTGGACGAGGCTCTTGGGCGACACCGTGAAGAGCTCAAGCACCTGTTCCCCCTGCCGCCGTCCAGGCCAGCGCCCGCCAAAGCGGTAAAGTCAGCAGGTATCACGCTAGCGGTTGCGATCGCCTTTGGCGCCCTTGCCTGGCTGAACCCCGCCTATAAGAGTGAGGGTTTCGCTACCGCCATTGGTGAGCGGCGCGCTGTGCTGCTGAGCGATGGAAGCAAACTGCTGCTCGACAGTGGTACGCACGTCGATATCAGATGGCGCCTGCTCAGCCGCGAAGTCGACCTGCGCGCTGGGCAGGCCCTCTTCGATGTGTCCTCGGCCGTGTACCGCCCCTTCGTAGTGTCTGCTGGCCTGGCGAAAGTCGAGGTGCTCGGTACGCTGTTCAATGTTCGCCGCCTGGATAACGAGGCGGTGCGTGTGACCCTGGCCCGTGGGCGCGTGGATGTCGCCGTGGCAGCTGCGGCGCAAGCGCCTGTCACCCTCAGGCCAGGGCAACAGGTCGACTCGATTGGCGGGCAACTGATGCCAGTGGCGAAGGTCGACGCCTTGAAGGCGATGGCCTGGAAAGATGATCGCATCGTATTCGAGCAGACGCCGCTGGATGAAGCGGTGTCGTTGCTGCGTCACTATCGCAAGGCATCCATTGAGCTGAGCGACCCAAGCTTGGCTGCACTCAAGGTGACAGGGGTCTTCGAGGCGCACAATGTCGACCTGCTGCTGGATCTGTTACCGAGCATCCTGCCCGTCGCCGTGTTGAAACAAGAGGATGGCAGCGTGCGAATTCAACCTAAATCGACAAGAAAATAATTCTCAAGCGCAGGTAGGGTTTCTCGATTCCCTTGGCGGCTATTGAAAAAAGCCCACCCAGAAAAAGGAACTCGAGAAGTGCATTTTCCCCTCCGCAGTCGCCAACTACGCCTGTCATTGCTTGCCAGTAGCCTGCTCATCGCAATGTCGGCCCAGGGCCGGGAACGGGTGAACGTGGATCTCCCTGCCGCGCCGCTGGGGGAGGCCATCAACGCCCTTGCACAGCAGTCTTCGGTACAGATCATCTTTGCCAGCGATCTCGGTGCAGGCCGAAACGCGCCCGCGGTGAAGGGGCGGTTCACACCTGAGGAGGCACTTCAAACGCTGCTCAAGGACAGTGGCTTGCAAGTACAGGCCAAGGATGAGCGCACCTTCGTCATCATCGCGCAAGGCACCCCTGCACCCAGTCCGGAGACCCAAAGCGTACCCGTGGAAATGGCGCAGATGGAAATCACGGCCTCGCGCACCAGCAGTAGCCTGGTGTCCGCGACGCGGCAGTCCACCGTTCTCGAGCATGAACAACTGCAGGAGCTGCGCCAGGGTTCAGAGAGCCTGGCCACGGTACTGGCCAAGGCGATTCCGGGCATGTCCGACTCCAGCCGCACCATCACCGAGTATGGCCAGACCCTGCGCGGGCGCAGCATGTTGGTCATGGTTGACGGGGTGCCGCTCAATACCAACCGCGACTCTTCGCGCAACCTGGCCAACATCGACCCGGCGCTGATCGAGCGGGTCGAAGTCATCCGTGGCAGCAGCGCCATTTACGGCAGCGGCGCCACGGGGGGCATCATCTCCATCACTACACGACCTGCTGGCGGTGAAAGCCGTGCCGAAACCAGCCTGAGCGCCACCTCGCCACTTACCCGCCTGGGCAGCGATGGCCTGGGGGGCCAGTTCCAGCAGTATTTTGCAGGCTCTCAGGGCGCGGTGGACTACTCGTTCGACTTCGGTACCCGCCACATCGGTGCCTCGTACGATGCGCACGGCGACCGGATCGCTCCGGAGCCCAGTCAAGGCGACCTGTTCGATTCGAACATCTACAACATTGGCGGCAAGCTGGGGCTGCACATCGACGAGAACCAGCGAATCCAGCTTGCCGTCAGCCACTACGATGCGCGCCAGGACACCGACTACGCTACAGACCCAAGCGTCGCGAAACTCCCCGCAGGCTCGGTGCCGGCCAATGCGATCAAGGGCCTGGATCTCGACGAACAGAACCGCATTCGCAACACACTGCTGAATCTGGAGTACGAGAATCTCGACATTCTCGGCAGCCGGCTTTCTGCCCAGATGTACTACCGGGACTACTTCACCCGCTTCACGCCGTTCGACGCCCGGGCCGTTGCCACACGCGGCGGCAACGTGGACCAGATCATGCAGAAAAGCGAAGTGTTCGGCAGCCGCCTGACCCTGCGCACACCACTTGGCGACAGCGGCAGTACCGAGCTGGTTTGGGGTGGCGACTATAACCAGGAGCGCAGCGACATGCCGCTGGATGTCTTCGACCCAGCGGCTTATGACGCCAGTGGCGGCCTGGTCTTCGACAAGACCGGCAAGCTCACCTACATGCCCCCGCTCAAGACCCGAAGCGCCGGTGCGTTCGCGCAGCTTCAGCATCGCTTCGATGAGCACTGGTCGGTCGACGGTGGCCTGCGCTACGAATACTCCACCGCCGAATTCGATGACTTCGTTCCTTTGTCCGAATCCAGGGCTGCCTCCCCTGTGGCGGTGAAGGGTGGCGACATTCACTACGATGCGGTGCTGTCGAACCTTGGCATTGTCTATTCGCCGGTACTCGGCCAGGAAATCTACGCCTCCTTCAGCCAGGGCTTCCAGTTGCCCGACGTGGGCATTCAGTTGCGAAATGCGCGCCGTGGTTTCGACCTGGGGGCCTCGAACCTGGAACCGGTCAAAACCAACAACTATGAGATTGGCTGGCGAGGTGAGCTGGGCAGCAACACCCTGGGCACCCTGGCCCTGTTCTACACCACCTCCAAACTGGGGGACGTGCAAAGTTTCAACAACGGCCTGATTCTGACCCGCACCAAGGAGCGCATCTACGGTGCTGAAGCCAGTGCCGACTGGCTATCGGACGATGCGGTGTGGGGCGCAGGGGGGAGTGCGACCTGGATGCGTGGGCGAGAAAAGCCGGACGGCAAAGGCTGGCAAGACATGACCGGCTATCGCGTTCCGCCCCTGAAACTGACCGCCTACGTCCAGTACAAGCCGACCCTGGACTGGAGCAACCGCTTGCAAGCCACGTTCTTTGACGCCAAGGATTACAGGCTCGATGGTGTGGACAGCTTTGGCCGACATCAGGTGAGTACCTATACGACAGTGGACCTGGTCAGCCAGTACCAGATCACCGCTGATGACAAGGTGAGCGTCGGCATCCAGAACCTGTTCAACCGCGACTACTACCCGCTATACAGCCAATTGCTGCGTAATAACAACAACACCAGCCACTTGCCGGCACCGGGCACTGTGTTGACTGCCAGCTATACGCATGATTGGTAAGGTTGTAAAAGATCGCCGGGCCGATGACGAGCCCGGCGCTCGACGGAAAGAAGAGGGCGCTTCGGGAAGGGTCAATGGGCGTCGGCGGAAGGCTGTGTCGGGGGTTGTACCTTGCGCATCAACGGCACCAGTACCGTGGCGAGCGCGAAACACACCATGATCACCAGAAAAGCGTCGGCGTAGGTCAGGGTTTGCGCTTCGCGCCAGGTCAATGCCCAGAGCTGGCGCAGCGCGGTATGGCTGGCATCCAGGCTGTCCTGGCCCAGGGCTTGGGCGTTGCTGCTCCATTGCTCGAGCCAGGTGTTCATCGTCTCGTTCTGAACGTTCAGGTGCTCGGCCAGGCGCAGGAAATGCAGGTTGGTACGGTCGTTGAGTACCGTGGCGCAAGCCGCGATCCCGAGCGCGCCACCCAGGTTGCGCATCAAATTGAACAAGCCCGAGGCGAGCTTGAGGCGTGCAGGCGAGAGTGCACCCAGGGTGAGGGTCACGGTCGGCGGCACGGCCATCTGTTGGGCAAACCCGCGAATGGCTTGAGGCAGCAGCAGCTCTTTGCCGCCCCAATCATGGGTAATCGAAGAAAAATCCCACATCGAAATGCCGAACAGTGCCAATCCCAGCATCAGGATCCAGCGCAGGTCTACACGGTTGGCGAGAAAGGCATACACCGGAATCGCCAGCAGTTGAAACACGCCAGTGGAAAACACCGCCAGGCCGATATCCAACGCGCCATAGCCGCGCACATGGCCAAGGAACAGGGGGGTGAGGTAGATCGTGGCGAAAATGCCGATTCCGGTAATGAAGGAAAACAGGCAGCCCAAGGCGAAGTTGCGGTCGCGCAGGGCACGCAAGTCAACGATGGGGTCTTCGATCTTCAGGCTGCGCCAGATGAACAGTACGCCACTGATGCCCGCCACCCAGGCGGTGGCAGAAATCGTTGCATCGCTGAACCAGTTCCAGCGTGGGCCTTCCTCCAGGGTGTACTCCAGGCAACCGAGAAACACCGCCATCAAACCAATGCCCAGGTAGTCAGCGCCCTTGAGCAAGTGCAGGTTGGGGTGGTCGACCTTGACCAGCAGCGGTACGGCGATGGTGACGAACAGGCCAGGAACCAGATTGACGTAGAACAGCCAGTGCCAGGACGACACGTCGGTGATCCAGCCGCCGACTGCAGGGCCCAGCGTAGGGGCGAGCGATGCGATGGCACCGATGACCGAGGCAGCGATCACCCGCTGCTTGCCGGTGAAGTAGATGAACGCGGTGGTGAACACCAGCGGGATCATCGACCCGCCAAGAAAGCCCTGCAGGGCACGAAAGGCAATCATGCTCTGGATGTTCCAGGCCAATGCACACAGCAAGCTGGTCAGGGTGAAGCCGGCCGCCGATGCCGCGAAAAGCCATCGCGTGCTCATGACCCGTGACAGCCACCCCGACAAGGGAATCACAATGATTTCCGCGATCAGGTAGGCCGTCTGCACCCAGGCGATGTCGTCTGCACCGGCCGAGAGCCCGCCGCCGATGTCCTTGAGCGATGCCGAGACGATCTGGATATCGATCAAGGCGATGAACATCCCTACGCACATGGTGGCAAAGGCCGTGACTTTCTGTGCGGGTGTGAGAACGGGCAGGGCGCCATTCATGGCCGGGCTGCCGATGCCAGTTTCGCTTGCGGCAGGGCCTGCGGCCCGGTGTCGACTTCGGCGATCACCGAAAGGCCCGGGCGCAGGGCGCCAAAGTCTGCATCGCTGCCCTCAAGGCGCACCCGCACCGGCACGCGCTGCACGATCTTGGTGAAGTTGCCGGTAGCATTCTCGGGGGGAAGCACGCTGAACTGCGCGCCCGTGGCTGGCGCGATGCTCTCGATGCGGCCATGGAAGGTATGGCCCGGCAGGATATCGGCGGTGACGCTGACCGTCTGGCCGACTTGCATGTTCGCGAGTTGGTCTTCCTTGAAGTTGGCGTCCACCCATAGCCCATGGGCGGGCACCACAGAGATCAACTGACTGCCGGATGCGGCAAAGGCCCCGACCTTGGCTCGGCGGTTGCCCACGTAGCCGTCCACCGGCGAGCGTAGTTCGGTGTAACCGATATTGAGCCGCGCCTGCTCCCTGTCTGCCTCTGCCTGGGCCAGCGCGGCTTGTGTCTGCTGACGTTGCGTGTCGATCACCGCCAGTTGCTGGCGCGCCGCAAGCCAGCCAGCCTCGGCGTGGGCCCGATCGGCTTGCGCCGTTTTCCAGGTGGCCTCGACGCGTTGGGCGCTTTGCACGGAAACCGCCTGGCTGCTGACCAGCGTCTGGTAGCGGACCTTGTCGTTCATGGCTCGCTGAGCTTCGGCGCTGCGGGCGTCGATCTGCGCTTTGGCCTGACTGATGAGCGCATGCTGCAACTGCTCTACCGCATCGAGGTTTGCAAGACGGGCACGTTGCGCGGCGACGGCCCCATCCGCTTTGGCCAGTGCCGCCGTGTAGTCGCGCACATCGATCCGCGCCAGGAGGTCACCTGCCTTGACGAACTGGTTGTCCACCACCGCGACCTCGGTGATATAGCCCGGTACCTTGGCGCTGATCACGGTGACGTCCGCGCCCACGTAGGCATCGTCGGTGCCTTCGATGAAGCGGCCATGGCTCCACCAGTGGCTGGCATAGCCTGCACCGCCAACCATCGCGAGCGCCAGTAGCGCCATGCGCAGGAGGGCTTTTCTACCGATGGATTTCCTTGCAATGGCTTCGGTGTCGTCCACCGGGTCAGGCGCTGCGCCAACGTGAGCATTCATGACGGTCAACCCTCTGAAGAGGCTTGGGTGGGGAAGGGGCTTACCAAGGTGCTGCCTTGGCGGTAGGCCTGCCCGGTTTCAGCGCGCCAATGGGTCAGCGGGTCCGCGTCGGGTGCGATACGCAGCCGGTGCTCGTCCACGGTGATGGGTTTTCCAGTGTTGGCGTCCATGAGCGCCAGGGCGACAGGCTCGCCGGTGCGTTCATCGGCCAGGTAGACCTTTTGCGAACCCTCGGCATGCTTCGCACCCCACGCCATCAAGGTCAGGATCACCGGGCGCAGGTCACGCCCGGCCTCGGTGAGCAGGTATTCGAAGCGCGGCGGGTTGTTCTGGTACGGCCGGCGCTCGAGCAGGCCTGCGGTGACCAGGTCGGTCAGCCGACGGGTAAGCGTATTGGTGGCGATGCCCAGGCTGTGCTGGAACTCATCGAACCGGCGCAGGCCATAGAACGCATCGCGCAGGACCAACAGGCTCCAGCCATCACCGATGTGTTCGAGCGCACGGGCTACGGGGCAAGGCATGGGTTGGAAGCTGGCTTTTTTCATGGCATCGGCCTTGGGCGTCATCCTGGGATGACGTCACTATCCGCCAGTAACTTTCATTATGCAAGTTACTATGGCCATGGTTTTGATGTCCGTTGGTCGGCCAGATTGACTTACGTGCAGGGAATCTCATCTACCCGCCAGCGTCGTCATGCGACACCCGTTGTTCACTCGGACGCAAACGACGGCCGTTCCGCGAACCATGCCACCGCCAGCTCCTTGAACGCCTCAGCCGAAGGCGTCAGCGGATAGCGCTGGTCATGGGCCAGGACGATGCTATGCGTTGGCAATTTCTCCAGAGTCGGCCGACACACCAGCGCTTGACCATCATAACTACGGTCACCAAATGGCCGGGTATAGATCAGCGCCACGCCAAACCCGTTGGCGACGAGGCTACGCTGCAGTTCGAAGGTGCGCACACGGTGCACAGCGGCGGGTGATAGATCGTAAAAGCTGAACAGATCCAGCACGTGCTGCCAGCTGTGGACCTGATCGGTGACGACCAGAGTGTATTCGGATAGCGCTTTGAGACTGACGCGCGGCTCCTTGGCCAACGGGTGATCGGCAGCCAGCAGTACCTGGGCAGTCAGCTGACACAGCTGTGTGCATTGCGTGTTCGGCGGCAGACCCAGATCGTAGGTGATTGCCAGCTCTATCGCGCCCTCACTCAGCCGCTTGCCAACATAATCGAAGCTGCCTTCGCGCATATCGACAGTCACCCTCGGGCAGGACTCCTGCATCCGTCGCACAATCTGTGGCAGGCAATAGGGCGCCAGGTCTTCAAAACATCCGACGACCAATTCTCCGACACACTCCCCGGCATTGGCATTGATCTCGGCAAAGGTCCGAGCCTCTGCCAGAACGCGACGGGCCTGGACCATGACGGTGCGACCGAATGGGGTCAGCGATATGCCAAGGCCACGTTGGCGTACGAAAATCGATTGACCCAGTACCTCTTCCAGTTCGGTGATGGCCGCCGAGATGGAGGGTTGTGAAACATGAAGCTCCATGGCGGCAGTCGTCAGGTTTCCGTGCTTGGCCGCTGCGAGCGCATAGCGAAGTTGTCGCAGTGTGAACTTCATAGTTTTTTCCGTTGTGATACATCAGGACATATTATTTTATCCTTTTTTAAGGTTGTGAAATATTTCTACTGCGCAGTGGCCACCGATCACAGGGGCCACGCCGATGCCGATTGCAAGGCTCATCAGCAAGTTTGGCGACCCTCTTTGGGCCGGATGCCCTCGACTACTGCAATCCATGTTCTTGTTTGGGAGCGTCACAATGAAAATTACAAAGGCTCTGCTGACCACGACACTATCTTTCGGGCTGCTGGCGGCCGCTGGCGCCAGCCAGGCGGCCGGTTGGTGCGAGTCTGGCAAACCGGTGAAATTCGCCGGTTTGAATTGGGAAAGCGGGATGCTGCTCACGGATGTGATGCAGTTCGTGCTGAAAAACGGTTATGGCTGTGATACCGATAGCTTGCCGGGTAACTCCATCTCCATGGAAAACGCCCTGAGCAGCAATGATATTCAGGTATTTGCCGAAGAGTGGGTGGGGCGCAGCGAGGTCTGGAACAAGGCAGCGGCTGCCGGCAAGGTGGTTGGCGTCGGCGCGCCGGTCGTTGGCGCGGTAGAAGGCTGGTATGTGCCGCGCTATGTGATCGAAGGCGATGCCGGGCGCAAACTCGAAGCCAAGGCTCCGAACCTCAAGACCATCGCCGATCTTGGGCAATACGCCCAGGTATTCAAGGACCCGGAAGAACCGGACAAGGGGCGCTTCTACAATTGCCCGGCCGGCTGGACCTGCGAGCTGGACAACAGCGAGATGCTCAAGCGCTATGGCCTGGAAAGCAGCTACACCAACTTCCGCCCGGGCACCGGCCCGGCACTGGATGCCGCCGTGTTGTCGAGCTACAAGCGTGGCGAGCCGATCCTGTTCTACTACTGGTCGCCGACACCGCTGATGGGCATGGTTGACCTGGTCAAGCTGGACGAGAAGCCAGGCGTGGATAAAACCCTGACCATCAAGGTGGGCCTGTCGAAGGCCTTCCACGAGCAGGCGCCGGAACTGGTGGCGGTGCTGGAAAAGGTCAATCTGCCGATCGATCTGCTGAATCAGAACCTGGCGCGCATGAGCAAAGATCGTATCGAGTCGCCGGAACTGGCCAGGTTGTTCCTCAAGGAGCACCCCGAGGTCTGGCATGGCTGGGTCAGCGAAGACGCAGCCAAAAAGGTGGACGCGGCACTCTGAGCGTGTGAACTCGTCCGGCTCCTGCCGGACAAGGCGCATGACAGTCCGCTTCATACACTTGCTCGAGAGAATCCCATGTTTCCCAAGAACTTCACGTTTTCCATTGCCGACTGGGTCAATGGCTGGGTCGATGCGCTGGTAACCAACTACGGTGACGTGTTCCGGCACATCTCCGACACCCTGCTGTGGGCCATCGTCAACCTCGAAGGCCTGCTGCGCGCGATGCCCTGGTGGCTGATGCTGGCGATCGTCGCCGGTATTGCCTGGCATGCCACTCGTAAAGTCGTGACCACTGCCGTGATCGTCGGCTTGCTCTTCCTGGTCGGTGCGGTCGGTCTCTGGGACAAGCTGATGCAGACCCTGGCGCTGATGCTGGTAGCAACACTGATATCGGTCCTGGTCGGCATTCCGCTGGGTGTCCTTTCGGCACGCAGCGATCGCCTGCGGGCGGTGTTGATGCCGCTGCTCGACATCATGCAAACCATGCCCAGCTTCGTGTACCTGATTCCGGTTCTGATGCTGTTCGGCCTGGGCAAGGTGCCGGCGATCTTCGCCACCGTCATCTATGCCGCCCCGCCGCTGATTCGCCTGACCGACCTGGGCATTCGCCAGGTGGATGGCGAGGTCATGGAAGCGATCAACGCGTTCGGTGCCAATCGCATGCAACAACTGTTCGGCGTGCAGCTGCCACTGGCGTTGCCGAGCATCATGGCCGGTATCAACCAGACCACCATGATGGCCCTGTCGATGGTAGTCATCGCGTCGATGATCGGTGCCCGTGGCCTGGGTGAGGACGTCCTGGTCGGCATCCAGACCCTGAATGTGGGCCGCGGCCTCGAAGCGGGCCTGGCCATTGTGATTCTGGCGGTTGTGATCGACCGCATTACCCAGGCCTATGGCCGACCACGGCATGGGGTGGGCAAATGAGCGTTACGCAGACGATGAACAAGATCGAAGTCAAGCATGTCTTCAAGATCTTCGGTGCTCGCGCCGAAGATGCCCTGAAACTGATCCGCCAGAATAAAGCCAAGGATCAGGTCCTGGCCGAAACCGGCTGCGTGGTCGGGGTCAACGATCTCTCGTTGTCCATCGGCAGTGGTGAGATCTTCGTGATCATGGGGCTGTCGGGCTCTGGCAAGTCGACCCTGGTGCGCCACTTCAACCGCCTGATCGACCCGACCAGCGGCGAGATCCTGGTCGATGGCGAGGACATTCTGCAATACGACATGGACGCCCTGCGCGAATTCCGCCGGCACAAGATCAGCATGGTGTTCCAGAGCTTTGGCCTGTTGCCGCACCGCACCGTGCTGGACAACGTCGCTTACGGCCTGAAAGTCCGGGGCGAGAGCAAGGCCATATGCGCGGAGCGAGCCCTGCACTGGATCAACACCGTGGGCCTCAAGGGTTACGAAAAATCGTACCCGCACCAGTTGTCGGGCGGCATGCGTCAGCGCGTCGGCCTGGCCCGTGCTCTGGCTGCCGACACCGACATCATCCTGATGGACGAAGCCTTCAGTGCGCTCGACCCGCTGATTCGCGCCGAAATGCAGGACCAGTTGCTGGAACTGCAAAAAACCCTGCACAAGACCATCGTCTTTATCACTCATGACCTGGACGAAGCGGTGCGTATCGGCAACCGGATTGCCATCCTCAAGGACGGTCGCCTGGTCCAGGTCGGCACGCCGAAAGAAATCCTCTACCAGCCTGCGGACGAATACGTCGATCGTTTCGTGCAGCGTCGCGTAGCTTCGCTTTAAGGAACCGCGTGTATGTCGTTTGCCGAAAAAATCATCATCGCCGAGGCGCCAGTTCGTTGGCAGGACGTGGTGGCTGTGGCCCGGCATGGCGCGAAGCTTGAGCTGGCCCCATCGGCCTGGGCGCGGATCGAGAACGCCCAGGCGATTGTCCAGCGCATCGTTTCCAGCGGTGACCGCGCCTATGGCGTCAACACCGGGCTTGGCGCCTTGTGCAATGTCTCGTTGCAGGACGAACAACTCAGCCAGCTGTCGCACAACACCTTGCTCAGCCATGCCTGTGGCGTGGGTACGGCGCTGTCGGACGAACAGACCCGGGCGATCATGTGCGCGGCGATCATCAATTTCTGCCAAGGCCGTTCAGGCCTTCAGCGCAAGGTGGTCGAGGCGCTGCTGACCTTGCTCAACCAGCATGTCACCCCGCAGGTTCCGAAACAGGGGTCGGTGGGGTATCTGACCCACATGGCACATATCAGCATCAGCTTGCTGGGCGTAGGCCAGGTCAGCTTTCGCGGCCAGATCATGCCGGCGCAGCAGGCCTTGGCCGAGGTCGGCCTGGCGCCGATCAAACTGGGTGCAAAGGATGGTCTTTGCCTGGTCAACGGTACCCCGTGCATGACTGGCCTGAGCTGCCTGTCCTTGGACGACGCCACCCGGTTGAGCCAATGGGCCGACGTTATCAGCGCCATGAGCTTCGAGGCCCTGCGCGGCCAGCTCGATGCCTTCGACCCTGAAATCATCGCGATGAAACCGCACCCCGGCATGCAGCGCGTGGGCAGTAACCTGCGTCGCCTGCTCGACGGCAGCGAAATCATTGCCAGCAGCCAAGGCATTCGCACCCAGGACGCCTTGAGCATTCGCTCGATCCCGCAGGTTCACGGTGCTGCGCGCGATCAATTGGAACACGCTGCGCGGCAGATCGAAACCGAACTCAACTCCACGACCGACAACCCGATGTTACTGGGTACCCCCGAGTCGTATCGGGTGGTTTCCCAGGCGAATCCGCACGGGCAGTCCGTGGCCATGGCGGCCGACTTGCTGGCAATCGCGGTAGCGGAGATCGGGGCGATTGCCGAGCGTCGTCTCGATCGCCTGATCAACCCGTTGGTCAGCGGTTTACCGGCCTTCCTGGTCAGTCAACCGGGGGTGAATTCGGGCATGATGATTGTCCAGTACGTGGCCGCTTCGCTGTGCGCAGAAAACCGTCAGCTGGCACAACCGGCAGTCGTCGACAACTACGTCACCTCCGGCCTGCAGGAAGATCACCTGAGCATGGGCACCAATGCCGGGTTGAAGCTGCACCGCGCCCTGGAGAACTGTACGCAGATCCTCGCCATCGAATACTTGTTGGCGGCCCAGGCCTTCGAGTTCCTCAAGGAGCAGCGCTTTGGCGCAGGTACCAACGTTGCCTGGCGGTTGCTGCGCGAACGGGTTCCGGCCTACGCCCAGGACCGTTGGCTGGCCCCGGATATTGCCAGCAGCGCATCGATTCTGAAGGACCCCGGTTTGCTTGGTGTTGCATTCCCCGAGCTGCTTTGACAGATGCAAGCGGCTCGCGACCTCGATCCATGACGAAGCAAGTTGTTCTGTGCCCGAAGATGCCCTAGGCTGCCTGCTTGTGAATCGATGCTATGACACTGGGTAGACGATGAGCGAATTACAAGGATGTTTAGGATTTTCCGGTCTGGAGTGCCGGCCTGTGGGGCCATCCGACGCAGAAATGATCTGCTCGCACCGCCAGGAAATGTTTCTTGAGGCGGGTGGGGACCCTGCAGAGCTACAGGTCATGACTCAGCACTTTCGCCCTTGGCTGGAGGAGCGGCTCGGTGACGGTCGGTATTACGGGTTCAAACTTCTGGATGGCGACCAACCGGTCGCAGCCATTGGCCTGATGAGCATTGATTGGCCGCCACATCCATCGCACCCAACCCAGGACAAGCGTGGTTATGTGTTGAATGTGTTCGTCCAGCCGGCCTACCGCCGCCGAGGCCTGGCTTCGGCCTTGATGCAAGCAGCTGATGCCGAGTTCGCCCGCCGAGGAATCACCTTCGCTGTCCTGCACGCCACCAGGACGGGCAAACCGGTCTACGAGCAGACCGGTTGGACTGGCACCTCGGAAATGGCCAAATCCATTACTTGAGAGTGGCCGCTTTCGACCCAGAGCGGCCATTGCCGAGCGGCAGCAGTAGGTCCAACCAGTTCCGTTTTACAGCCTGGGTATTGGCTGTCACCTTTGGAGGCTTACCAACGCCCGACGATACAACTTCCGGATAACGGTGTTGGCTTTAGGTCGGAAGGGCTAGGCGCGAATACCTGCGGTGGGTTGACCTCCTACAGGTTTGAGCATGTTTTAGCTAGACGAACCACTGTGAGATGATTACGGTTGATGATGGGCACAAAATCGCGATGGCAACGCGCTGAATGTCGAGTGCGGTCACGCGTCCATAGAGTCTGTAGGCCGTTTTAGCACCCCGCGCAACAGCAGGTCGAACGCCTGGCTCGCCTGCGCCAACCGCGTGTCGCCGTTCTCGGCCTCCGCGATCCATACTGTCGCTTCCGCCAAACTGCCGTATATCAATGCGGCCAGCGCTTGAGCCTGCGCCCGGACAAATACACCCTGCAGCACCAGGTTCTCGATCAACTGGCGCATCGACTCTATGCAATGCCGCTGGGCCTCAGGCGAGCCGCCGCCCAACACCGCTCTGGCGTCGCGCAGCACGATGCGCTGAATCTCGGGCTCCAGCGCCATCTCCAGATAGGCGCGGCAACGTTGGCGAAAACCGTCCCAGGCGTTCTCGGCGGTGTCGGTGATGGCACGCAGGCGCTCGTCCATTTCGGCGTCGAGCTGCTCGACGACAGCCGCCAGCAACCCCTTCTTGTCACCAAAGTGATGGTACAGCGCCCCCCGGGTCAAACCCGCCCGGGCGGTCAAATCGTCCATCGAAGTGTGCGCATACCCTAGCTCGCTGAACATCTGGCGGGCGGTGGCCAGCAACAGGGCCCGGGTTTCTTGCATTGCGGCGCGGGTGCGACGAACCATCAAGCTAATCCTTGTCTTCAACAGCATGGGGTGGGCAAAACGTATTCATGCCTCGCGCGCATTGTCTTGGGCGCGAGGCGCCCTGACAAGCCTGTCGCCTCGTCGAGCGCCGAGCGAACCTCAGTCCGCATGGCCCGTCGCCAGCCTGAAGCCGATCAAAACGAATACGACGCCTGTCGGGCCCGGGCGCGAATGCGCTGGTAGCCCCAGAGCGCGACCAGCAACACTGCGGCCCCAGCGGCCATGGCCACGTTGAATCCGGTCTTGGCGCCCCATGCATCAACCACCTGCCCAGATGCCGCTGCGCCGCCGGCCACGCCAACGTTGAGGCCGGCGAGCAACCAGGTCATGCCTTCGGTCAGCTTGCTCTCGGGCACGATGCGCTCTACCAGAGACATCGCTACGATCATGGTCGGGGCAAAGAACAGGCCTGCGATCAGCACGGCGCCGGCCAGCCCGACAATGTTCCCCACCAGCAGCAGCGGCAAGGTCGTCGCCGCAGTCGCCAGCCCGCCCAGCAGGAGCAGCTTATGTAGCGGGGTATCGAGTTTCAGCGCACCGAACACCAGCCCGGCGACGCAGGAACCGATGGCATAGCAGGACAGCACCACACTTGCCGCGGCCGGCATGCCCATCTGCTCGGCGAATGCCACACTGACGATGTCGACGGTACCGACGATCACGCCCATGGCGACCATCAGCAAGGTCAGCAGGCGCACGTCGGCCACTCGGAACACCGAATTGCTGTCTTGCCCGGTGATGGCTTCGGTCTCTACCGGCGGCTCGGTGCCGACCTGCACCACCAAGGCGAACACGCCGATGGCCAGGAGCACGGCGGCAGCCAGTGGCCCGGCCTGCGGCAGTACCGCCACGCTCAGACCCACCGAAATCGGCGGACCGGCGATGAAGGTGACTTCATCGAGAACGGTTTCCAGCGAATAGGCGGTCTGCAGTTGCGCCTTGCCGCGGTAGATCGCGGTCCAGCGTGCGCGCACCATCGCTGACATGCTGGGCATGAAGCCGGCAAGCGCGGCCCCGATGAATAGCGTCCACTCCGCCAGCCGCCAATAGCTGCAAGCCAGCAGCATGAGGATGCCCAGCACGCTGAGTCCGGCGGCGGCTGGCAATATCCGACGCTGGCCATGGCCGTCGACCAGGCGCGAGATCTGCGGCGACATCAGCGCATAGGTCAGCACGAAGGTGGCTGCCACGGCACCGGCCAGGCCGTAACTGCCGGTTATTTGCGACAGCATGGTGATGATTCCGATACCGGTCATGGGCAACGGTAGCCGGGCCAACAGGCCAGCTAGGGCAAAGCCCTTGGCCCCTCTGGCCTGGAACAACTCGCGGTAGGTACTGAACATGCTCGACTCTCCTTATCGAAAGGCCCTTGCGCAGTCATGCGCCAAGGCACGATTACATACACTCCGTATGATTAGAACCTTATTATCATACGCACTGAATGTAAACCTTCATGATCGGACCAGATCCCCCTTGAGCAGCTCCCCTGACCAGATCACCCCTGCTCCCTGACGCGACCAATCGTCAGAAGGGTCAGCATGGTTTCATCATGCTGGCCCAGTGGCCCTCGACGGCTGGTCCCTGGATGAACCGCGACGCAATCCGTGCCGAGGTCAAACGCAGCTGAAAACGCCTCTGTACATCCCAATCGGCCAGCTCGGCTTCAGAAAAATCCATGTCCGTCGGGTGGGCGGTGAGAGCCCAGAGCGCTCTGTAAAGGGGCTCAATCTGCAAGTAGTGAGTGGTTCATAGTTTCGTAGGTACATCCATGACTGCTCATGGCCGAATGCTGCCTTTCTCCACTGGCAGCTATGGGTCGAAAGCTGCCGGCCTTGGTTGACCGCTTTCGACCCACAACTGACGTTGGCGACAAGCAGAAAATGGCCAGAGGCGGCCGGTCAGCTACTAACAACAAAGCAAAAATTCAGTTGAAGCAAGGTGATTTCCGGCAATCCAGCTACTAATCGTTGCAATATTTCCAAACCACTATACTGTCGTTTTGGCATGCATACCGTACAAAATCATCTTTTTCAGGATTGCTAAACTCCTTGTTGCTTATAATATTGGCGAAAGCTCTCAAGTAGTTGATCGTTGCGGCCGACAAGTACGTCCTGCGGTGCATCGACGTCCACCACTGCAACAAAATCGTGATCGCTGTCGGCTCTGTGATCCCCGCGCGCACGGCTACCTATTAAGATAAGCTTCTGATAACCACTATTCTCCAGTCGCTCCAGGCAGAAGGAGTGGGTTAGATTCATTATTCGTGCGTCAAGCATAGGAACTTTTCCAATCTAAAAACTTTTGATATGGTTGCGCGATTGCCAGCTGAGTGTAGTCCCAAAGCTTAACATTGGTCACGGCACTTTTACCATTTGGTTTTTTCTGAGCAGAATGATAGCTGCAAGTGCGCTTTACGAGAAATACCAAAATCTCAAGAATTAGCGGGCTGCTCGCCTTTAGCCGAGCGCGGCTCGTTATGAGAGGCAACTTAGGGTCGATAGCTGTCAGTAGGGGCATCTGGACTTAAAATCGAGACTCACCTCATCAACCCCAAAAAGGCCCGCCACCGGTGAACCAGGGGCTCGTATCCGCGCTTCTATGCCCCCTATACTCAGATTTCCTTCTGAGTTGTTTCCGACAATTAAACAAGCTGAATATTGCTGGTATAAGCAACAAGCTGAATAGTAAGTGACGCACATCTGTTGGCTTGAAGGCAATCGCGGCCAGCAAATTAACCAGGGCCACACCAACAATCAGGAGATTGTATATAATATGCCGGCGCTTAATTGAGGAAAAGCTGTCCCAGTCATAAATCAGCCAATCATCGGAAAATTCGTCGCACTTAGGGCATTTAAGGCTCAAGGGACGCGTGCCTGCTATATGACCACAGCCAGGGCATTTAACTTTCATGGCGCTATCCTGATACTCTATCATTAGGTGACATGCCATGTAGCGCTTCCTGTCGCGGTAAGCGCGATATCTATCGGGGATAACCCGACAGGGGTAACGGCAAGCCCGGCTACGGTAAGGAGGGTAGCAGGAAACCATCTGTATTCCAGTTCCCACCGATTGGTTGTGGCCGTTTTCTGTCAACATCACGGATCAATGCGCTGACTACGTCGTGCTTCGTGCACTTGTGTTCGCAAACTGACGAGAAGCGTTAGCTTTTAGCCGCTTTCCGTCGGCCACTACAGGTAAAAATCAGCCGAGAACGGTCTACCGATAACCTTCAGGGCCAGGGCGAAGAACGGCTTCATCGTGTTGCGCCCCTGGGTTAGCGCTCACATTGATAAGCTTGACCGGCACTGATGTGTCTGCGCCGCCTTCCGGAAGGGGCTTCGCACGCTTTTTATCTGGACGCGGACGGTACTCAATGACCAACTTTTCTTCAGCCCAGTACATACGCACAATCTCTGTTCGATTCATGTGCATTGCTATTCTATATTTGACTGGCATAGAAGAGACTGCGGGGACAACAGTGACTTGGAGGGAAGGCTCAATCGCATTGAATGGGTTATGAAGAGCGCAATAGCGATCATAAGCGAATGCCGTAAGACCTAACTTTTCATTGGTTGACTTAATGACTACCTTATTCTCGCAAACGTAATCCTGCTCGTGCTTTACGATGCTCAAGGTCAACGCAAGCACACACAGGACCCACCCAGTTCTTTCCGACACTCTTCTAAATTTCCCATACCCTCCCTCATTATTTCTCGTATCGTAATGATCAATGACCACCGCAATGAGATTAGCCACAAGGCACAACAGGGCCCCATACATGACCCATGCAGGATATCCATACAACGTTAACACCCCGCGCCTTGCAGGGAGCACAAAGTTATTCGTAATCAGTCCAAATGTTCCATAAATCAGGAAAGTGACTGACAACGTAGTGTTTCGTAATCGGACCTTGAAAGGAACCGTGTTCGGGTAATAAGCTGATGCGGCAACCATTGCGCTTCGGCCATCGGAAATGTCATCCGATGTTTCTGGGGGAGTCCGGCTTGGTACATTGTGATTGTTCATTGCTGCCCCTCCGAGCCCTAACGCTGAGCTAAAGGTACTCAGGACTGATCTGCTGGGCGTTGTTCGGTTCAGCCCGTTCAGGTTACCGATCAAGCATAGCCACTGCTTAGCCATCATTGCTAACCAATGGCAGCCATGGGTCGAAAGCAGCCATTCACGACTGTCCGCTTCCGACCCATAGCTGCCCTTCGTTGAGGACAGCTAACGGCCAGAAGCGCTCAGTGGCATTGTTGGCACTGGAGGATACCGAAAATTCGCTCAGCGACAACGGTAAGCCTCACCAACGACTATAGTTATTGGTGAGCCAGAGCTAATCCGACCCTTTCCCAGCCAAACTGGCCTAAATCCAATTCCGCGATTACACGGCGGATCTCCATGTGTTCCGTGATGCGGAACGTGAACGTTTCGTTGCCGAAATCACTCAGGCTCAGGCTGAGATCGAGGCACCGTTGTCTTTTGTAAACCCCTTGATGGTGGATGGAGTTATCCCGCCGGGCACGTCGTATCCCACTGAGCACGCCCCAACCACCCATCTATCAAGGTTCAAGCAATGAAAACTTCAGAATTTGATGATGCAAAAGAAACGAATGGCGATCTGGTTCAGGGGCCGCTGCCGGCCGGCACTGTCGCGCCCAACTTCACCCTTTACGCAACCCCTGATCAACAGTTGTCGCTGCGTGAACTCAAGGGAAATCCCGTGGTACTGGCGTTTTATCCCGCTGACTGGACTTCGGTGTGCGGTGACCAACTGACATTGTACAACCAGTTGCTACCCACATTCAGAGAATACGCCGAGAGGATACTTACATCCCCAAAATTCAAGCCGCCTTCAATGGCGGGGTAACGAAGCGGCGTGAACGGCACCCCAACATTCTACATTGATGCGGTTCGCTATGACGGGGTTCCAGAGTTCAACGAGATGATTCAGATGATTGAACTTTTCTTGGTGCGTGGACGAAATCGGTAGAGAGCGATATCGGCTTGGTATCACCCACCCCAGAGCCGAGGGAAAGCCAGCGTCAGCTGCCTTCTTCATTAAAGAGGTGTACACGGAGCCGGCAGCTAATGAAGTCTTTGAAATATTATGAAAAAAATCGACGCGCCACATGGTTGGAGTTGTTTTTTGACCTGACTTTTGTTGTTACAATTGGCCAGGTTACGCATACTCTCGGACATGTTCATCAAGGCCACTTTGAGCATGGGCAATTATGGGCTTTTTTGCTGCTTTTTATACCACTGTGGTGGGTCTGGTCCAGTCACACGATTTACTCC
Source organism: Pseudomonas sp. LS.1a (assembly GCF_022533585.1). Taxonomy (NCBI): domain Bacteria; kingdom Pseudomonadati; phylum Pseudomonadota; class Gammaproteobacteria; order Pseudomonadales; family Pseudomonadaceae; genus Pseudomonas; species Pseudomonas sp. LS.1a. Next base: position 2,436,054 of record NZ_CP092827.1, read on the forward strand.
AATAGGTTTGATACAGACAGCAAACTTCACCGTTTGGCAACATTATTCATAATGCTGCTGCTCATTGTGCTATCTGCACGGATCGGAGAAGACCTGGAAGTTAACTACCCGCTTATTATTGCCTGCTATTTTGGTATACGTGCCATTATCAGCATCATGTACATTTCGTCCATAAGCAAGCTCGATTCTCGTGGCGAACTCTCCTCTAGGCTTGGCTTCGCCCTGTTAGTTAGCGCAGTTGTTAGTCTTTCATCAGTTCTTTTTAGCCCGCCCGCGCGTTACTTTGTTGCTTATATTGGGATCATTCTTGATATTTTGCTTCCTGTTTTTTTCTGGACTAAACTAAAACCATTACCGGCACATACAGAACACTTGATTGAACGGATAGGCTTGCTCACGCTCATTTTATTGGGTGAGTCAGTGTTTAGCCTTTCTGGAGGCTTATCTGACATTCAATGGGATCGCTACAATGTGATGGCGGCAATCACCGGATTTATCATGATTTGCAGTATATGGTGGATCTATTTTGATAGCTTTTACCTGCTGAGCAAAAATCAAATCAGAATGAGCGGGCACTCCTTGATCTACTCGCACCTTTTTCTTTTTATGGGGCTTGCACTCCTGGCTAATTTGATCAGGCATGCGATCCTGAATGACATTGCGATGCGCGATTTCCAGATTATGTCGCTCATCGGCATGGCCTTGTTTTTCCTAGGCAAGCAGTATGGCTATTTCATAGCCGTAAGTAGAATAAGGAAATACATACTGCAAAACACCTTGATCGTGTTTTCTTTGGGTGTATTGGTCATATTTCTACCCCGCGTCGAGTACATATTGGTCGGCCTGACAGCAACCATGATCTCTTATGTTTTCCTAAATTTCAGATATCGTTGAATCACTATTATTAGACCGCAGATTGGGACAAAGTGATCAAGCGGCTGGCTTGCGGCTTACACGCTGCCCACTACCTCATTCTCACTACCCGTGCGCCACCCGCCGCTACCCTTGGTCTTTTGGGGTTTGTAATCCTGCCATCATCGACCATAGTTAAGAGTCGGATGCCCCTTGTGGCTATCGCGACCTGATAGCGCCAGCCGCACCGTAACAACAGGAGCCACGTCATGGTCAACGTAGCGTTGTTCGTTCGTCTGGAAGCAAAACCCGGGAAAGAGAAGGATGTAGAGAGCTTTCTCATGGGCGGCCTTCCAATAGTGGAGGAGGAGCCTGCCACCACCGCTTGGTTCGCAATCCGCTTGGGGCCTTCCACCTTTGGCATCTTTGACGCCTTCCCGGATGAAGCTGGGCGACAAGCGCATCTTTCGGGGAAGGTCGCAGCGGCGCTTATGGCAAAGGCTGCCGAGCTGTTTACCAAACCGCCGTCAATCGAGAAAGTTGATGTCCTTGCTGCCAAGCTACCCGGCTAAGGAAGCCCAACAAGACATTCCGATCAACGTTCCTGCCGCCACGTGAAGGCTAAGTTGCCAGCCGTTACCCGCTTCTCGGGAGGCAGCAATGGGTCGAAAGCGGCCAACCAAGGCCGGCAGCTTTCGACCCTAAGCAGACATTCTGCGTCCTTGTCGACAGCCCAATAGTTGCATATGATACTAAGTCTCATTTGCATCGATTCAGTGGCAACTCATGGCATCCGTCGACAGTGCTCAGCTCACGGCTCTTTACGAACAGCAACACCGCTGGCTGCGTCGCTGGCTGTATCGGCAATTGAGCTGCTCACACCGCGCCGCTGATTTGATGCAGGACACCTTCATGCGCCTGTTGCTCAGCAAAGAGGCGTTGGAAGTCCGGCAGCCTCGACCGTTTCTGGCGAAGGTGGCACGCAGTGTCCTGTCAAACCACTACCGCCGCACACGCCTGGAAAAAGCCTATCTGGATGCGATCCAGACGGAAGACGAAAACGTGCTGCCGGATCTGGCGACCCAATTGATTATTTTCGAGACGCTGGTTCGACTCGACGAAGCACTCTGTAAGTTGGATATCGCCGTCAAAAAGGCATTCCTCTGGTCGCAACTGGATGGGCTCAGCCATGGGGAAATTGCCGAGCGGCTGGGTATTTCAATCGCTACCGTCAAACGCCACATCATCAAGGCAGGTGCGCAGTGCATGCTGGTGACGGAAGCGCTGGAATGACGATCACCGAAAACGCCTTTACCCGAGAACCCGCGCCATCACCGAAAATGTGTGAGGAGGCGATGGCGTGGTGGCTCGATATGCAGGAAGCTAATTTTGATTCACCCGCACAGGCCGCCTTCATGGCATGGCGTAGTGAACACCCCTTGCATGATCTGGCCTGGGAAAGAGCCTTGGCTCTGGCTGCGCAGCTAGACTCATTGCGCACCCAGGGCGATCCAAACCTTGCCCGACAGGCCCTGTTGCTTTCTTCTCAGGAAGGGTTGAGCAGACGACGGGCCATCAAGGGCCTGGCCTTGCTGCTGACCACAAGCGCGGGTGCATGGTTGGCCGGAGGCAGCGAAGTGGTTTCGCGCTTGAGCGCCGATTACGTCACGGGTGTTGGAGAGCAGCGACGCGTCGCGCTGAACGCCAATCTGTCGTTTGATCTCAATACCCGCAGCGCGATAAATGTTCGTCATACAGATCATCGCTGGCACCTTCGATTACTCAGCGGCGAGATCCTGGTCGACACGGTTTTGAACCAGGCACTCTCCATCGAAGCCACTCAGATTCGCGCACAGGCGTCCTCGGCGCGCTTCACGGTACGCCAATTTGACAATGGCTCGACTCAGTTGGCGGTCTATCGTGGCTCACTTCAGGTAAGCCCGGCAAAAGCGAGCACGTGGACTTCCTTGCAGGCCGGGCAACTGGCTCGTTTCGGGGCGCTCGGCCTGCTCGATCAGGATGCACTGCAAGCAAACGCTCCGGCCTGGGCAGAAGGCATGATCGTCGCCAACGGCCAACCGCTCCAGGCTTTCCTGGATGAACTGGGTCGGTATCGTCATGGGCATCTCGGGTGCGACCCCGCATTGGCCAACCTGCGTGTATGGGGATCCTACCCGCTGGCAGACAGCGATCGAATCATCGATGCCGTTGCCCAGACGCTGAAACTGGATGTCCAGCGTTTCACTCGCCTATGGGTCAACTTGCGCGCCTTGCCGGCAACCGTTTGAACTATTTTCGTCTTCGATGAGCCGTTTTGATTTCTGGCGAGACTTATAGGCCATACATCAAAAGACATCGGGGAACTTCACATGCATCACCGCAGTATTTCGTCGTGCTACGCAACCCCGCTCGCCAGCACCCTGGGTTGCGCCGCGGCGGTTCTGATTGCCAGTTCATCGCCAGTGTGGGCAGCCGCCGATAGCAGCGTGCAACACTATGAAATCCCTGCGGCGCCACTGGGCACTGCGCTCAATCACCTGGGCCAGCAAGCCCATTTGTTGTTGTCGTTTCCCAATGAATTGATTGCCGGACAAAACAGCCCTGGCTTGAAGGGTGATTACACGGTCGACGGTGCGCTACAGGCGCTGCTTGAGGGCAGCCAGCTCATAGCGGTGCGCCAGCCGGATGGGCGATACACCCTCCAGCGAGCGCCGGCTTCTACCGCGCTGGAGCTTCAAAGCATTTCAATTTCGGGCAAAGCGCCCGGGTCTACTACAGAAGGTACCGGGCTTTACACCACCTACTCATCCAGCAGTTCCACCCGTCTGAACCTGACCCCCAAAGAGACCCCGCAGTCGCTGACCGTCATGACCCGCCAGCGCCTGGATGACCAGCGCCTGACCAATCTAAGCGATACCCTCGATGCCACACCGGGCATCATCGTGTTGCGCGACGGGCTGGGTGCCGAATCCGATGGTTACTTCTCGCGCGGCTTCGAGGTTCAGAACTTTGAAATCGATGGTGTGCCTACCGTCAAGCGCATGGACAATTACACCCAGAGCATGGCCATGTATGACCGGGTGGAGGTGGTGCGCGGTGCTACCGGCCTGATCAGCGGCCTGGGCAGCCCTTCAGCGACGATCAACCTGATCCGCAAGAGTCCGACCTCCGAGGCTCAGGCCAGCGTCACCGCAGAAGCTGGTACCTGGGACCGCTACGGAACTGGCTTTGATGTATCTGGCCCGCTGACCGAAACCGGCAACGTACGCGGTCGTCTGGTCGCCGACTTCAAGACAGAGCAGTCATGGGTAGACCGCTACAAGCAGGACTCGCAGCTGATCTACGGCATTACCGAGTTCGACCTGACTGAAGACACTCTGCTGACAATGGGCTTCAGTTATCAACGCACAGACGTTGACTCGCCCATGCGCTCCGGCCTGCCGACCCGCTTCACCGACGGGTCTCGCACCAACCTAAAAAGCTCGCTCAATTCGGCTCAAACGTGGTCTTACAACGACCATGAGCAAACCAGCTTTTTTACCTCGATCGAACAGCAGTTCGCCAATGGCTGGAGCGGAAAGATCGAGCTGACCCACTCCGAAAACAAGTTTGATGAAGTCTTCAACTACGTCAACGGCAGCCTCAACCCGGACGGAAGCGGCACCACTCAGTTGCCAGTGCGCTTCTCCGGCATCCCGCGCCAGAACAACATCGATGCCTACCTGACCGGCCCGTTCGGTCTGTTGGGCCGCGAGCACGAATTGATCGCCGGCGTGACCTTGTCCAACTACTACGAGGACGTGCCAAGCTACGGCGGCTGGAAATACGACTATTCCGGCTCTCCGGCTGGCGCGATCGATAACCTGTTGAACTGGAACGGCGGCTCGGTCAAACCGGAATTCGACGTCACTGGCAAATCCACTGCCGACGAAACCCAATACGCCGCTTATCTCGCCACGCGCCTGCACGCCACCGACGATCTCAGTGTCTTGCTGGGTAGCCGCGTGATCGATTGGCATCGTGACATCGAGGATAAACCCTACAACGCCGAGCAAACCAAGACCAAGGAGGCGGAAACCGGCGTCTACATCCCGTATGCTGGCGTGGTGTATGACGTCAACGATACGTGGTCGCTGTATGCCAGTTATACGAAAATCTTCAACCCACAGTCGTCCTGGGTTCGCGACATCGACAACAAACCACTGGATCCGATGGAGGGCACCGGGTATGAAGTTGGCGTCAAGGGAAGCCACTTCGACGGCAAGCTGAACTCCAGCGTCGCGCTGTTCAAGATCGAGCAGGACAACCTGGCGATCTGGATCGATACCCCAGGCGGTAACACGTATAAGTCGGAGCAGGGAACCACTACCAAAGGCGCTGAATTCACCCTGGACGGAGAGCTGGCCGAAGGCTGGCAGGCATCTGCCGGTTATGCCTATGCAGTCAGCACCGACGCTGACGACCAGCGTATCGTTACCACCCTGCCTCGCCACAGTCTCAAGACCTTCACCAGCTATCGCCTGCCGGGGATTCTGGACAAGCTCACCCTTGGCGGCGGTGTGAACTGGCAGAGCAAAACCGGTGCCGACCTGCACACCTTCACTCAGGGTAGCTATGCCGTCACCAACCTCCTGGCTCGCTACGACTTCAACAAGCATCTGAGTGCGTCAGTCAATCTGAACAACGTGTTCGACCGTGAATACCTCAGCTATGCCGGCGACCACGGTATGTACGGTGCTCCAAGAAACATCATGACGGGTTTCAAGTACAACTTCTGACGTTCGCGCGCTTCGTGCTGAACCGGAGCCATCGGTTTCAATCCAGTATCGACGCCCGCAAATCCAAGGGCAATCGGCACTACTGGGAATCGATGGCTCGGGAGAGTGCGCCTGTGGCGCTCGACTCGTGGTTTCCCGGCGGTTCGAGCCAGACAGAGGGGCGATTAGCTGCCATTCACCCAGGGCCGGAACCTGCTAAGCCTGCGGCGAACCCAATGCAGCAACAACTTCGTCTATGAAGTGCCTGAGCTTTGCGGAGGGGCGACGGTCGAGGGGGTAGATCAGATTGACGGGATACGTGGGTCCTTCGAATTCCTCGAAGAGTACGACCAGCTCCCCCCGTTGCACATAGGGCATCAGTACATCCTCGACACACAGCGTGATGCCGAAATCCGACAATGCGGCATTCACCTTGGCCAGGGTGTTATTGACTTTCAGTCGACTCGCAATGGGGACCGTGAACGTCTGCATGTTTTTGGTGAATCGCCAGAGTTTGTCCGTCATTCGATCGGAGAACAGATAGCCCAGACAATCATGGTCCACGAGTTGTTCGGGATGGAGTGGGGTCCCTTTTCGTGACAGATAAGCGGGAGATGCGCAAGCAAACATCCTGAAAGGTCTCAAGCTGCGCTGAACCAATGCCGCGCTGTCGGCCAGTTGGGGTTTGCCAAGCCGAAACACGACTTCGAATCCCTCTTCTACGATATTCACGAACCTGTCAGTCAACTCCAACTCGATTTCCGTTTCTGGGTAACGCGTTAGGTATTGGGTCAGGAACGGGATGAGTCGATGAGAACCATAATTATAGGGGGCGCTGATACGGATTTTTCCGCGCGGAGTCGAGTTTGCTGACAGCGCCAGCTGATCGGCGTCTTCAACGTCGCTCAGGATAGCCTTGCAGCGCAAGTAATAGTCCCTGCCCACGGCGGTCAGGCTTTGTCGGCGCGTGGTGCGGGTGATCAATTTAAGACCTAGCTCAGATTCCAGATTGCTGACCTGTTTGGCAATCAGCTGCGGCGTCACGCCTAACACGGCAGCTGCTGCCGAGAAGGAGTCTGACTCGGCTGCTGCTACGAACGCCGCCATGCTTTTTAGCTTATCCATATCTACAATCTTTGGTTGTTAATGTTATTGATTTTTGAGCATTTATCTTGAAGATCTTCGTGCTTAGTATCGCCTCGGTCAATAAAAAAGAAGCGCTGCGCGCTTTACTGAACGGAGAGTCTGAAATGGTGAACATTTCCCATGAAACAGTCCAGGATACGGAGCGTCGATTGTTGCACGTCATTACCCAAGCCCATTTGAGGCTCTTCCCCGGCACCTACGCCTTTCTCGAGTTTCCGTTGTCATCGTTTCCTGATGCCGCTCGCCCTGATGCACTGGCGCTCGTACGAGATGACCAGGTGTGGAGTCAACTGGTCCCCTGTGCCGACGTCGAGCAAGAGCTGTTCGGCGTCTGCCGATTCCATTTTCCGCAAGGCTCCGACAACAGCGGTTTCGTTGGCTGGTTGGCAATGCGCCTGAAGCAGAAGTTTGGGACCGGCGTTTTTGTGACCTGTGGCCAGAATCGAGATGAGGGCGGGATCTTTGATTATTGGGGCGTCCCGGCCAGCCTGGCTTCAGATATTTTCGCAGAGATCCAGGCTTTGGTGGATGGCCAAGCGGACGGGGAGGTGGCAGTTTCCCTGTAGCGGATACGTTCGAGTGTCCCCAGATCTCGGCTTCTGCGCGGCTGAATGGTCATCAGCCATGCGCGTATCTGAATGATGTGCTGACGCAGTGAGCCAGAGATATCTAGCAACTGCTTGCGCATCTGTGGATGCCTGATTGATCCGTGCAAGGTGTGTACGCTGGCTGCTTACTCTTTAGCAACCCATTCGAGATATTCATCTGACATTCCTACCATCAACGGAATCAGCGCTTGTCAGTGGCGAAAGGATTGTTCCAGAAACTCGGTAATCAGCGAGGCAATCTGCGCCTGTATCAGCGCGCGCGGTCGTGCGTTAACGCCGTCCTGGCAAATGATGCCATCGCCAGGTGCATCTTCTTCAAGCAATGCCGTGGCGCCAGGTTTGCACATGGACAGGAAGCTGAAGTGGCTGGCGTCCTCGATCTCGACATAACGAGTCGTCGCCGGAGGCAAACGCTTGGCCAGGGCGGCGGATTCCAGCTGTGCAGGGAGATCTTCAGACGCTGCGCCCGCCGCGATCACCAGAGTCGGTACTGGCAACGCCATCAGGCTTTCATCGGTCAGGCCGCGTGAAAGGCCCAGATCCAGGGTAACAATGGCAGTGACACGTTTGTCGCGCAGATCGCTGCCCAGTCGAGCTTTCGAAGCCGGTGCGCGATCGGGATTGATCTGCTTGTAAACGCTGCAACTGGATAGCTTGGGACGGGTGATGCAGTCCTGGACGAAACGCTTGGGATCGAAACGGGCACCCGCGATTTCCAGCGCGGTCCAGCCACCCAGTGAATGGCCAGCCACTGCGATCTGACGCTTGGCTACCCGTCCAAACTGATCCGGCTGGGCCATGACTGCATCGATGGCCCGTTGCAAGTCGATGGGGCGCTGCCACAACTGTGCCGCGGCTTCAGTGCGGCGATCGTGGGTGGTGGTGCCAGGGTGGTTGACTGCCGCCACGATGTAGCCCTGGTGAGCCAGTGCACTGGCTAACCATGACTGGTTCCCCCAGTTGCCGCGAAAGCCGTGGGAAAGTACCACCAATGGAAGTGCACCTGTGGCCGGGGGCGCATCGCGGACGCCGAGGGCACCGGCGAATACCTGGGTCTCAGCGATCAATTGTGGTGTAGCGGTGGTTGTGCTCGGGTACCAGACTGCCAGCTCCAGCGGGCGGCCATTTTGCGCGCCCGGCAACGTCGAGACCTGGAAGCCGATGGTCTTGTAGCCTGCGAATGCGGATATGTTCAGGCAGACATAGAGCAAGAAGCCGAATACTGTTTTCATTGGCTTATCTTCCTTGATGAGGCCAGCGTCGGTTGGGTGCGACCTGATGTGCGGAAAACATATCAGCCATCGCGCCCGCGCGCGCAATCATTTTGAATCGCTTTTGATTTCACAGGCACTGAACGACCGCTTTTGGCCGATAGCTGTCCTCCACGAGCGGCAGCTATGGATCGAAAGCGGCCTCCGCGTCCCTGGTTGCCTCAACCAAGGCCACCGCTGGCATCGACGCCGTGGGTGTGTTCGTGCCAGAAGATCCGGGGGCGAAGAACGACCTGGCGAAGCAGGGCAAGATGGCCTTCGATTTCGGTGCGTTCTGGTTCAAGGGCCAATCCATCCGCACGGGCCAGGCGAACGTGAAGCCTGCAACCGCCGCCTGGCGCAGCTCATTCATCACGGGCGCACCACGCCTTCCCGGATCATTTCCCATCGTTTGACGCTTGCTGAAGGCCCCGACGCCTACAAGCACTTTGATGCGCGGGATGATGGCTGGACGAAGGTGGTGCTCAAGCCTGCTGCTTGATCCGTATACCGATGCCTCCAGGGAAGGAAGCTTGGCGAGGGACGCGTTCGTCTTCTAACCACACCCTGTCTGAAACAATGCCCGAACCACCTCCCTCATCCAGCGATTCCCGCTGTCCTGCTGGTACCGTGCGTGCCAGTGCTGCTTGACCGTGAAGCCCTCCACTGGAAACGGGCAATCGTGCACCTGCAAACCATGCATGTCGGCAAGGGTCTGTCCGATGTGCCGTGGCAGCGTCGCCACCAGGTCGGTCGACCCGACGATCATCCCCAAGCCCAGAAACGCTGGCAGCTCCAGTATGATCCTGCGTTCGATGCCGGCCCGCGCCAGGCCAGCCTCCAGCAGCTTCTGCCCGGTCCCGGCACTGATCTGTACATGCCCCTCGCCCTGGTAATGCGCCACGCTCATGCCTTTACCCAAACGAGGGTGTTGTGGGTTGCTCAGGCAGACCCAGTCCTGCTCGAACAACACCTGTTGATACATCCCCGCGCCCAGCCAAGGCACAAAGCCGATGGCCAGGTCCGCCTCACCCGACTCCAGCGCACTTTCGGTATTGCCATCGATGCGCGCCGCCTCCAGGCGAATACCGGGCGCGTGGGTACGCAGGTGGTTGAGGATGCTGGGCAGCAGGGTGATATGGCTGGCATCACTGACGCACAGGCGAAAGCGCCGTTGCGCCGTGGCCGGAACGAATTGCGGCTCCCAGGCGGTCAGGCGCCGCAGCGACTCCAGCACCTCGCGGCATGGCCCGATCAACTGGTCTGCGCGCGGGGTAGGGGCCATGCCCCCTGGCGTGCGTACGAACAGCGGGTCGTTCAACTCTTCACGCAAGCGCCCCAGCCAGATGCTCACAGTAGGTTGGCTCTGGCCGAGCTGTTCAGCGCTACGGGTCACGCTGCGGCACTGGTACAGCACATCGAACAGCTGCAGCAGCTTGGGGTCAGGCAAGGCGTCGAGCGCGCTCATTATTGCGAATCTCAATAGGCATATTAAGCCCATTGTATAGCCGAAATAAGCCTCGCTGCATAAGGTAGTCGCAAACAACAGGAGGTCTGCGACGTGAAAATCTGCATTCTGGGTGCCGGCGCCCTGGGTTGCGCCATAGGCGCGGCCTTGAGCGAGGCGGGGCATGAAACCTGGCTGTTGAACCGTGGCCGCGCACATGTCGAGGCGATGAACCTGCACGGGCTGCGGGTGCAGGACGAACGCGGCGAGCGGCAGGTGCGGGTCAATGCGGCCTGCGACGCCGAAGACGTGGGTGTGGCCGACCTGGTGGTGGTGCTGGTCAAATCGTTCCACACCCGCGAGGCGATTGACGGTGCCGGGGCGCTGATCGGGCCGCAGACGCTGGTGCTGTCACTGCAGAATGGCCTTGGCCATGAAGACATCCTGGCCGAAGCGGTGGGGCGTGAGCGGGTGCTGGCCGGCAAGACCTACGTCGGCGGCGTATTGCTGGCGCCGGGTTCGATCCGAGCCGGTGTAGCAGGCAAGCAGACTTTCATCGGCGAACTCGACGGCAAGCTGACGCCCCGTGTGCAGGCCATTGCCGAGGTCTTCAACAGCGCCGGGCTCGCGACCACGGTCAGCGACAACATCCTTGGCACCATGTGGGACAAGCTGCTGGTCAACGTCGCGACGGGCGCGCTCAGCGCTATCACCAGGCTCGGTTATGGCCAGCTCTACAGCGAGCCGCTGCTGGAAAGCACCGCCAAGGCAGCGGTGGCTGAAGCCATCGCCGTCGCTGGGCAAGCAGGCATCCACCTGAGCCTCACCAGCCCGGATGCTGCCTGGCGGCTGGCCGCCGAAGGCCTGCCGGCAAGCTTCCGTACCTCGATGCTACAGAGCCTGGAGAAGGGCTCGGTCACCGAGATCGATTTCATCAACGGCTCCGTCGTGCGCTGGGGCCAGCGCCACGGCGTGGCGACGCCGGTCAACGCGACCCTGGTGGCCTGCATCAAGGGTATCGAACGCGCAATGACCGATCAGCAGAAGGGGAGTCATCCATGAGTCAGCCGAAAGCCTACCTGGAACACGTTGCGTTCTGGGTGCGGGACATCCAGTGGCACATCCGCTTTTTCAGCGAGGTGTGCGGCATGACCATGCGCGAGATACAGGGTGACGTCGAGCAGCCGGCGCAGTACTGGACCCTCGGTGGCCTGCAGTTCATCCACCAGCCGGACTTTGCCGGCCCGGAAGGGCGCATGGCGCACCTGGGCATCATGTGCGAGGACCTTGAAGCTGTCCTGGCCGCTGCACAGCGTTTCGGCGTCAGCGAAATGCCCCAGGGCCGCAACTGGCTGCGCCTGCCGGACGGCCTGGCGGTGGAGTTCATTCAGGCATTGCCGGCGAAGTGTGTCGCCCAGGCATTGGCCATCGACCCGCGTGCGGAGGTGAAGGCATGAGCGTGGTGGAAAAATACTGGGACGATGCCCGCGAAGGCGATGAATGCATCAGCCCCACCTACACCGTGACCCGCGAACGCATTCTGGCCTATGCCGACCTCACCGGTGACCACACCCCGGTGCATGTCGACGAGGCGTACGCCAACGCGAGTCACTTCGGCTGCCTGGTTGCCCATGGCCTGTTCGGGCTGTCGATCGCCGACGGCCTGAAGACCCAGTGCGAATACCGCTTTGTGCCGGGCATGTCGCTGGGCTGGACCTGGGACTTCGTGCTGCCGATCAAGGTCAACGATGTGCTGCACGTGCGCATGCGCGTGGGGGCGATGCGCCCGAGCAACAGCCGACCGGGCTGGGGCATCGTGGTCTTGCCGTCGGAACTGATCAACCAGCACGGCGAAGTCGTGCAGCGTGGCGAGCACCGGCTGATGGTGCCCAGGAGAGTGCAGGCATGAGCCAGGCATTGCCATTGGCGGGTATCCGCGTCATCGATTACAGCCACTTCCTGGCCGGGCCCTATGTGGGCCGCTGCCTGGCAGCACTGGGCGCCGAGGTGATCAAGGTCGAACGGCCGGGCAGCGGCGATGCCGGCCGCCAGCATGCATTCACCCTGGATGAGCAGCAGAGCGGTTACTTCCTGCAGCTGAACATGGGCAAGCAGGGCGTCAGCGTGAACATGAAGGACCCGCGTGGCAAAGCGTTCATGCAACGCCTGACCGACTCGGCCGATGTGTTCATCGAAAACTATCGCCCCGGCGCCCTGGACAAACTGGGCCTGGGCTATGCCGAGCTGTCGGCGCGCAACCCGCGACTGGTGTACTGCTCCATCTCCGCGTACGGCCACACCGGGCCGGATGCCCACCGCGCCGGTTTCGGGCTGATTGCCGAGGCCAAGAGCGGGATCATGCAGATGGTCGGCGTGCCGGGCGAAGCGCCGCCGTTGCTGCGCATTTCCCTGGGCGACATGTACACCGGCATCCATGCCGTGGCGGCGATCAATGCGGCGCTACTGGGCCGGGTGAGCAGTGGTCGTGGCCAGCACATCGACATGGCCCTGTACGACACGCTGGTGTCGATGCATGAATACGCGGTGCAGTGCTACACCTTGTCCGACGGCACCGTCCTGCCTGAGCAGACCGGCCATGACATGCCGACCTCCACCCTGTACGGCGTGTTTCGCGCCGCCGATGGCGACCTGGTGATCGCCGCCCAGGTCGACGACGCCTGGAAGCGCTTTGCCGCGATGCTCGAGGCCAACGGTGGCCCGCCCGGGTTCGGCAGCGACAGCCGCTACCACAGCCTCAATGGCCGCAACGCCCATCGCCAGGCGATCCTGGCCGTGGTGCGTGACTGGGTCGGCGCACGGCGGGTAGCCGATATCCTGCAATTGCTCGATGGCATCGACATTCCCAGCGCCAAGGTGCAGCGCATCGACGAGGTCGTGGCTGACCCGCAGATCCAGGCGCGCAACATGGTCATCGAGCAGCAGCACCCGCGCTACGGTACCTTGCGCCTGCCCAACCTGCCGTTCCGCTTTTCCGACTGCGACACCACGATCCACCAGGTGGCCCCGGACCTCGGCCAGCACAATGCCGAAGTAGCCGCCGGGCTTGGCTTCAGCCCTGAAGAAATCACCGCCATGCAAGCTGACGGTGTGCTGTTCACCCACGGAGATGCCCGATGAGCGACCGCTATGCAGTGATCGGCCGACCGATCAACCACACCAAGTCCCCGTTGATTCATGGCCTGTTCGCCCAGGCCACTGGCCAGTGCCTGGAGTACGGCGCCATCGAGGGCGAACTCGAGGGCTTCGAGGCCCAGGTACTGCAGTTTCGCGATGATGGCGGGTTGGGCATGAACATCACCGCGCCGTTCAAGTTGCGTGCCTTCGAGCTGGCCGACCAGCGCAGCGAGGCCGCCCAGCTGGCGCGGGCGGCCAATGCACTGAAGTTCGAGGATGGCCGTATCGTTGCCGAGAACTTCGACGGCATTGGCTTGTTGCGGGATATCGAGGAAAACCTCGGTGAACCGCTGGGCAATCGACGGGTACTGTTGCTCGGCGCCGGTGGCGCGGTGCGTGGTGCGTTGCTGCCGTTCCTGCAGGCGGGGCCGAGCGAACTGGTGCTCGCCAACCGCGACATGGCCAAGGCGCTCACACTGCGCAACGAGCTGGATCACCCAAGGCTGCGCATCAGCCGTTATGAGGAACTGGAAGGACAGTCCTTTGACATCGTGGTCAACGCCACGTCCGCGAGCCTCACCGGTGAGCTGCCGCCGCTGCCTGAGGGTGTGCTGGGCGACACGCGGCTGGCTTACGAGCTGGCGTATGGCAAAGGCCTGACGCCGTTCCTGCGCATGGCCCAGGCGCAGGGTGTGGCGCGACTGGCCGATGGTGTCGGCATGCTGGTCGAGCAGGCGGCGGAGGCGTTCGCCTGGTGGCGCGGGGTGCGGCCAGAAACCTGCACCGTCATTAATCGCCTGACTATTCCGCTGGAGTAGGACCAAGACCACTGTGGGAACGGGCATGCCCGCTCCCACAGTGGCCCTGCCAATCAGTACGGCGGCGGTGGCAGTTCGGCCAACAGTCTTTTGAGCCCGTCGCTCCACTGCCTGCGTATCTGCTCGTAATAGGCATCGTCGCTGGCGATACGCTGGCGTTTCGGTGTTTCCAGGCTGTCCTTGTGATATACCAACAGGTCCAACGGCATACCCACCGACAGGTTGCTGCGAATGGTCGAGTCGAACGAGATCAGGCCACAGCGCAACGCTTCATCGAGAGGCATCTGGTAGCCGAGGTTACGGTCCAGAATCGGCCGCCCATACTTGCTTTCGCCCAGTTGCAGGAACGGGGTGTCCGGCGTGGCCTGGAAGAAATTGCCCTGCGCATAGACGTTGTAGATGCCCATGGCGCCGCCGGCAATCTGGCCGCCGACGATGAACGAACTGCTCAGGTCGATTCCGGCCGACAGCTTGCTGCGATCACGGCCGACCACTTCGCGCAGGGTGTCGGCAACCAGTACCGTCGCATCGTAGAGCGTGGCAACGTTCAGCAGGTGGGGGCCGGGGCCCCGGGTGCGTTGCTGCAGCAGGTTCACCACCGACTGCGAGGTCGCCAGGTTGCCAGCGGTCTGCAGCACGATCAGGCGTTCCCCCGGCACGCCGAACACGAACAACTTGGCAAAGCTGGCGATCTGGTCGATGCCCGCATTGGTGCGTGAGTCGCTGATGAAGACAAGCCCGTCCGCCAGGTGCATGGCGACACAATAGGTCATGCTGTTTCCCTTGTTTTCTTTATGAACGGGTGCAGCGCCTGTCACTGGCGATGCACATGCACGCTGGCCTGCATCGATTCGGCGCCACCTCCGCGGCGCACGCCCCTGACCGGGCAGGCATCGAGGTAGTCCAGGCCCACTGCCAGCTTCAGGTGACGCTCTGGCCGGGTAAGGCGATTGGTGATGTCGAAGCTGTACCAGGCGTCATCGACCCAGGCTTCGGCCCAGGCATGGCTGGCCAGGTGCTGCTCGTCTTCGGTGCACAGGTAACCGGAGACGTAGCGTGCCGGAATACCCAGGCTACGTGCGCAGGCGAGGAATGCATGGGTGTGGTCCTGGCAGACCCCGGCAGCGCCGCCGAAGGCTTCGATGGCGGTGGTGCCCACCGACGTGGCCCCGGGACTGTATGGCATGTGCTCGGCCAGGGCTTGCATCAGCCCGACCAGCGCCGCCCGGTCGCGGTGTTCGCCACAGTGTCGCTTGGCGAAGGCCTTGAGTGCGTCATCGGCCTGGGTCAGGTGGCTGCCGCGCAGGAATGGCAGGGGAGAATGTTCGCCGGCCTCCTGCTCGCGCTCCGGGTCGATCTCCACCTGGCCGCTGGCGGTCAGCGCCAGGTGACCGTGGGGTTTGTCCAGGGTCAGTACATGCAGGATGTTGCCATACGGGTCGATCTGGCCGTTGACCTTGCAGGGCAGGTCCAGTTGCCATTCATTGATGCGCTGGCGCTCGCTGCTGCGGGGTGTCAGGCGCAGGAACTGGATGCTGTTGCAGACATCGCTTGCGTAGCTGTACGTAGTGTCGTGGCGAATGGACAGTTTCATACGACCTCCAGATAGGAGTGATGGACCGCCTGGCCCAGTTGGTTGATGCGTCCGATGAAGTCGCTCAGCCACGGGTGCAACCCCGCTTCGAGGATTTCGTCGATCGCGGTGTAGCGCAGACGAGCGTTGAGTTCGGCGGCCATGCGCTGGGCGGCGCGCCCGGTGCTGCCCGGCAGGCAGGCAAGGATCTGGTCCAGTTCCTCGATACAGGCATGCAGCGAGCGGGGCACGTCGACCCGCAGCAATAGCAGCTCCGATACCGGCCGTGCACTGGGCGCGGCGCGATAGAGTTCGTTGAAGGCTTCGTAGGAGGTTAGCGCGCGCAGCAAGGCGCTCCATTGGTAGTAGCCGCGGGCAGAGTCATCGCTGACCTCTTCAGAGGCCTCGCCGAACATTTCATAGCGTGCATCGAGCAGGCGCAGGGTGTTGTCGGCTCGCTCCAGGAAGGTCCCCAGGCGGATGAAACTGTATGCGTCGTTGCGCATGATGGTGCCTGAGGTTGCACCGCGGAACAGATGCGAGCGTTCCTTGACCCAGTCGCAGAACTGGCTGATGCCGTAACGGCCAAGGCCATTGCTGGCAATGTTGCGCATCTCGATCCAGGTAGCGTTGATGTTCTCCCACATGTCGGCGGTGATGCGGCCACGCACTGCGTGGGCATTGGTCCTGGCCGCCTGCAGGCAGCAATAGATGCTGCTGGGGTTGGTCGCGTCGAGGGCGAAGAAGTGCAGCATGCGCTCGGTGTCGAGTTCGGTGTGCCGGCGGCGGTAGTCGTCCAGCGTTCCGGATGCCAGCAGCGACATGGCCAGCTCGGCATGGCCGTCACTGCGCCCGGCCTGGGGCATCAGTGATAGCGAATAGCTGACCTCGAGCATGCGCGCAAGGTTCTCCGCACGCTCCAGGTAGCGCGACATCCAGTACAGGTCGGAAGCAGTTCTCGAAAGCATGGTTCAGTCCTCCACCACCCAGGTGTCCTTGGTACCGCCGCCCTGCGACGAGTTGACTACCAGCGAGCCCTCCTGAAGTGCCACGCGGGTCAGGCCGCCTGGCACCAGTCGGGTTTCACTGCCAGACAGCACGAACGGGCGCAGGTCGATGTGGCGCGGTGCGATGCCGCTGTCGACAAAGGTCGGGCAGGTGGACAGGCACAGGGTAGGTTGGGCGATGTAGGCATGCGGGCGGGCCTTGATGCGGGCGCGGAAGTCTTCGATCTGTGCGCTGGTTGCCGCTGGCCCGACCAACATGCCATAGCCACCGGAACCCTGCGTCTCCTTGACCACCAGGTCGGGCAGGTTGGCCAGGACATGGGACAGGTCTGCAGGCCTGCGGCACTGCCAGGTAGGGACGTTGTTCAGCACCGGTTCTTCACCCAGATAGAAGCGGATCATGTCGTCGACATACGGGTAGATCGACTTGTCATCTGCCACACCGGTGCCCACCGCGTTGGCCAGCACCACGTTGCCGGCGCGATATACCGAGATCAGCCCCGGCACGCCCAGCATCGAGTCAGGGTTGAACGACAGCGGGTCGAGGTAATCGTCGTCCAGGCGGCGATAGATCACGTCCACCTGCTGCGGACCGGCGGTGGTACGCATGTAGACATGCTCGTCACGGATGAACAGGTCCGCGCCCTCGACCAGTTCGATACCCATTTCCCGAGCCAGGAAGGCGTGCTCGAAATAGGCACTGTTGAAGCGGCCAGGTGTGAGCAGCACGGCGGTGGGGTTGTCCAGTGGGCTGGCGCTCTTGAGCGTGTCCAGCAGCAGGTTGGGGTAGTGGTCGATCGGGGCGATGCGCTGTGCGGCGAACAGCTCGGGGAACAGTCGCATCATCATCTTGCGGTCTTCGAGCATGTAGCTGACCCCGCTGGGGGTGCGCAGGTTGTCCTCCAGCACGAAGTAGCTGCCATCACCATCGCGGACCAGGTCGACGCCGGCGATATGGGCATAGAGCCCACGGTGCAGCCCCAGGCCCTGCATGGCGATCTGGTAGCCTTCATTGGCCAGCACTTGCTCCGGCGGGATGATGCCGGCTTTGAGGATGCGCTGGTCGTGGTAGATGTCCTGCAGGAACAGGTTCAGGGCGTGCACCCGCTGGATACAGCCGCGCTCGACCATGCGCCATTCGCTGGCGCGAATGCTGCGCGGGATGATGTCAAAGGGGATCAGGCGCTCGGTGTCTTGCTTGTCACCGTACAAGGTGAAGGTGATACCGGCGCGGTGAAACAGCAGGTCGGCTTCGCGTCGGCGTTGCTCCAGCAACTCCAATGGGGTGTTTGCCAACCAGCGAGCGAACTCCTGGTAATGCGGGCGGCAACTTCCGTTCGTTTCGTACATTTCATTGAAAAATGCCCGGGACATACCCACTCCTTGCCGCCGTTGCCGGCAGCTTCATTGCGGTTCATCTACATATTCGGGTGCGGCCTTGCTGGGGTCGGTGGGTGCTGTGTCTGCGGTGAGCCTCGAATCCAATCAATTGCTGGTGCGTCGTGCACGCAAGGGCCGTTGCAATGAAGGTGCCGAAAGCCCGGCACAGCTGCGAAATGGCAAGAAGCGAGCGGTAACACATTGAAACCGCGAGATTTTATTGCTGCATTCAATGACTGCGCAGCGCGCAGCCGTAGCGGAGCGGCCCGAGGGACCGCCGACAGGTGTGCCTCAAAAAAAGGCACGTCATGCACCGAGCTTCAGCTTTTGGCCCGAATTGGAGCGCGCCTGTTGATTTTCCGTAGTTCTGGATTAATGTAGCGAATTAAACAATTTATGTTGAATGAGCTACATAATGGATTGGTTGCTACTGATTCTCGGATTGCCGACGGCCAATGCCACAGAGCGAATGCGTGCCTGGAGAGCCCTGAAGGCCTCTGGAGCCGCAGTGTTGAGGGATGGTGTTTACCTGCTGCCCGAGCAACGCTCGGGTCGGGAGGTTTTCGAAGCCGTCGAGCGAGACGTACTGGCCATCAACGGCACGGCATTTCTCCTGTCGCTGCCGGAGCGTGAAGAGCGCTTCAGCAAGCTGTTCGACAGGAGCGATGAGTACGCCAGACTGATGGCAGAAATCGCAGGCTGCAGGGCTGAACTGGCGCCGGACAATGCGCTGCAGACAGCACGGCAGGTGCGCAAGCTCAGGAAGGCCTTCGGCCAGTTGGCAGCGATCGATTTTTTCCCGGGCGTGCCCAGGGCACAAGCCGACTCGGCGCTGCAGGAGCTTGAAGCCGCGATTAGCCGCGCACTGTCTTGCGATGAGCCGAGTGCGCACGATCAGGTTATCACCCGACTGGAACGTATCGACTACCAGGGCCGCTGCTGGGCAACCCGTAGGCGTCCCTGGGTGGATCGGCTGGCATGTGCCTGGTTGATACGTCGCTTCATCGATGCTGACGCCCGATTCATCTGGTTGGGCAGCCCTGACGACTGCCCGAGCGATGCGCTCGGTTTCGACTTCGACGGTGCAACGTTCAGCCATGTCGGAGAGCGTGTGTCCTTCGAAACCCTCATCGAAAGTTTTGCCATTCAGCAGCCAGGCCTGTCTCGGTTGGCCGCCGTCGTGCATTACCTGGATGTTGGTGGAAGCCAGCCCTCAGAGGCGCCTGGCATCGAGCGCGTCCTCGCGGGCTTGAGAGAAAGCATTGGCGACGATGATCAACTGACAACGGTCGCCGGGGGCATCTTCGACGGCCTGCTGACGGCTTTCGCAAGTGAGGAAAACCCAAATGGTTGAAACCACCTCCGCAGTAAACGAACAGCCTCCATCGCAAGCTGCTCGCAAGCCGATTGGCTTGTTTGAAGCGTTTCTGTTCTGGCTCAAGCTGGGCTTTATCAGCTTTGGCGGACCTGCCGGGCAGATCTCGATCATGCACGAGGAGTTGGTTGAGCGGCGGCGATGGATCAGCGAGAAGCGATTCCTGCACGCACTGAACTACTGCATGGTGTTGCCAGGCCCTGAGGCACAGCAGCTAGCCACCTACATCGGTTGGCTCATGCACCGCTCCTGGGGTGGGGTGATTGCCGGCGTACTGTTCGTGTTGCCCTCACTGTTCATCCTGATTGGCTTGTCCTGGGTCTACATTGCCTTTGGCGAGGTCCCGGTGGTGGCCGGGATCTTCTATGGCATCAAGCCTGCAGTCACGGCGATCGTCGTTCACGCGGCTCACCGGATTGGCTCGCGCGCGCTGAAGAACGGCTGGCTGTGGGCCATGGCCGCAGCGTCGTTCGTGGCTATCTTCGCTCTCAACGTGCCTTTCCCGCTGATCGTGCTGGTCGCCGGTATCATCGGTTATGTAGGCGGCCGGTTCGCGCCCGGCAAATTCGTGATTGGTGGCGGTCATGGCGCTGCCAATAGCAGTTACGGCCCGGCGCTGATCGACGACGACACACCAACGCCTGAGCATGCGCGTTTTCGGGTGGGGCATTTGCTGCGCCTGGTACTGATCGGCGCGGTACTCTGGGCCTTGCCCATGGGGCTGCTGACACTGGCGTTTGGCTGGGCCGGCACCCTGACGCAAATGGGCTGGTTCTTCACCAAGGCCGCACTTTTGACCTTTGGTGGCGCTTACGCCGTACTGCCCTATGTCTACCAGGGCGCCGTCGCGCACTACGGCTGGCTGTCACCTACCCAGATGATCGATGGTCTCGCCTTGGGGGAAACCACGCCAGGGCCGTTGATCATGGTGGTTGCCTTCGTCGGCTTTGTCGGTGGTTATGTGCATCCAGTGTTTGGCGCGGAGCACCCGTTCCTGGCCGGTGCGGTCGCGGCGAGCCTGGTCACCTGGTTCACCTTCCTGCCGTCCTTTCTCTTCATCCTGATCGGTGGCCCGTTGGTGGAGTCGACCCACAATGAGATGAAGTTCACTGCGCCACTGACTGGCATCACGGCTGCGGTCGTGGGGGTGATCCTCAACCTGGCCCTGTTCTTCGGCTATCACGTGCTCTGGCCAAAGGGTTTCGGCGGGGCGTTCGACTGGCCTTCGGCGCTGATCGCTATTGCTGCTGCAGTGGCCCTGTTCCGCTTCAAGCGTGGCGTGATCCAGGTACTGGTTGCCTGTGCTCTGGCCGGCCTGGCAGCCCACATGCTGCGTGGTTGATGCCTGTTGCCGGCCGACGTCGTCGGCTGGCTTCCACCTACATTCAGGTAGTGCACGACAGCGGCCAACCGGGACAGGCCGGGTTTCTGGATGCTCGTAAAAGTTTTACGCAGAATTTACAGAGGCTTTGGGACGTGCATCCGATACTGCACGGTGCTAATTTGGAGCGCTATTGTGATGTCCCTCGCAGCAATTCGGCTTATCGGCTTCATTTTAGGTATCTTTTTGATCACGCTGGCCGTAAGCATGGCCATTCCCATGATCACACTGGTGGTCTATGAGCGTAGCGACGATCTCTCGGCTTTCCTCGGGTCGAGTTTGATTACCTTTATCTGTGGTCTTCTCTTGATCGTGCGGGGGCGCCCGGACACTGGCCAACTTCGACCGCGGGACATGTACCTGCTGACTACAGGAAGCTGGGTAGTGGTGTGCACCTTCGCAGCGTTGCCGATGGTGTTCATCAGCGATATTAGTTACACCGACGCATTCTTTGAAACAATGTCTGGCATCACAACTACTGGTTCGACTGTACTCACCGGTCTGGATAGCTCATCTCCGGGATTGCTGATCTGGCGCTCAATGCTGCATTGGTTGGGCGGCATCGGATTTATCGGCATGGCTGTGGCGATCCTTCCACTGTTGCGAGTCGGTGGCATGCGTCTGTTCCAGACAGAGTCCTCGGATTGGTCGGAGAAAGTCACACCGCGCTCCCATGTGGCAGCCAAGTACATTCTTTTGCTCTATGTGGGGCTGACGAGCATTGGAGCTCTGTCGCTCTGGCTCGCTGGAATGACGCCATTTGAAGCGGTCAATCACGCAATGTCGTTGATCTCTACCGGGGGGTTCTCGACTTCGGACGCGTCCCTTGGGCATTGGACGCAACCCGCGATTCACTGGTTGGCAGTGGTCATCATGATTCTGGGCAGCCTGCCATTCACCTTGTACGTCGCGGCATTGCGAGGCAACTGGCGTGCGCTGATCAAGGATCATCAGGTACGCGGCTTTATTGCATTCTTGCTCGTCACATCGCTGGCCGTGGGCACCTGGCTGTATGTTCACAGCGATTACGCATGGTGGGATGCGTTTCGTATCGTGGCAGTTAATGTGACCTCGGTCGTCACGACCACCGGAATTGCAGTTGGCGACTACACCTTGTGGGGCAGCTTCGCTGTCTTGCTGTTTTTCTATTTGACCTTCGTCGGTGGCTGTTCTGGTTCAACGGCAGGCGGTCTTAAAATCTTCCGTTTTCAGGTGGCTGCTGCTCTACTGGTCAGCAGCTTGAAGCAGTTGATCCATCCTCGAGCCGTGATTCAGAAAAAGTACAACGGCCATCCCATCGACGAAGAGATCGTCCGCTCGCTTTTGACCTTCTCTTTTTTCTTCACCATCACGATTGCCGCCATTGCATTGGGCCTGGCTCTCATTGGGCTTGATTGGACCACCGCGTTGAGTGGTGCTGCTACGGCAGTGTGTAACGTTGGGCCGGGACTTGGCACAGTCATTGGGCCGGCAGGTAACTTCTCATCTCTACCGGATGCCGCCAAGTGGCTACTCACCGTTGGAATGCTTCTAGGCAGGTTGGAAATCCTGACTGTTTTGGTACTCGTAACGCCGGTTTTCTGGAGGTATTGACCGGCGAGTCCAAGGCTGAGCCAAGCTGCATGAGGGACGAAAATTAGCTTGTCGATATTTGACCAAGGGCGGGTTGCTGTCGTTTTGATGGTTTATACAGGGTCGTAGGCTGCCGGTCGTGAATGACCGTATTCATCCCTTCGCCTTGGATAACGGGCTCCCTTCTTGCTGTTGCCCATCCAACAGCCGCCGTACAGTGATGCTGCTACCGCAGCATGCCGCTCCCGCTAAATAAGCAGGCACGCCTGGAAATACGTGGGGTCTGGCTGATTGGCATGGAGTCTGCTCAGTCGCTCTGGAATCTTGTGAACTCCAGGGGGCGACGTGATCGCTGATGAATACCCACTGATTGCCGGTGACCCAGTGAAAGCCACTGCGCTGGCCGGCTCAGGTGGACGAAATATTGCCTTTGCCTCGGCATCGATCGCCGATATCGCGCTGGAATTCCGCGTGGTGACCAAACGCTACGAGAGCCGCAGGTCAGGCTCTAGTAGCGCGGTTGAGCAAGTGAGCCTCGCGGTGCGGCGTGGCGAGGTGCTTTGCCTGATGGGTACATCCGGCAGCGGCAAATCGACCTTGCTGCGCCACGTCAACCGGTTGATAGAACCAAGCAGCGGCGATGTGCTTATCGATGGCGAGCTGCTGAGCGACCTGACGTTGCCCGCGCTGCGCCAGCTGCGTTCGCAGCGCATCGGCATGGTGTTCCAGCACTTCGGATTGTTGCCGCATCGCAGCGTACGCGACAACGTTGCCTTGCCTCTGGAGCTGCGAGGTGAGCCGGAAAGTGCGCGGCACGCAGCGGCGCAACGGCAACTGCAGGCGGTGGGGCTGGCAGAGTGGGGCGAGCATTTCCCCCACGAGTTGTCTGGCGGCATGCAGCAACGCGTCGGGCTTGCCCGGGCGCTGGTCACCGACCCTGACATCCTGCTGATGGACGAACCATTCAGCGCGCTGGACCCGACCATTCGCCGCGACCTGCAGGGTCGCTTCCTGCAACTGGTGCGTGAACGCGGTATCACGACGCTGCTGGTGACCCACGATCCGGGTGAAGCGTTGCGTCTGGCCGACCGTATCGCCGTGCTGCGCGCCGGGCGACTGATTCAGGTCGGCACCCCCGGTGAACTGCTTGAACAACCGGCGGACGAGGGCGTGGCGGATTTCTTCGACGAGCGGCCGCATATCGGTCCCACCGCTGCGTCGCCTGGCGACGAGGTGCTCGGCGCGTCGCCGCCGGCCGCTTTGCAAGCGCCTGCGAAAAACAGCTGGCTTCGCCAAGGCCTGTTGGGCCCGGCAGCGCTGGCTGCCGCAGGACGAAGTAGCCTGTTCTGGCTGGCGCTGCTGGTGGAGTTGACGGCCCTCGCCGGGTTCGCTGGCGCGTGGCGCGAGGGGGCCGGATGGATGCTGGCCATCGCACTGGCAGCACTTCTGGTCAACCGCACCGCCTGCGTTTGGCTGAGCCTGCGCGGTCACGACCGTGACTCCCATGGCGCGGGATTGCCCCTGGTGCTGCTGCTGGCGAGCCAGGCACTGACACTATGGCGCGCCCTGACGCCTGATGCTGCCGGCGCACTGCTGCAGTTTCCCTCCGACCGCGACAGCATGCTTGCGGTAGCTGGTGCCATCGACCGGTTGATCAGCTGGTCTCAGTTGACCTTCGAGAGCGCCTTCGTCGGGGTGATCGTCGCTGTGCGTACTGTCATCGAAGGCGTTGAAGGCGCGCTGGGCTGGATTCCGTGGCCGGTGCCGGCGCTGGCCCTGATCTACCTGGCCTGGCGTTCCGCCGGCGCGACCCTGGCCCTTACCAGTGCGTTGGCCCTGGGCTACATCGGCCTGTTCGGTTTCTGGGAACGCACGGTCTCTACCGTCGCGCTGGTCGGCTCATCGGTGCTGCTGTCGCTGCTGATCGGTATTCCTACCGGCATCTTGCTGGCCAAGCGGCCGCTGGCGCGGCGCGTGATCACGCCGCTGCTCGATGTCATGCAAACCTTGCCGACCTTCGTCTACCTGATTCCGGCGGTAGCCTTTTTCTCCGTCGGCAAAACACCGGCGGTGATCGCCACGGTGATCTTCGCCCTGGCGCCGATGATCCGCCTCACCGCCCTGGGTATTCAGGAGGTGCCCAAGGCCGCAGTAGAGGCCGCAGTCGCCCACGGCGCGACGCCCTGGCAGACGCTCACCCGGGTCGAGTTGCCGCTGGCTTCCGGCTCCCTGTTGCTAGGGGTGAACCAGACCATCGTGATGAGCCTGTCCATGGTCGTCGTGGCAGCGTTGATCGGCGCCGGTGGCCTCGGCTACGACGTCATGACCGCCCTGCGCAACATCAAGGGTGGGGAGGGCGTCCTCGCCGGCATCGCCATTGTTTTCTGTGCCTTGGTGCCCGACCGGATCATCCAGGCATCCCTTCGCAAACGTCATCGTCCCACTCAGGAGTAAACCCCCTACATGGCCAGATTCCTTTCCCGCGCACTCGCTGGTGTCACGTTGCTGGGTGCGCTAGTGCCGACCGCGGCAATCTTCGCCAAGGACAAGATCGTCATCGGCGAGCAGAACTGGACCGGCGCCATCGCCATCCAGTACATCCTCGGTAACGTCATCACCAGCCGGCTTGACGGCGATGTGTCCTACCTGGCCGGTGACCTGCCGGTACTGTTCGCAGCCGCCGCCAAGGGCGACGGTTCGGTGGATGTGCTCACCGACATCTGGCTGCCGAACCAGTCCGCCGCCTGGGCCAGATACGTCACCGGCGGCACCCGTTCGCTGGTTCCCAACAAGCAGCCCTACGTTGGTGTACAAGGTTTTTATATTCCCGGCTATATACAGGACAAGTACGGGGTGAAGTCGGTTTACGACCTCAAGAGGCCTGAGGTCGCCGAGCTGTTCGCGCCGCCAGGGGGCGGCAAGTCTCAGCTGTTGGTCGGGCCGGCGGGTTGGGAGTCGACCTATATCGGTCAGATCAAGGCCAAGGACTTTGGCTTCGACGGCAACTTCGAGTCTGTCTCCACCGAAGCCTCGGTGACCTACGCCAAGCTCGACGCTGCCTACAAAGCTGAGCGCGGCGTGATCTTCTACGCCTATACGCCGGACTGGATCTTCTCTGCCTATGACCTGCGCCGTCTCGATGAGCCACCGTTCGATGGCTATGCCCAGGACAACAAGAAGGGCGATCCCCTGTACAAGGCTGACGGCTGCTGGAAGTTCATCAGTCCGACCGTCGATGCCGACTGGCTGAACAAGAGCAGCGTCACCTGCGCTTATCCTGACGCGAAGGTGCACATTCTCGCCTCTTCGGCGCTGCAGCAGCGTGCGCCCCGGATCGCCGCATTCCTGGAAAACGTGAGCATCGATCCGGCATCCCTTAACGAGCTGATCCTCAAGATCGAGCGCGAGAAGCAGCCGGCAGACGCCGCGGCCAAGGCCTGGGTCGCCGCCAACCAGGCGACCGTCGATCACTGGTTGAGTGCCGCTGGCACCAAGGTGGCAGCGCAATGACTCAGAATGCCTGGACCCTGCTTGATGGCGGGATGGGGCGAGAGCTCAAGCGTATCGGCGCACCGTTCCGGCAGCCGGAATGGTCGGCCCTGGCGCTGCTCGAAGCACCTGAATACGTAGCGCAGGTACATCGCGCGTTCATTGCGGCCGGCGCCAGCGTGATCACCACCAACAGTTATGCGGTGGTGCCGTTTCATATTGGCGAGGAACGCTTTGCCCGCTCCGGCCGGGCCCTGGCCGGGCTTTCCGGGCAGCTTGCCCGTGGTGCCGCCGACGAGGCAGTCGCCCAGGTGCGGGTTGCCGGTTCACTGCCCCCCGCGCTAGGGTCGTATCGGCCGGACCTCTTCGACCCGGTCCGCTCCCAGGCCATCCACCGTGAACTGATCTCCGGCCTGGCGCCGTATGTGGATTTCTGGCTGGCGGAAACCCAGAGCTCCCTGGCCGAAGCCCGCGCCGTGCATGCCGCGCTGGACGGTGAGTGCAAGCCGCTCTGGCTATCCTTCACGCTGCTCGATCCCGACACGGAGCAGTCGCAGCCTTTGCTGCGCTCGGGCGAAAGCGTGGAGCAGGCAGTTCTCCTGGCCCTTGAGCTGGGTGCCAGCGCCTTGCTGTTCAACTGCAGTCAGCCGGAAAGTATGGGCGCCGCGCTCCACAGTGCCCGGCAGGTGCTGAAGAAGCAGGCCCGCGAGTTGCCACTCGGTGTGTATGCCAATGCCTTTCCTCCAGTGCGTGAAGACGCCCAGGCCAACGACACTCTGCTCGATATCCGCGCCGACCTTGGGCCTGAAGCCTACCTGCAGTGGGCGCAGCAGTGGGTCGAGGAGGGGGCTACCATCGTGGGTGGTTGCTGTGGCATTGGTCCGGAACATATCGCCCAGCTCAATCATCACCTGCAGGCGCACGAGGAGATCCCCGACTAGCTGGTGTCGGTGTCGTCACGCTGTCAGACCGCGATGATCAACGGCGGCCAGGTTGAGGGGCGGCACGTTGCACGGGCCAGTCGCTGCTTGCGGTAAACGACATAGAAGTGATTTACAACGGCGCGATTCTCTCCGTGGCCGGGGTTTCACTGCAGGGTGGCGATATCGTCGCGCTGCTAGGCGCCAACGGCGCCGGCAAGAGCACCACGCTGAAGGCGATCTCCGGTCTGGTACAGGCCGTGGCCGTATCCACTTCCTGCGCCATGCCAGTTATGCCTGCATCCTGGAGAACGGCCGGGTGGTAGGTGAGGGAGCGGCCGCCGAGCGGATTGCACGGGAAGACATCCGGCATTTCTACCTGGGCGGCAAGGCCGGCTGATGGGGCGGCGGCATCTGCAACCGCCTTGCATCATCCAGCACTGATGCTTGTTTAATGCTCCGGGAACCCCCTGGCCGAATCCTGCGCCCGGCCAGGGCTGCGCTCAGCTCCAGGGATGGCGCGGCGGCTTGATGCCGTTGAGCAGGTAGTTGCCGATGAGGTGGTATTTCCAGCGTACGGGGTCGTGCAGAGTATGCACGCGGGCATTACGCCAGTGACGGTCAAGGGAGTATTCCTCCAGGGTCGAGCGGGTGCCTGCCAACTCGAACAAGCGATTGCTGGCAAGGATGGCCACCTCGGTCGTGAGCACCTTGGCTTCGGCCGTGCGGATGGAGGCCTCGGCCACGCTCTCTTCACTGGGTTCGCGTATTGCCAGGTCGATGGCATCTGCCGCCAGATCCAGCACGGCCTCGGCGGCGCGCAGGCGAATCTGCAGGTCGCCGAGTTGCTGGAGGATGTAAGGGTCATCGGTGGCTTTCTCCAGTCCCGAATCGATCCAGGGACGAGTGTGTCGGCGCACATAATCCAGGGTGTCGGCCAGCGCTTCTCGTGCCAACCCCGCATCGATGGCCGCCTGGATGAACTGCGAGATCGCTCCGCCAGCGGTGGGGCGGTCGAAGGCCTGCCAGATTGGTACCACTTGGCTGGCCTGCACCCGCACCTGCTCGATCAGCACCGTGCCGCTTGCCGTGGTGCGCTGGCCGAAGCTGGACCAGTCGTTGATCACCTTGAGCCCTTCGGTTTCCCGTGGCACCACGGCCAGATGCGGGCGCCCCTGCTCGTCCACGCTGACGATGGGAATCCAGTGTGCCACCAGGGCGCCGGTGGAGAAGAATTTCTGCCCGTTGACTACGTAGTCGTCGCCATCGCGTGTGATCCTGGTCTGGAGGTCCGCGACGTGCTTGCCATTGCGTTCGGAGAAGGCGTTGCCGAAGCGTGCTCCGGACAGGGCAAGGTCGAAGAAGAAGCGCTTCTGCGCGTCGCTGGCGTCGAAGCCGATGTGCGCGAGGATGACGAAGTGATTCTGCGGTAACTGGCCGAGTGAGCCGTCGGCTGCCGAGATGATCTTGAACACCTCGCCGACGGTGCGGTAGCTGGCTCCCAGGCCCCCATAAGCCTGAGGCACGGTGATGCTCCAGAGGCCGCTTTGCGAGTAGGCCTCCAGCTCCGCCAGGGGCAGGCGGCGTTCGCGATCACGGGCGGCAGCCTCGCGGCGGAAGTCCTGAGCCAGGGCGTGCGCCGCCTCGATGGCTTCGCGCTCACTGCCAAAGCGGTGGGCTGGTTTGCTGGATGGGTGCAGCACGATGCTTTCATCTCGCTGCTGCAGGTGGGGTTCGCTCATCAAAGGGCTCCTTTAGAAACGGTCGTTGAGCTTGATGTCCTGGATGAAAAGTTACGCCGACCCGCGAGTGTGGCTCGGGGGTGGGCGTGATCGCAGGGGGATTGGAATGGCGGCTTCAGCGCTGCTTGGCACCACCGCCGATCTGCCAGACGTAGGGCGGCTCGGTGCCATTGACGTGCCAGTCGCCGATGATGCGTTCCTTGTAGATCACAGGGTTGTGCACGGCAGCGGTGCGCGCGTTGCGCCAGTGGCGGTCAAGTTGCTTGGTGGTACTGGTGCTGGAGGCGCCCAGGGTGTTGAACAGGTCGCTGGTGGCACGCAGCACCAGCTCCACGGCCGCCACCTGCGCCTGGGCTGACTCCAGTTCGGCGGCAATATTGGCCTGGCGCTCGGCGGCCTCGTCATGGCCGAAGCGAGCCAGGTAGGCTTGCTGCGCAGCCTCGGTGGCGCGCAGGGTGCCAGCCTCTGCGGCGTAGACCAGCGCGCAGGCCTTGCCGATGACCTGCAACACCTGCGGATCCTGGCTTACCGCTGGTGCATTGCCATGGCTGAACACGCGCGTGCGTTTGCGGGTTTCCTGGCTGAAGTCGCGCAGGGCGGCGCGACCCGAACCGACGATGACGGCGAGCAGTACCAGTTGGTAGAAGGCGGTCTGGTACTTGAAGCGGGTGGCGAAGTCGATGATGTTCTCTTCCTCGACCTCTGCGTTCTCGAACACCGAGGTGCCACTGCCTGTCGTGCGTTGGCCGAAGCCGTCCCAGTCATCGCTCTGGGTGATGCCTGGCTGTCGGGTGCGGATCGCCGCGATCACATCACCACCGGTGTCGTCGCGGCGGGCGAACAGGTCGATCCAGTCGGAGAAGAGGCTGCCGGTGCTGTAGTACTTGGTTCCGTTGACCACCCATTTGTCGCCTTTGCGCGAGACACGGGTGATGACATCGCCAATCTTCACCGAACCCACTTCCGTCCAGGCGCAACCCACCAGATCACCTTCGACGAAGCGTTTGAACCAGACGTCCTGCGCTGCACTGGCGTGGGCATTGAGACGGTCTTCGACGAAAGCGAAGTGCCCGCGCAATGCCTGCGGCACGTTGGAGTCGGCTTCGGCCAGTTCGATCAGCAGTTGGAACAGTTGCGGCAACGAGGCGCCAGCGCCGCCATGTTCGACGGGAACACGCACGGCGCCAAAGCCGGCCTCCTTGAGCCAGCGGATGGGCTCGAAAGGCAGGCTGCGGGTGCGCTCCCGCTCCACGCTACCTTCGGCGATGCGCGCAAAGATTGGCCGGAAGCGGGCGGCAAGGGTTTCGTAGTCGGTTCCGATGGACAGTTGAGGCAGGTGGGCTTGAGCGGTCATTGCAGTTCTCCTCGATGGGTGCGGTTGCGCACCATCGCTCCTTCGCAAACTCCGTGCCCTTTAAGAAAGTGCTTTTAAATCAAATGCTTGATCATCTTTCGTTGACGCGCGGGCTGTGTCGCTGGCAACAGCCTGTCGCAGGGCTGTTGCCAGGCGGTCATTCGGCGCCTCAGGCCCTGCTGTTGGCTTGCAGTCAGTGATTCAACAGCCTGCTTGTGCCGGAGCAGCAATGGCTGTTGAGTGGTTTGGCCAACGCATTGATTTTGAACGCTTTATTGGTTTGGCACGGTAGCTGCTCAAGAGCTTCTGGACGAAGCCGCGAGGGCAGGAGGGATGTGCATGAACACAAGCGTCATCAGGGTCGTGGTGGTATCGGGCAGCCTGCGCGCGCCATCACGTACTCATGGGTTGCTGCAGGCGCTGGTGGAGAAGCTGCAGGCAAGGTTGTCGAACCTTGACGTGCATTGGGTGCGCATCGCCGAGCTTTGCAGCGCCTTGTCCGGCTCGCTTGAGCGCGATACCGCCTCCGCCGATTTACAGCTTCACTTGCAGGCCATTGAGCAGACCGACCTGTTGTTGGTCGGCAGTCCGGTTTACCGCGCCTCCTACACGGGTTTGTTCAAGCACCTGTTCGATCTGGTAGACCACCAGTCGCTCAGAGGGGTCCCGGTAGTGCTGGCGGCCACCGGTGGCAGCGAGCGCCACGCCCTGATGATCGATCACCAGTTACGCCCCCTGTTCGCCTTCTTCCAGGCGCACACCCTGCCGTATGGCTTGTACGCCAGCGTCGAGGCCTTCGACCAGCACCATCTGGTCGAGCCCGCGCAGTTCGAACGCATCGAACGGGTGCTCGACACCGTCAGCGCGTTCTTCCAGATCCCGGTCGCCAGTGCGGCCTGACTTCATTTCCCCCGGCAACAGGAGCATCGCCATGAGCCAACCAATCAAATTCGCCTACTGGGTCCCCAATGTCAGCGGCGGCCTCGTCGTCAGCAAGATTGAGCAGCGCACCAGCTGGGACATCGACTACAACCGCAAGCTGGCACAGATCGCCGAGCGTTCCGGGTTCGAGTACGCGCTGTCGCAGATCCGTTTTACTGCCGGCTACGGCGCCGACAACCAGCACGAGTCGGTGACCATCAGCCATGCGCTGCTGGCAGCCACCGAGAAGCTCAAGGTCATCGCCGCAATCCTGCCCGGCCCGTGGTCGCCCGCGCTGGCGGCCAAGCAACTGGCGACCATTGACCAGTTCACCGGCGGACGCATTGCCGTCAATGTGGTGTCAGGCTGGTTCAAAGGCGAGTTTCGCGCCATCGGCGAGCCTTGGCTGGAACATGACGAGCGCTACCGTCGCTCCGAGGAGTTCATCCGTGCCCTCAAGGGTATCTGGACCCAGGACAACTTCAGCTTCCACGGTGACTTCTACCGTTTCAACGACTACACCCTCAAGCCCAAGCCGCTGCAACGGCCGCATCCGGAGATTTTCCAGGGCGGCAGCTCGCGGGCTGCGCGTGACATGGCATCCAGGGTCTCGGACTGGTATTTCACTAACGGCAACAGCGTTGAGGGTATCAAGGCACAGGTCGATGACATCCGTGCCAAGGCCGCAGCCAACGGGCACGCGGTGAAGATCGGGGTAAACGCTTTCGTCATTGCCCGTGACACCGAGGAAGAAGCCCGTGCGGTATTGGCAGAAATCATCGCCAAGGCCGACCCGGAGGCGGTTAACGGCTTCGGCAGCGAAGTGAAGAACGCTGGGGCGGCCAGCCCGGAAGGCGAGGGCAACTGGGCAAAGTCCACCTTCGAGGACTTGGTGCAGTACAACGATGGGTTCAAGACCAACCTGATCGGCACCCCACGGCAGATCGCCGAGCGCATCGTCGCGCTCAAGGCCATCGGCGTCGACCTGATTCTCTCCGGCTTCCTGCATTTCCAGGAAGAGGTCGAGTACTTCGGCAGACACGTACTGCCGCTGGTGCGCGAACTGGAGCAGGAAAGGCGCGCAGCCGTGGCCGTGGCCTGAGGCCCGTCGCCATGCATGGGGAACGTACAGACAACCTGCCCAAGGTGTGGGTGGTGGTTTGGGCTGTCGCTGGCTTCGTCGGGCTGGTCGCCGGCTGCTCTGGGGCGCACGCCTGGGCGTGCAGTGTTACCTCTCGCTGGTGGTGCTCAAAGCCCTGCCGGTGTTGATCATCGGCGGCCGCGCTGAGGAAGCTCGGTTTAGGTTGACTGACTTCCTCAGGGCGTAAAGCGGACGCTTGTGATGGGCAGTATTCAGGGAAGAAATGGTTGTGCTCCGCATGACGCAGCCGTCAGTTGGAGAAAAGTGATGACCATCACTCTCCGAACAGAGCTATATCCAGGCCTGCCACCATCACTAGCGCCCCGCCCAGTTTGATGGCAGACACCGGTCTTTCAACTGCACCCAACAGTCCAGAGTCTACCTCACGGTTGGCGTCAACGATCGGCGGCTTGGCCGTTCACGTCCACAATCAACCGGCCACGGATCTTCCCGTCCATCAGTTCAGAGGCGGCGGCAATCGCGCTCTCAAGGCGAATTTCTTTGCTCATCAACGATAGTGCGTCGAGGTTCAGCTGATCGGACAGCCTTTCCCAAGCCTCGACTCGTCGCTCGAATGGCTGAGTAACGCTGTTGATGCCGAGCAGGCTGACCCCTCGAAGAATGAAAGGTGCAACGGTTGCCGGGAAATCCATTCCCTGGGCCAATCCGCACGCAGCTACCAAGCCTTCAGACATTGTGCTTGCGCACGCATTGGCCAGCGTATGGCTGCCGACCGAGTCGATAACGGCCGCCCATTTTTCTTTTGCTAATGGACGCCCCGGGGCAGAAAGCTCGGCCCGATCGATGATGGTCGTTGCGCCCAGGCTTTTCAGGTAGGCGGCTTCGCTAGTTTTTCCGGTTGCGGCAGTGACGGTATACCCGGCACCGGCCAGAAGGCTGATGGCGAAACTACCGACGCCGCCTGTGGCGCCTGTGACCAACACCGGCCCATCGGAGGGTTTCAATCCATGGCGCTCCAAGGCCATCAGGCATAGCATGGCGGTGTATCCAGCGGTGCCGATGGCCATGGTTTGCCGTTCGTCCAGGCGCTCTGGGTGAGGGATCAGCCAATCGCCGTTCAATCTCGCCTTTTGCGCAAGCCCGCCCCAATGGCTTTCACCCACCCCCCAACCATTGAGCAACACGCGATCGCCTGGCTGGTATCGAGGGTCGTCACTCGCTTCGACAGTGCCCGCGAGGTCGATGCCCGGCACCATCGGAAATTGACGAACAACCGGCCCCTTGCCGGTGATTGCGAGCGCATCCTTGTAGTTCAAGGTGCTGTAGGCCACCTTCACCGTCACGTTCCCGGTGGGTAGCTGGTCATCCTGCAACTCGGTGACTCGGGACGAATACTTGTCTTCCAGCTTTTCGATCAGAATGGCTTTGAACATGCTTTATCCTCATTTAGACCGTTTGTCTTTAAATTGCCCCAGAGAATCATCGAGTGATTCCCATCAGAAATCCTTGGAAAAAAATGTCCAGGGGGCGGACATGCTGCGTCAGTCGCGCGCGAAGCACTGCACCCTCCCAGCCAACCCAGAAAAAGGCCGCCAAGGCTTTGCAGTCATGTTCGCAAGATACCTCGCCCAGCTTGACCGCTTCCTCCAGGCAGGCAGACAAGCGCTGCTCCCAGTCCAGCAGGGTCAGTTCCAATTGTTCACGGAAGCTGTCTGGCAGCACCAATACCTCCTGGCCGAGATTGCCTACCAGGCAGCCCCTTCGGAACTGGTACTTGGCCATCCCGACCTTCGCTTGTTCAACGAAGTTGGAAAGCCTTCGTAGCGGCGAGACGCTCAGGTCGCTGAAGCAGCGATCGAGTTTTCGGGCGAAGTAGTCGGCATAGCGCTGCAATACCGCTTGGCCGAATGCTTCTTTGCTGTCGAAGTAGTGATAGAACGAGCCTTTGGGCACCTGGACGCGTTTGAGCACAGTATCGATGCCGGTGGCAGCAAAGCCCTGTTCGGTAAGGATTTCCATGCCGCAGCGCAGCAAAAGCTCTAGCGTTTCGCCATGCTCACGTGCGATTTTGGGCGGTCGGCCCCTTCGAGGAACAGGTTTGGAGTCATTCATGCGTTGTAATTTAGACTGTCCGTCTCTAATGTCAACCACTGAGCGACTCGATCTCCGATTGGCCTTAGCGTTGGATGCGTCATGAAAAAGCGTTTACCTCCCCTGAACTGGCTTCGAGCTTTTGAGGCTTCTGCTCGGCTCCTGAATTTCACCCATGCCGCCGAAGAGCTCAATCTCACGCAGGCAGCGATCAGTCAGCAGGTCAAGGCTTTGGAATCGCAGCTAGGCCAGGCGCTTTTCAAGCGTCTCCCGCGCGGGCTTGAGCTTACGGAAGCAGGAAAATCCTACTTTCCAGTAGTGAGAGAGTCGGTTGAGCGCCTCGCTGCATCGACGGATGAGATCTTTGGGCAGGGGCATCGAAGCGCGCTCAGTATCCGCAGCAGCCTGGTGTTCTTCACTCATTGGATCGCTCCCCGGTTACCCCGATTCAAAGCATTGCACCCGGATGTGGGCATCCGCGTCGCGAGTAACATCTGGGTAGATGAAACAGAATTCGATGCCGACCTCGAAATCAGGTATGGACAAGGGCGCTGGCCTGGCATGAAGGCCGAGCGTCTGACGTGGGACACGCTGGTGCCGGTATGTTCACCGGCATTGATCACTGCGCAACGTCCGTTGCAGCGTCCTCAGGACCTTGCAAAGCACCCGTTGCTGCACGTGCTGGGCTATGAAGAAGGCTGGGGTTATTGGCTCAAGAGGAGCAACGCAGAGAGCGTCGACTCTTCTCAGGGGATGCAGTTCGACACCCTTATTTCGGCATTGACGATGGCTGAACTGGGCCAGGGCGTTGCGTTGGCGCGGTCTTCATTGGTCAGGCATCTTCTGGACGAGGGCCGGCTCGTCGCACCCCTTGGGCGTCATGTACCGACCAAGGAGGCGTTCTACCTGGTCTATTCAGCACACAGCATGGTCAATCCGGATGCAGCGGCGTTTGCCCAGTGGCTGTGCGAAGAGGCGCAGGCTTTCAAGGTCGAGCCCGGCGCCGACGAGGACGAGCACCCTTAGTGATAAGCAAAGTACCCGAGCAATAAAAAAAATGGCCTCTTAGGGCCATTTTTTATTGCTTTCGCGATGCCTTCGAATTTCTGAAAGTGGCAATCACATCGCAAGCCCTTGGATGGTGCAGTCGTCCAGGTGACCGGTTAGTACGAGGTCTCAATAACAACAATAACCGCGCCGACGAATCTCGTTGGCACGGGGCTACCTAGGGTTATCGTCATGGCACACTCCAACCAATTGCCTTTGCAAGGCGTCAATGTCATCGATTTCGGACAATACATCGCAGGCCCCGCAGTAGCGATGATCCTCGCTGATCTGGGAGCGACTGTCGTTCACATCGACCCGCAGGCAGGGCCTCTCTGGGATAGCCCGGCAAATGCCACGCTCAATCGCAACAAGCTGTGCATGCGCCTGGATCTGAAAACGCCAGAGGGGCTGCATCAGGCGCGTGAACTCATCTCCCGTGCCGATATCGTGATTGAAAATTTCCGGCCTGGTGTCATGCCCAGGCTGGGCCTCGATTTCGCAGAGCTGCGGCGTGCTCGTCCTGAGTTGATCACGTTGTCGATTCCAGGGTTTGCCAGTGATGACGTACTGCGTGCGCAATGGCGTGCTACCGAGGCGGTGATCGCTTCGGCCTCCGGTGTGTTCACCGACATGGGTCAAAACCGCGTACTGATGGGTATCAACCCTAGTTTCTCGCCACTTCCCTTGGCGTCAGCGTACGGCACCATGCTTGCTGTATCTTCTGTAGTGCTTGCTCTGCAGGCGCGTGAAAAGAATGGCGTTGGCGATCAGATCGAAGTTCCCTTGGCATCAGCGGTGATGGAAGGTCTGTCGTACAACTCGATCAAGATCGATGGTTACCCGCTGCGCTACAAGACCCTGCGAGAGAAGGAGAGTGAGCGTCGTCGCGCTGAGAACCTGCCGATGAACTTGAGCTATCAGGATCTGCAGGAGTTCCTCGACCCGTTCTACCGTACCTATGAATGTGCGGATGGTCGTAAATTCTACGCCGTTTGCCCATCGCATCGTGAGCATGCCAAGCGCTGCCTGCAGGCAATGGGCATCTACGAGGAAATGGTTGCCGCCGGCTTGCCGAAAGTTGATGACCCCTACCTGCCGATTGACCAGTGGGCAGGAAATGCATCCCTGGGGGTTTACCCGTTGCCTGCTGATTGGGCCGCACGCATCTCCGCGCGGATGAAAGAAGTATTCCTGACCAAGACAGCGGCGGAGTGGGAAGTCATCTTCGGTGAGGGGCGTTTCCCTGGGGCTCCGCACAGGTCGACCCAAGAGTGGCTCCATGACGAGCATTCGAATACCGCCGGGCTGATCGTTGAGGTCAATGATCGCGAGTTCGGCGTCATGAAACAGCCTGGCCCGATTGCGTGGTTGGAGGGGTGCTCAGAGCCAATGCTGAAACCTCTTTCGCGTCGCGAGGTGAGCTATGAGCAAGCGTTGGCAACACTGTCCGAGCGTTCGGCTCCTGCCTTGCCGTCTGCCAAGCTCGACAAACCTGCCGGCTGGCTGGAAGGCGTCAAGATTCTGGACCTGACCAACGTCATCGCGGGGCCCCACTCGACGTCTTTCCTGGGCCGCTTCGGGGCAGACGTCATCAAACTCGACCCTGTCGTTCCTAATTATGATCCCTGGAATACCGTGGTCTTTGGTATGTCTTCGGCACGGTGCAAGGAAAGTGTCCTGGTTGACTTGAACTCTTGCGAAGGGCGAGAGGTGTTCAATCGTCTTGTGCGGGAGGTCGATGTCATCGTCATGAACGCGCCCGATCGCCAACTGGCGCCGCTGGGTCTGGATGAGGCCAGCCTTCAGGCGGTGAATCCTGGAGTGATCTTCTGCCAGCTCGATTGTTTCGGTGGCCCCCGCCGTGGCCCTCGCACCGATTATCTGGGGTATGACGATCTCATCCAGGCCACGACCGGGATCATGCTGCGTTTTGGTGGTGGCATGGAAACCCCGGAAGAACATGCCCACGTCGGTACCATCGACGTGATGTGTGGATTTGCTGCCGCTCTGGGCGTCGCAACGGCGCTTTATCGCAAACACCACTCCGGCGAAGCCTACCGGGCGCGCACCTCTCTGGCTTCACTGGGGAATCTGGTGCAGATCCCGTTCTGCTATGACTACGCAGGTCGAGCGCCATTCAATGAGCCGTCCGGGCGCGACGTGGTTGGCTACAGCGATCTTTCTCGCTTCTACAAGACGGCGGATGGCTGGATCTACCTGGATGCTTCCGAGCCAGAACTGCACAAATTCGCCGACATCACAGAGTTCAGCGGCTTGGCATCCGCCAGTGATCGCGCTGCCTATCTGCAAGCGGTCATTGCCCGCATGAGCAGCTCTTTCCTTCAGGAGCGTCTGCAGGCGGCCAACATCGCTGCCGCGGTGCCGGACAACATCGATCACCTGCGCAGCCAGTACAGCCGAGCCGCTGATGGCCTGCCAGGTACCGAGAATGGCAGCTACTCCTTCAGCGTCTACAGCGACCATCCGAGCGGTCATCGGGTCACGCAGCTGGACCCCTACGCCATTCGCCCACGGGTAGCGCGTATTCGAGCGCTACCACCCGCTGAGAAGTTTGGCACTTCGACCCGCAAGGTGCTGGGCCGCTACGGCTATACCGAGGCTCAGATTCAGTCACTCCTGGACGCCGGCGCAATCGGCGAATCCTGGAGTGAGGAATATCTGCCGAGCTGACTGCTGAAGGCAGGTCAGGGGGCAGGCCTTTGAAACGCCCCTTTGCTTGCCGATTGACCGATCAAGCGAACACGAGCCCGAGGCTGCTCGCGGGCGCGTTCATGCCCAGGAAATGAGATAGAGCCATGACTTACAACAGCATCCTCCCACGTATCCTGCAAACCGGTGCCGGTGCCAGCCAGCAGATCCATCAGGTACTGGCCAGCCTCGGCTGCCATAAACCACTCATCATCACTGACCGAATGATGGTTGAGTTAGGTTATGCCGGTCGTATCAGCGCAGTTCTGGCAGAACACGCAATAGAGGTCGACGTATTCTCCGATACCGTCCCCGAGCCTACCGTCGCTTCGATTCAGGCCGGCGTCGCGACCGCCAGGGAAGGGGGCTATGACAGCATCATCGCACTGGGCGGCGGAAGCCCGATCGACAGCGCCAAAGCGATCGGCATCCTGGCCAGGTTCGGCGGAGTCATGCGCGATTACAAGTTCCCGCGCAATGTCACCGAGATGGGCTTGCCGATCATTGCCATTCCAACGACTGCCGGCACTGGCTCCGAAGTCACCCGTTTCACCATCATCACCGATGAGTCGACTGACGAAAAAATGCTGTGCGTCGGCGCAGGCTTCATGCCTGTCGCTGCACTGGTCGACTACGAACTCACGCTCTCGTTGCCGCCCCGCGTGACGGCGGACACCGGTATCGATGCGCTGACGCATGCCATCGAGGCTTACGTCAGCAAGAAAGCGAATCTGTTCAGTGATGCCCAGGCGCTGGCCGCCATGCGCCTTATCGGGCCAAACCTTCGCAAGGTCTACCACGACGGGGCGGACCGTGCCGCGCGGGAGGCTGTGATGCTGGGATCGACCCTGGCGGGCCTGGCGTTCTCGGCGGCTTCTGTTGCCCTGGTGCATGGCATGAGCCGCCCAATTGGCGCCGCATTCCATGTGCCTCATGGTTTGTCGAACGCCATGCTGCTCCCCGAAGTGACGGCATTCTCGATCCCTGCTGCCCGTGACCGGTATGCCGATTGCGCGCGTGCAATGGGCGTCGCCACTGAAAGCGATACGGACCAATCCGCCGTGGAAAAACTGCTGGAAGAGTTGGTGGCTATCAACGAGGAACTGAATGTGCCCACCCCTGCGCAATTCGGAATCGACCGCGAGAAATTCTTCGAGCTGATGCCAACCATGGCCGCCCAGGCGCTGGCTTCCGGCTCACCTGGCAATAACCCGCGTGTGCCGACCGAGGCAGAGATGGTCGAGCTTTACCGCAGCCTTTGGTAATCCGGCACCAACGCATTATCTGAATAACAAAAAGTGGAGATTCACATGAATACTGTCGGTCATCTGATCAACGGCGAAGTCGTTTTCGAATCCAGGCGCACCCAGGATGTTTTCAATCCCGCTACCGGCCAGGTGGCACGCCAAGTCGCCTTGGCATCCAGCCAAACGGTAGAGCACGCCATCGCGACTGCTGAAGCTGCTTTCCCGGCCTGGCGTGATACGCCGCCGATCAAGCGGGCCCGCATCATGTTCCGTTTCAAAGAGCTGCTGGAGCAGAACGCAGATGCGATCTGCAAACTCATTGGTGAAGAACACGGGAAAATTTCCCATGATGCTGCAGGCGAGCTGCAGCGTGGCATCGAGAACGTCGAGTACGCCTGTGGGATTGCCGAGCTTCTCAAAGGCGAACACAGCAAGAATGTTGGCCCGAACATCGATGCCTGGAGCGAATTCCAGCCGTTGGGCGTGGTTGCAGGCATCACGCCATTCAACTTCCCTGTGATGGTACCGCTGTGGATGATCCCTGTGGCCATTGCAGCGGGGAACTGCTTCATTCTCAAGCCTTCCGAACGCGACCCAAGCTCCACGCTGTTCATTGCGCAACTGCTGCACGAAGCCGGTCTGCCCAAGGGCGTGCTGAACGTGGTGAACGGGGACAAGGAGGCGGTCGACATCCTGCTGCACGACTCGCGCATTCAGGCGGTCAGCTTCGTGGGTTCGACGCCGGTTGCCGAGTACATCTACGCCACCGCCACCGCCCACGGCAAACGCTGCCAGGCACTGGGTGGGGCCAAGAACCACGCCATCGTCATGCCAGACGCCGATATCGACAATGCGGTCAACCAGCTGCTGGGGGCTGCATTCGGCTCGTCCGGTGAGCGCTGCATGGCGCTGTCGGTCGCCGTTGCGGTGGGTGACGCGGCAGCCGATGCCTTGATCGGCAAGATGAAAGAAGCCATGAAAAACCTGAAGGTGGGCGCTTACACCGACAGCAAGAACGACTTCGGCCCGCTGATCACCCGGCAGCATCAGCAAAAAGTGGTTGGCTACATCAACAGTGCTGAACAGCAGGGGGCAACCGTGGTTGTCGACGGGCGTGAGCCAAACGTTGCTGGCTACGAGGAAGGTTTCTTCGTCGGTGGCACGCTGATCGATCACGTTACCCCAGACATGCAGAGCTACAAGGAAGAGATCTTCGGGCCGGTTCTGCAGGTCGTACGTGTCAACAGCATGCAGGAAGCAATGGCGCTGATCGACAAACACGAGTACGGCAATGGTACGTGCATCTTCACCCGGGACGGCGAAGCAGCACGCTATTTCTCCGACAACATCAAGGTGGGCATGGTTGGCATCAACGTTCCTTTGCCAGTGCCCGTCGCCTACCACAGCTTCGGCGGCTGGAAGCGCTCGCTGTTCGGTGATTTGCATGCATACGGGCCGGATGGCGTGAGGTTCTACACCCGACGCAAGACAGTCACCCAGCGCTGGCCATCGTCAGGTGTCCGGGAGGGCGTTGAGTTCTCCATGCCGACGATGAAGTAAGGATTGGACAAGGTGAGTGCCTGACTGCCGCCAGGCACCCATCTTTTTGTGGCAATGAGTTCCGCTCGCAGTCGTGCCGAATACCGGTGGTGTCAGTTGCGAATTGAGGTTTACCTGGTTGTGCCGCTGAAATAATAATTAAATACAATTCGAGGCGAATATGAATAATAAGCACAATATATGTTCGGGAAAGGCAAGCGGCCTTTCATTTCTCCATGGAACTAGATCTGTTTGAGCAGGGGTTTTAATTCGTGCTTGACATATTTGTATTCAACAGAGTCCTGGTGTTGAATCGAACGTTCTGAGGAGATATGCCAAATGAGTAAGTCAAAAGATGGTGCCTCGTTGGATGGTCGCGTATTTTGGCCATCGATTGCGGTGATACTTGGTGTCACGATTCCGCTTATTGTGTTTCCCGAGGCGGGGAGTGCGGTAATAAACCAGATGTTCGCGTTTGCGACCGGGAAGTTTGGCTGGCTCTACCTGGTTTCCGGCTTGATGACTGTCGTATTCCTGCTGTGGATGGCGTTCGGGCGTTACGGCAATATTCGCCTTGGACGAAAGAGTGACGTTCCGGAGTTTTCCTATTTCAGCTGGGTCGCCATGATTTTTTGCGGTGGTATCGGCATAGCCATTGTTAACTGGGCCTGGGTAGAGCCAATTTATTATTTTAATACCCCCCCTTTGAATGTGGCTGCTCACAGTCGTGAGGCGGCAGAGTGGGCGTTGACGTATGGGCAGTTCCACTGGGGGCTGACCCCGTGGGCATTCTACTGCTTGCCGGCGTTACCCATTGCCTACTCGATGTATGTTCGTCGACAGCCTGGTGTGAGATTGTCGGTGGCCGCGCGTGGTGTCTTGGGTGACAAGTCGAACGGTTGGATGGGTATTACGCTTGATACGGTGGTGGTTTTCGGTATTGTTGGCGGCGTGGGCACGTCCCTTGGTTTGGCTGTGCCCCTGGTCTCGACCTTGGCCAGCGACATCTTTGGAATACAGCAGTCCTTTGTATTTGACATGTGCGTTTTGGCGCTCTGGACATTGATGTTCGGCATGAGTGTCTGGTTTGGGCTGAGTAAGGGGATAAAGATACTCAGCGATATCAATGTCTATTTGGCTTTTGCGCTTCTTTTGTTCGCTGCGGTTGTTGGTCCCACCTTGTTGCTCATCAATGGTTGGGCCAACAGCCTGGGCCTGATGGTCAATAATTTCATCCACATGAGTCTGTGGACGGACCCTGTTGCAAAAGGTACGTTCCCTCAGGACTGGACGATTTTCTATTGGGCCTGGTGGATTGCCTATGCACCCATGATGGGATTGTTTGTTGCTCGTATTTCTCGAGGTCGGACAATCAAGGAACTCATCTTGGCGGAGCTGGTGTGGGGCAGCCTGGGTTGCTGGGTGTTCTTCGCTGTCTGGGGCGGCTACTCGCTTAATCTGCAGCTGACAGGCGAGCTGGATGTCAGTGCTATTCTGTCAGCACAGGGTATTCCGGCGGCAGTACTCGCCATCTTGAAAACCATGCCGTTTTCAAGTCTCGTTATTGGCGCTTTCGTTCTTCTTTGCTTTGTATTCCTGGCGACGACGCTTGATTCGGCAGCTTATGTGCTTGCGTCAGTTACATCCAATGAGCTGAGCGGTTATGAAGAACCTCAGCGCTGGCTGCGGATTGTATGGGCGCTGTTACTGGCGGTCATTGGCATCGGGCTTCTCAAGGTCGGCGGGCTGAAAGCTGTTCAGACTTCAACCATTGTCGTCGCGCTGCCTTTGATACCTGTGCTCGGTGTGCTGACCTGGTCTTTGCTTCGCATGATTCGTGCAGACCTTGAACATGAACTAGGATCCAGGGAAATTGTTTTGGAAGACGCGGTCGCGCTTGGCAAAACGCCCGAGATTGATGCGCTTCCGGCTGTGGAGGTTGATTTCTGCGCGACGTATCCTGAGCCTGGGCGTTAAAGCCACCATCCAAGGTGCTACTTGCAAAAAACCTAGGGTTTCCTAGGTTTTTTTTGCTTTTTTGTTCGGCAGGGTATCGTCGAGCGTCTGTTGAGTCGGTTGATATATCGATGATCATTTATGTCCTGTTATGGCGCGCGCCGTAGAGTCATAAGGAAAACGCACCCTCAGAGATGTTTTTTATTGCGCGATGCTGGCGAGGTTCGACAGTACAGCGGCGGCGGCCAAGGGCCTCACGGCTGTGACTTGCCAACCAGCACAGGCCCGGCCAGCAACAGGCTGACGTAGCCTGGCAGGGTGGTGATGGCGAAGGTCCTCAGGCCGGCGGCGGCATGATCTTCGTTGCGGTCTTTCTTGCGCTCGCGCTCGAGCCCCACCAGCATGCCGATGCTCAGCGCGACGGCACCATGGCTGACTTCACCGTGTCGAGCATGGCGCCTTCGGGGTGTCCTTGGGGCTGACTTCCGCGCCGCCTTGCTCGAGGGCTATCAAGGCTGGCAGATCGAGTATCTCGACGAGTCTGCCACGCATGCTGACGATGCCCAGCGCGCGCAAGCGGGCGACCGAGCGACACACGGTTTCCAGGCGCAAGCCCAGGTACGAAGCCATGTCTTCCCGGGACATGCGCAGCATGAAGCCGTGGGCAGAATAACCGCGGCTGACGAAGCGCCGTGACAACCCGACCAGGAAGCTTGCCAGGCGCTGTTCGGCGGTGAGATTGCACAGCATCAGCACCCGCTCATGCTCGCGCACGATTTCTCGGCTCATCAA
Source organism: Pseudomonas sp. LS.1a (assembly GCF_022533585.1). Lineage (NCBI taxonomy): Bacteria > Pseudomonadati > Pseudomonadota > Gammaproteobacteria > Pseudomonadales > Pseudomonadaceae > Pseudomonas > Pseudomonas sp. LS.1a. The sequence continues at coordinate 2,479,264 of NZ_CP092827.1, forward strand.
ACGGTTCAGGCTTTGCTGCAGGACGGGAAAGTCCCGCGCCAATGCCTGCAGCCGGCGATAGGGGACAGGGCACACCTCGCTGTCTTCCAGGGCAATGGCATCGCATACGTGATGCTCGGTGGCGATGGCGTCGAGCCCAAGTACATCGCCCGGCATCCAGAAATTGATCACCACGCCCTGGCCTTCGGCGCTGTTCAGGCTGGTCTTGAAGCTGCCGCAGCGCACGGCATAAAGCGTCGTCAGCGGATCGTTGGCGTTGAACAGTGCGGCGCCTTTGCGAATACGCATGCGCGGGCCGATCAGTGCGCCCAGGCAACTGTTGTCATGCACGGGCAGACCGGTGGGCAGGCACAGCCCGCTGACACGGCACTCTGTGCACAGGGTTGTTAGCGGTTTCAGGTGAATCGGGGTTGCCGGGTTCGACGCTGCAGGTTGGTCGAGCAAGGTCACCTTCAGTAGGCCAGTCATTTTCAGGCCTCCTTCGCGCATCGGAGATCTGCCTGGGCTGCCATCCCTGCATGGGCTTTGCCAACGTTGCCCATACCTGAGCGTGGTGACCAGTCGGCCAGCATGTCCCGCGAGTGGGGCGCGTTGAGGCGCGCATTCAACCGGTCGACAAAGGCTTGCGCTTCGGCGGACGTATTGAAGCTCACCCGGCAGTCGTCCATGCGGACCCACCAGCGGTTCTGCTGAGGATTATTTTCGACGTAGATGTTCATGGAAGCCTCCAAAAAGCATGCATGAGCAAACCAGCTGCAAATCCATGCGAAACGAAGGCATCCCTGCCGACAACAGGGGTGGTTCAGGGTGTAACGGCCATTTTCATAACGCCATCGCGCTGGTTGGCGAACGACCATAGGCAACTTCGATGGTTTTCATGAGCGCCATGGCACGCCTCCGGGGCATTCGATGATTGTTGTTGGTTTAGGGCCAGATTGCGCCGTTAACGGCCAGAAGCTTTGACCAGCATCAAATTTCCGCGCAGCGGGCGTTGCCGTTTGTCCGTCCAGTGGTTCAGTTGATAAACATCAAATCCGTCAGGTGCGGGTGATGGATGATCCAGGAACACTTCCCAACCGCTGAGGTGTGCCATGGACAACCCGCAAAGACTCCTGCTGATCGCCTCGCCCCTGATGCGGCGCACCCCGGCCTACGACCGTGCGGCTGCGCTGGCCAAGGCCAAGGGCATGGCCCTGCATATCGTTGCTTTCGACTATCTCGAAGGCCTTGCCACGGCGGGCATGGTCAACGACCAGGCGCTGGCTGTGATGCGTGAAGGTTATGTACAGCAACACCGTGCATGGCTGGAAACCCAAGCGCTTTCGATGCGCCGTAACGGGGTCACGGTCACCACCGAAGTGGTATGGGTGCAGCATCCGCTGGACGAGATCCTCGTCCACCTGCGCGAGCAGCCGTTCGCCATGCTGATCAAGGCCTTCGAGCATGAACCCTGGTGGGCGCGGGCGATGTTCACCTCGCTTGACATTCAGTTGCTGCGGGAAACCCGCATCCCCCTGCACCTGGTGCATCAGGCCAGCCACGCGCTGCCGCGCAAGATTCTGGCTGCCGTGGACCTGTCCCGCCCCGAGGACCAGTTTGAGGGGTTCAACGACCAGATCATCAGTGAAGCGCTGAAACTGGCACTACAGTGCAACGCTCAGATCGAACTGCTATATGCCTACGACCTCGGGTCCATGTACCTGGACTCAGGTGGCAGCCGCGAGCATTCGTTTCTGTTCGACTCCAACCTCGCCCAGACACTGCACGAGGCGCAAAGCGAGGCATTCCAGGCACTGGCCGAACGTAACGGTATCGCCGCCGAACACCGCCACCTGAGGCTGGGAGACCCGGCCAAGGTGCTGGCGCTGTTCATGGAGAACAATGATATCGATGTGCTGGTCATGGGCAGTTACCACCATCACGGCATTGGCTGGTTCATCGGCAGCACGGCGGAGCGGGTATTGCATCGATTGTCCAGCAGCGTGCTGGTGATTTCACCGGAGCATTCCAGAGGCTAGGCTGCAAGGCCCGAAAGGGCCTTGTTTTCAGGCGCGAAGGTCAAGTTCGTGAATGATTTCGCTGACATCGCCACCCAGGTAGCGTGAGCTGAACCCCAGTCCCTTGGTCAGCCGGTGCATGGCGTAGTTGTTCGCCAGGTCCCTGGAGATCATGCAGTGAAAGCCATTGCGCTTCGCGGCCGCGATCAGGTGCTGCATCAGCAGCCGGCCCAACCCCTTGCGTTGCCATTCTTCGTGTACGGCTATGGCGCATTCGCAGAGCCGGCTGCCGGGAACACTGGCATACCGACTGACCCCGATCTGCCGCAACTGGCCATCTGCATGGACCAGGGCAACGTAGGCTTCGCTCTGGTGATGATCCACAGGCATATGCTGCGCATCCAGGCTCGGAAGGCCGCCACTGAGGCCGGCGATGAAGCGGAAACGCCGTGCCTCGTAGGCGATCGTGCCGAGAAAGCGGCGGTCCCTTTCGCGGTCTTTCTCATCCAGCGGGCGGATCAGTACGGCAGAGCCGTCCGAAAGCTTTTCGATCCAATGCTCGCACGCGTCTGGCTGTTCAGTCTGCTGCCTGTTCATGTCGCCTCCCGGTCACCTGGTCGATGCTTGCTGCAGTGGTTGTACCGTGCTGGGCGGCGCCGGTTCTGACAATCGTCAAGTTCAGGCTCGACGGTGGTTTTTCTGATCTGCATCAAGCGCGAAGCGGCCCGTCTTCGGACAATCGCCTACATCATCACGCCAGCCGCGCAAGCCCGGAGGTTCACCATGGGTCAATATCGACAACTGTTGGTGCTGCTCACCGAGGTCGATCCGCATTCGGCCGCACTGCGCAGGGCCCTGGCCCTGGCGCATGTCAGTGGTGCCAGTGTGCATGTGCTGGGCTTGTTCGAACCGACGCAGGAGCACCTGCTGCGCGAAGAGCGATTGAACGAGGCAGATATCCAGCGCCAGTTCGATCACTACCGTGTGCGGCTGGCGGGGTTGGTCGAGCGTCACCGTGGCGGCAGCATCGCCTTGACGGTCGACAGCCTGCAGGCGGACGACATCCGCAGCCAGGCCATCGACTACATCAGCGAACTGCAGCCCGATATGGTCATCAAGGACAGCGAAGCGACGCCAGCCATGGTGCGACTGTTCCGCACGCCTCTGGATTGCGCCTTGATGCGGGGTTTGAAGGGTGTCACGCATTTCGTGCCGGCGGCCGCGGTGTCGCTGCCCAAGCGCGTGCTGGTCGCCGTCGACACTTCTTTCAGCGAAACACCCGACGTCCAGGCGTCCTTCAACCGTGGGCTGATCCGTGCCGCGCAGGCGCTGGCGCTGCAATGCGATGCGCAGTTGCACCTGCTCTCGGCCTACAACCTGGCAGGCGTGTTCGCCTCGGACATGAACGTCACCCAGGCGTGGATCGATGAGATGCGCAGTGCCTTGAAGGAACCGTTCGACACCTTGGCGGACGCCGAGGGGGTCGCGGCGGATCGCCGCCACTTCATGGAAGGTGGCCCCGTGCATGTGATTCGCGAGCAGGTCGCTGCGCTGGACATCGACACGGTGGTCATGGGGGTCGTGCAACCCAAGGGCCTGGACAAGCTACTGGGCGACACTACCGAGCGCATCATCAGCCGTCCACCGTGCAGCGTCCTGGCGTTTCACCCGCAAGCGCTCGAAGCCCTGGAGCCCTGGCCATGCAACTGACATTTCTTGGTGGTACCGGGACCGTGACTGGCAGCAAGTTCCTGCTGACTCGCGACAGCAGCCGCGTGCTGATCGACTGCGGGCTGTTTCAAGGCTACAAGCAACTGCGCCTGCGCAACTGGGAACCGTTGTCGGCGGCGCTGAGCGCGCTCGATGCCGTGGTACTGACCCATGCCCATCTCGACCACAGCGGTTATCTTCCGGTGCTCGCGCGGGAGGGCTATACCGGGCCTATCTACGCAACCCCGGCCACTTGTGCCTTGGCCGAGATCCTGTTACTCGACAGTGCCCGGCTGCAGGAGGAGCAGGCCGAGCATGCCAACCGGCATGGCTACTCCAGGCATTCGCCGGCACGCCCGCTTTACACCGAACAGGATGCAAAGCGCGCCTTGGCACTGTTGCGCCCTGTGGCGCTGCATCAACCGATCATGGTCGCGCAGGGCATGGAGCTGCTGCTGCGTACGGCTGGACACATACTCGGCGCGGCGACGGTGCAGATCAAGGCCGATGGTCAGACCTTGGTCTTTTCCGGCGACCTGGGACGGCCACAAGACCCGATCATGCGTGCACCGGAACTGATCAGGACGGCAGATGTGCTGCTGGTGGAGTCCACCTATGGCGACCGCCAGCATCCAACCGAATCGACCGAGCAATTCCTGGCCCAGGTCATCAACCAGACCCTCCTGCGTCATGGCATCACCTTGGTGCCGTCGTTCGCCGTTGGCCGTGCCCAATTGCTGATGTACTACCTGTACAAGCTCAAGCGCGATGGCCTGATACCTGATATCCCGGTCTACCTCAACAGCCCGATGGCCACCGACGCAACCGTCCTGTACCAGCAGTTCAGGAGCGAGCATCGGTTGACACCGGAGGAATGCGCCGCAATGTGCAGGGGCACGCATATCATCCGCACGGTAGATGAATCCCGGCGTCTGGATCAGCTGCGTGAACCTGCGGTCATCATCGCCGCCAGTGGCATGGCGACCGGTGGGCGCGTTCTGCACCATCTCAAGGCGTTGGCACCCAACCCGCGCAACAGCATTCTGTTCTCTGGTTTTCAGGCCGGAGGTACGCGCGGCGCCGATATCGTAGCTGGCGCGCACAGTGTGCGCCTGCACGGTGAAGACGTGCCTATCCGGGCCCAGGTGCATGCGATGGATAATCTCTCTGCGCACGCCGATGCCGACGAGATCATGGAGTGGTTGCGCGGTTTCGCCCGCCCGCCACGCCAGACCTATGTCATCCATGGTGAGCCGCACGCCGCCGACACGTTGCGGCGGCGGATCAGCATCGAGCTCGGTTGGCAGGTGTACGTACCCGAGTACCACGAAACGGTTGCTATTGACCCAGTGCGCTAGCCTGGGCCGGGAGGCTGTCATGGATACACAAGCAAGGGCGAAACTGCGGGCCTGGATGCATCGGCCACGAGGTAGCCTGGGGGTGATCGTGGCAATCTTCGCATTGCTCGTCGTGGTAGCTGCCTACCGGTCGTTGAGCCCGAACTGGCGCCTGCCGATGCAACATCCACTTATGCTGCTGGCCTTGCTCGCCTTGTGCGTGGCGTTGGGGTGGGTGGTGCAGCGTGGCGTGAAACGCACGGTAGGCAAGACCATATTCAATGGCCAGGCCACGGGCTGGCAGGCTCGGCTTGCCTTCCTGCGCTCGGTCACCCAGGAGTCGAACGTGCTCTTGAGCATGTTGCTGCTCCTGGCGTTGCTCGCTGGCGGCACGCTTTGGCTGGCGGGGCGCTCGGTGGACCGTATCGTGGAGAATTGCACAGACAGCCTGCAGGCCCGGGTGAACACCCCTGAGGATGAAAAGCTCACGGCATTGGTCGGTAAGCCGGTGTGTACCTGCCTGGCGCAAACGTTTCTGGATCGCAATGGGGTAATACGCCTGGCCTTGTTGGAAACGCCGATGCGGGAAGTGAGCGCATACAAGGGGTTGACGGCAGACGACGAAAAGCGCTGCCTCGAGCAGTTCGACCTGCTGCCTGAAGGGGCCCGGGCGACGGTGCCTTGAATGGTAGTAGTGCTTGCCAGTAGCTGAAACGACAGGCGCCCGTCGCGGCGCGGGAGGTTTGCATGTCGCATGATCTTGCTCGTCGCACCCTGTACCCCGACCGTGCTGAAGCCGGTCGCTGCCTGGTGGCGTTGTTGAGCCGATATGCCGGACGGTCTGATGTGATCGTGCTCGCCTTGCCACGAGGCGGCGTGCCGGTGGCTTACGAGGTCGCTACCGCCCTCAAGGTTCGCCTGGACCTGCTGGTAGTGCGCAAGCTTGGAATACCATCGCACCCTGAATATGCCATGGGTGCGATCGCCGGGGGTGGGGTGAAGATTCTCAACGACGATGCGCTGCGGGCTTATCCGGTCGATCGCACCTTGCTGGAAAGCGTAGTTGCCAGGGAAACCCAGGAACTGATACGTCGCGAGCGCACCTATCGAGGTACCCGACCACCGCTTCGGCTCAAGGACCAGACCGTAATACTGGTTGATGATGGCCTGGCAACCGGAGCCTCGATGATGGCGGCCATTCAGGCGACACGGGCGTTGTCGCCTGTGCGTATCGTGGTCGCGGTGCCAGTCGCGCCACCGGAAACGCTGGAGGCCATGTGGGGCGAAGTGGACGAGGTGGTCTGCCCGCTGGTGCCTGAGCGGATGGTTTCGGTCGGCTACTGGTACCAGGACTTTCCCCAGACTTCGGACGAAGAAGTCATCGCGCTTATGGACAAGGCCGGGTTCGCGGAGTCCTCCAGGGTGCGTGCCGGGGAGGCTGAAGATGACTGAGGTGCAGCTGCGTTCGATGAAATGGCCGGGCGTAGAACTGCTGGCCGACCGACGGTTACCTACCGACACCCGTGCCTTGGTCATTTTTGCCCATGGCAGCGGCCGGCTGAGCGGCAGAAGCCAGTATGTGGCGGACATGCTCGCCAGTCGCGGCCCCCAAGCCTCTTCCCCCTGAGGCTTGCAGGCCGGATATTCAGACGCCGAACGGATAGGTTTCGTCTTCCGGCTCGAGATGCTGTTGTTTCGGCAGAGGCAGGGCGTTGACCGGCTGGGTCTGTTCGATCCAGAGCATGGCATCGAATTGCTCGGCCAGCACTGCTTCGAAGTAATGGCTCAGCCGTTCGCTCTCCGGTCGGTAGATGACGCCGATCGCGCGCTCGAGCAGTGGCATGGACAAGATGCGACGCAACTCCTTGCGCTGTAGGTCTCGCCAGTCGGTCAAGGAAGCCGGTACGCCTGCCAGGCGGAACTGGTGCTCCCAGCTGTCCGACCGCGAAGGGCGGATGTCCTTGATCAGCATGTCGCCATCCCAGTCACTGGCGGCGGCCACTTGACCGCGATCAGTGGCCATGCCGATCAGCACGGCCTCCCGGCCAAAGGCGTTGCGGCACAGCTGACCGATGTTGAACTGGCCTTTCCAGCCCATTTCCGTGGCATCTGCGTTGCCGATGTGGGAGTTGTGTGCCCAGACTACGGCTTTGGCGTGTGGCCCGCGATGTTCCAGCAGTGCGCGCAGGGTATCGAACATATGCCGGTCGCGCAGGTTCCAGGAGGCAGTCGAGCCTCGGTAGATCGCGCGGTAATATTGCTCCGCAGCGATGATCACCCGTGCGTTCTGGGTGGCATTGAAGAACGCTTCATCGTTGCGGATCAGGCCCGACAGTTGTTCGGCCAGCATCACATTCAGCTGTTCAACCACAGGCTGCTCGCACGGCATGACGCCACCGCGTTCGACGAAGTGGCCGTACAGGGCCGGGTCATCCTGCCAGGGCGTCAGGCAACCATAACGGCGGCGCGCTTCGCGAGCCAGGTGCGGATCTGCCCGGTCCAGAAAGGCCAGCACTTCATGAATGGAGTTGCGCAGGCTGTAGACGTCCAGGCCTCTAAACTCGACGCGGCGCTCGACGGCCAGCAGGCGATTGTGTCCATGCAGCCAGTGGGAGAATGCCTTGACCTCGCTGTTGCGCCACATCCAGGTTGGGAAACGGCTGAAAATATGGCGCTTCCATGCCGAATGGGCCAAGCCCCGCACGTACTGGTCGACGTGTCCGGCATCCGGCCAGTCGGCTTCGACGGCCACGATGTTGAATCCGTGTTGTTCGATCAGACGCCGGGTAATTGCTGCACGGGCGCGATAGAACTCGCTGGTGCCATGGCTTGCCTCGCCCAGCATCACTACACGGGCGTCGGCGTAGCGGTCGAACAGCGCAGCGAATGCGGGGGAGTTCAGGTCGGGCAAGGGTTCGGCGAATTGATGCAGCAGGGGGGCGATCTCAGCGCTGTCGACCTGGCATTGCTTGCCGTAGAGCTTTTCCATCAGTTTCCGCGAGTTGCTGTTCATGGATACCCTCCTCGTGCGGATATGGCCGGAGGTCGTGAGGCTTGAAGCGGCGGGGCAGCACGGTGGCTGCCCCAGGCGCTGGCGCAACGGCGCTTCAGGTCAGGTTGAGGCGATGGATGACCTGGGCCGGATCATCCGGATCGGTGCTGGTGGTGAATCCTGCCGCCTTGGCCAGGTCGCGCATCGCCAGGTTGGCGGCTGAGTCGATCGAGTACATCTGCCGCAGGCCCTTTGCCCGGGCATGATCGGTCAGGTGCTTGAGCAGCAGGCGGCCCAGGCCATGGTGCTGCCAGCTGTCGAGCACCGTCACGGCGCATTCGCATTCATCCTTGCCGGCAATGGCGGCATAACGCGATATGCCCACCTCCTGCAGCTCGCCGTCCACATGGGCGAGGGCGACATAGGCGGCTTGTCGGTCCTGGTCGACCGCCATCAACTGGTCGAGCATCGCCTCACCGGGCTCCTTGATCTGGCACAGGAAGCGAAAATGCCGCGACTGCGGTGACAGCCGTTCGATGAAGGCCCTCTCGCGCTCCC